>JADFPB010000113.1 GCA_022562515.1 Chloroflexota bacterium | reverse complement strand
CCTCCTGGAACTCCTCGCAACCGACTCCGACCCGTCCGGCAACGCCGTCTCCGTCCTCGTCGAGCGGCTCGACTCGGCAGAGGCCGCAGAGCAGGCGCTCGATGACGCACTGGGCGCCCTCCTTCCCAGTGATACAGGCAGCGAATCAAGCGAAACCATCCAACTCGGCGATCGCGGCTTCATCGCCCCCGACGGCGACGGGTGGGTGGCCCTCTTCCGCGTCGATAACGTCATCGCACGCGTCACCGCGGAGTCCGGCGGCCCCAAAGCCATCTCGAAAGCCGCCACTCTCAACTGGGCGGAACGACTCGAAGCCAGGATTACCGACCGCGCCGAACGCGCTCGAGCTATCGTTAGCGACGCGGAGCCGCGAGCCGGGCGAAAGGCCGATAAATCGCGCCCCGCGATCTTCTCCTCAGCAGGCGCCGCGCGCGGCCTGGCGATAGCCGCCACCGCCATCGCCGAAGCAAAGGTCACAGCGCCCGGCATCGAGCAAAGCCGCCTGGCGACCGGCTCAGACATTTTCGCGGCTCTGCCCGTGGCAACCGCGCCCGAAGCAGCCGTCGATCAGGTATCCACAGATATTGAAAAAACGGTAGCTCCGGGCATCTCTGCCTCCGATGAGACATCACTCACTGCCACAGCCGTGACGCCAACCGCTGCGCCGACTAATTCCGCGCCTCCCGACCTGGTCCTGAGCGAAGCCTCTCCGACTCCCGCGCTGGCAGACCCCGGCCAGCGCGTCGCATGGAACGTCACGGTCAAGAACACCGGCAGCGGACCGGCGAATGCGTTCACCATGTCCGTCTTCGCCCACTCGACTCCAGACGGCAGCAGGCTCCTGGTGCAAGAGGTCCGCATGCCCGCCATAGAACCCGGCAACTCGTTCAGCGCGACCGTGAATCGCAACGCCATCCCCGGCGAATTCCTGACGTTTGTCGCCGGTGACACCAGCGCCGCCGGCGACGACGCGATGGCCGACGAGAATTTCGAGAACAACTCGCTCACCGTGGCGCTGGGCGACTACATGCTCCCCGATCTTCTGATAGCGGCCCACGCCCCTGAACGCGCCGACGCTGCATCGGGCCAGACGATCGACTGGTCGGTAACGGTGCGCAACGCCGGCCCGGGCGATACCCACGAGGCGACAACGGTCAGCCTCGTCGACTCCGCCACGGATGAAGAGATCGCGACGATGGCGGTCCCCGTACTCACCCGCGGCGAGGAGATCACCCGCACATTCCAGGTCGCGGCCACGGTCGATGGCCTGATCGCATTCTCAATCGACCGGGCCGGTCTCATCGATGAGGCGGACGAGGACAATAACGGATCCGGCGGCATCTCAACCAGAACGGCCCTGCGCCCCGACCTGGCACTCGACTCGGTCAACCCGCAGCCTGCCCACCCGCTGCCCGGCGAGCCGGTCGAGTGGACCGCTTCTATCGGCAACGCGGGCCCCGGTGATAGTGGCAAATTCAGATTCCGCATCCTGTCTTCCACTGGCACCGGCTCTGGCGATCAGATAACCGTGATCCACTCGGCGCTCCTGCCCGGCATCCCGATGGGAGAAACGATCGAGGCCCGTTTCAGCCGGAGCGCTCAGATCGGCGAGACGCTCATCTTCGAGATCGAACCCGAATCTGGAACAGAAGTAAGCACGGAGAACAACTCGGTCACAGTGGAGCTGGTCGACATATTCCTTCCCGATCTGGAGATCACAGAACTCGAGGCGAACAGGTATGACGTCGAAAAAGGCGAGGGATTTAGCTGGATAATCACGGTCAGGAATACCGGCGGCGGCAATCCGATAAGAAGTAGCCGGGTGGCAATGATCGACACCAACACCGGCAGCGAAGTGGGCTCCGTGAGTATTCCTCTGCTGTTCGCAGGAAACGAGGCTAAAGTCACCCTCGCCCTCAACTCGGCAATCGGCCAGTCGCTTCTCTTCAAGATCGACCCTGATGAGGCCATCCCGGAAGCCGACGAGGAAAACAACACTCAGAGTCGCGAGGTGGTCGACTTCCTGGTACACGATCTCATCATGGACAGACTTGCCGTCAACGCCGCCATATCCGAAGACGGAATCGCCTCATGGCAGTGGTCCATTACCAACAACGGCCCTGGCAGGGCGCTCGACATCACGATCACAACCACAGTCCATCTCGACCCGACGGGCGTCCAGGCCCTCGAACCTGTATATCTCGCCAGCCTCGAGCCCGGTGAGACCATCGGCGGGAGCTTCAAGCGTCCCGCCGTCCCGGGCGAGCGAATCGTCATGCACGCCTCGACCGACCCGCAGGTCGAGTCGTTCGAGCCCGACAACACCATCGACGTCATGGGGTCGGACTTCTTCTAGCCTGCGCCCCGTAACGCGCCAAAAGGCGCTATCATCCGCCCGGCAGAACGACAGAGCTCGCGATGCCAGACTGGACGGAAATAACATCGTGGCTGCAGAAAAGATCACCCGGGTCAGTCTTACCCATATTCCCGTTTCCTACCGTAAAGAGGTCGGCAAAAACGCCTACATCGACAACATCGGCCGCAGCCGCTCCGAGTGGCTGGTCCGCGTCCGAACCGACTCCGGGCTGGAAGGCCTCACCATCGCCAACCGCTTCATGCGCGGTCCCGATGGCACCGTGGCTGCGCTGCTCGATACGCTGAAAGAAGCCCTGATAGGCCGCACCACGGACGAGCTGCTGGCCCTGGACGGCGATCAAGTAACCGGCGTGGGCAAGACCGTATCGCGAGCCTTCAGGGACCACCCCTGGATGACCAACGCCGCCTTCGACCTCGTTGGCCGCGTCAGCGGCATCTCATGCCTCGACATGCTCGGCGGCCGAGTCCGCGATCTGGTACCTGCATACGACACGACCATGTACTTCCAGGATTTTCTGGACCCCGGGAAGGGCGCGGCAAAATGCGCGGAGGAAGCCGCTGCGGCGAAGGCTTCCGGTTACCGGCAGATGAAGATAAAAACAGGCCGTGGCGGGCGCTGGATGCTGCCCGAAGACGGCATGCGCCGGGATGCAGAAGTCGTCCTCGCCATACGCGACGCCGTCGGACCAGATTTCACCCTGCTGGTAGACGCCAACTTTGGTTATGACGGCCGCATGGACCTGCTCGGTAGGTTCTTCGAGGAGACCGCGTCCGCGAATATCTTCTGGTTCGAGGAGATGGTCACAGCCGGCGTCGATGTGTACCGCCAGATGCGCGAGATGCAGGCCAAACATGCCGGGGCAAAATCACTGCTCGTATGCGGTGAAGTCGACCGCAATCCTATCTCACCCGTCTTCCAGGACCTCATTGATCAGGGCCTCATCGACGGCTACCAGCCGGACATCGTCAGCCACGGATTCGCAGGCTGGATGGAGCTGGAGCGGCAGCTCGAAGGCAGCGGCGTGAAGTCGGTCCCCCACAACTTCGGCAACGGCAGGTACGGCGCCCGCGCCAGCGTCATCTTCGGCGCCGCCTCCAAGACGTTCGTCAGCCACGAAGACGAACGCCAGCATGACCACACTTACAAGCCCGACGGCCTGACCTTCGAAGACGGCGGATACCGCGTCGGAGAGTTTCATGGACTGGGCCTGGAGATCGACCCGGACATCTGGGCCAGAGACCACGCCGCACACGAAATCGTAATCTCTGCCTGACCCGAACCAGAGGACTCGAATTGGCAAGTCAGAAAATCACCCGGGCCAGCGTCACCCACCTCCCGGTATGGCACCGGAAAGAGGTGGGCAAAGTAGCCTTCGCCGACAACATCGGCCTCTGCCGCTCCGAGTGGCTCGTCCGCGTGCACACCGAGTCCGGTCTGCAGGGCCTCACCATCGCCAACCGCTACATGCGGTCACCAAACGGCTCGGTCGCGGGCCTGCTCGACATCCTGAAAGAAGCGTTCCTTGGCCGCACGCTCGATGAGCTGCTCACCCTGGATGGCGACCGCGTAACAGGCGTCGGAAAGACCGTCTCGGCCGTGTTCAGAGACCACCCATGGCTATCTATCGCTGCCTTCGACCTCATTGGCAGAGCACGCGGTGTCTCATGCATCGACATGCTCGGTGGCGGCCGCCGGAACCCCGTCCCCGCATACGACACCACGATGTTCTACCAGGATTTTCTTGATCCCGAAAAAGGCTCCGCGAAAAACGCGGAAGAGGCCGCAGCGTCAAGGGCCGATGGCTACTGGCGCATGAAGATAAAAATAGGACGCGGCAGCCGGTGGATGCTCCCCGAAGACGGCCTCCAGCGCGATATCGAGGTGATCCAGGCCATCCGTGAGGCCGTAGGCCCGGAACACCTGCTCATGGTCGACGGCAACTTCGGCTACAACGGACGCTTCGACCTGCTCGAAGACCTGATGCGGGAGACAGCCAGCGCGAACATCTTCTGGTTCGAGGAGATGATCACGGCGGACGTGAACGGCTACCGCAGGATGCGAGACATCCAGATGCGGCACGCGCCAAACGCGCTTCTCGTCTGCGGCGAGGTCGACCAGAGCCCCGTATCTCCCGTCTACCAGGACCTCGCAGCCGAAGGACTCATGGACGCATACCAGGCGGACATCGGCCAGGAAGGCTTCGCAAACTGGATGGAGATCGAACGCACGCTCGAAGGGACGGGCACTCGCTCCAACCCGCGCAATTTCGGCAACGGCCGCTTTGGCACCCGCGCCGGAGTGATCTTCGGGGCATCATCAGAAACCTACATCCACTTCGAAGACGAACGCCAGCTTGACCACACATACAAACCGGACGGCCTGTCATTCGAAAACGGCGCCTATATGATCGGGAATTTTCACGGGCTCGGCCTCGAGATCGACCTCGATATCTGGGACCGAGACCACGCAAAACACGAGGTGCAGATAAGTGCCTGACCCACATCGCATAACCGAGATCCGAGTCGCCCCGGTGGAGTCAGCCTTCGGGCGGCAGGTCGGCCGCAACTCCAGGATGGAGCCATACGGCTACAACCAGCGCGAATGGCTGACGCAGTTCAAGACCGACTCCGGCCTCATCGGCATAACCAACGCCCGCCCGTTCATGAACCGCAGCAGCCTGCTGCGACTCAAGAATGCGCTCCAACCGCTCATCGGGCGCGACATATTCGAGTTCCACACCCTCTCCGGCCAGCGCGTCACAGGCGTTAACCCGCGCTGGGAGACCTACCTGCTGGAGCACGGCTTTGTCAGCTACGCCCTCTTCGACCTCATGGGCCGCGCCTTCGACATCCCGGCGCACCGCCTCCTCGGGGACCCAGTCAGCGACTCGGTAGAGCCATACGACTCCTCGCTCTACTTCCAGGACCTGATTCACCCTGAAGAGGGCGCAGGCGCGGTCGCCCGCGAAGCCTCCGAGGCGGTGGCAAAAGGCTGGACGGCGGTCAAGCTCAAGATCGGCCGCCCGGGGCGATGGTTCGAGCCACAGGCGGGAACGGAGCGCGATATAGAAGTCGTCAACTCTGTGCGCGACGCCGTCGGCCCGGAGATAAAAATTCTCGTCGACGCCAACAACGCCTACGACGGCAAGCTCGACCTCCTCGAAACCTACATCCGGGAGACCGCGGACGCTAAGACGTACTGGATGGAGGAGATGATCACCGAGGAGATCGCCGGCTACCGCAAGCTGCGCGGGTGGCGGGACAAGTACACGCCCGAAACAATGCTCGTGGACGGTGAGGGAGACCAGGGCCGCAATACGATCTACTGGGAGATGATGGAACAGGAGCTGCTCGACGCCATCCAGCCGGACATGCTCCACCTGGGCTTCTGGCCGTTCCACAAGCTTGCCCTGGACATCATCGAGGCTGGCTACGACACGAAGATCGCGCCCCACAACTTCAACGGCGCCCGCATCGGCCTCAGTGGCGTCGTGCAGTTCGGCGCGGTAACCGACCGCTTCACCGTGGCCGAAGACTCAACCCTCGAATTCGACATCTATGACGACAGCGCATACGAGTTCAAAAACGGTCGAATCAGAGTCCCCACCGAACCCGGCCTCGCGATCACCGTCAACCAGGATCTGTACGCGAAACGCCACTCGAACCTGGAACTGGTCGTGAGCTAGGTTTTGGAGGTGCCCTTCAGCGCCTGGTCGATTCCGCGGATGTGGCCGACTGCGTACGCCCAGTAGCGATGGCCCCAATCCGAATCACCGTTGAGGTGAATCGCGTGGTCAGGCGTCATCCAGCCATCAAAACCTGAATCGTGGTAAGCCTGCATCGTTGCGACCATGTCGGCATTTCCGGTCTCCGGGAAGGTCTCCTGGAAGTGCTCGAGTGTGCCGGTGATGTTGCGGAAGTCGACTGAGAAGATCTTGCCTCGACCTCCGAAGTGCCGGATCTCCGCTGGAACATCACACCCCATCTCAGTGAAGCAGCCCTGGCAGAAGACGACCCCCGTATTGTCGCTTGGGACCAACTCGAGGTACTTCCTGAAAGCGTCTGGACTCCGCATGATTCTGGCGATTCCCGAGATCTCCGGAACGGGCGGATCATCGGGATGGAGACCGATTCGCACTCCCGTTTCTTCGGCGACCGGGGTTATGGCCTCGAGAAATCGCTTCAGGTTGGTCCACATCTGGTCGTCGGTTTTTGGCTCCCGCTGATCCTCTGGCACCCATTCGATGTCGAATGCGCTGTTCGGATGCTCCATCAGCGGGTTGCCCGTTGCCAGAGAAATATCGAAGCTCGTCGACCTGGCCCCTGCGCGCTCGGGCGCCTGGTCTGATGTCCGGTAGATCCGCAGCGCGTGCATGTTGAAGATGATGTAGCCGAGCCCGACCTCGGCCATATTGCGAATGCTCTTCTTGTAATTCTCGATCTGCTCGTCGGCGCCCGGCAGCCCGAGCATCCACCTGTAGGTCCACTGCAGGTGAGCCATCCGAACGGCGGCCCATTCGAGGCCGTAGGACTCCACGATATCTTTGTGTTTTCTCAGCGTCTCGATGGAAAAGAAGCCGTCGTCGCCGGGACCCTGCTTCGGGGCGCCAGAAACGCCGTCAGCCCCTATCTGGGCAGTAAATCTGAGACGGTCTTCTGAAAAATCTGTACCGAGAAAAACTTTCAATTCATCACCTCCCAGGAGAGCGAATCTTCAGCGAGCTGGCCTCAACCCTATTGCGCCCTGGCGTCTCTGCGAGGGCATCAGTCCCAGGCAATCACCATCTTGCCCGTGTCCTGCTTATCGAAACGCTGGTATGCCGCCGGCGCATCGTCAATCGCCACCCTGCCCGTGACCATGTTCTGCAGCGGCACCTTCTTATCCACCACGAACCGCGCGCACTCCGCCATCCCCGGAATACTCACCGTCCAGGACCCATAGATAGTCAGATGGCGATGAATGATGTCCGGAGTAGCCTCCCAGGTCACCTCGCCGCGCTCGCCCACCAGCGCCGTCCTGCCGAAGACCCGCACCGCCGTTGCGGCGGCCTTCCGCGTCGCCTGCGCGCCCGCGGCCTCAAGCGACGCGTCGGCGCCTTCGCCGTTCGTTAGCGCCAGAATCTGCTCAACAACGTCTCCGTTGGCTGGATTCACCACCTCCGCAGCCCCGGCGTCGGTGGCCATGGCAAGCCGCGCATCCGACAGATCAACCGCGATCACGCGCGCGCCCATCGCCACCGCCAGCATCGTCCCCGCCAGCCCCACCGGGCCCTGGCCGAATATTGCCACCGTGTCGCGGCCTGAGACGGCCATCTTCTCCAGCGCCAGCCACGCGGTCGATGAACCGCACGCCAGCATCGCGCCCTCATCGAACGTCAACTCGTCCGGCAACGGCACGCACAGCCGCGCCGGGCAAACCATCGTCTCGCCATGGCCGCCGTGCGCCGAGCCGCCATAGTAGAGATTTTCTGGACCGGGGTTCAGGCAGAGCTGGTTGTAGCCCTCCCGGCAGTACCGGCAGTGGCCACATCCCTTGTAGTGATGAATCATCACCCGATCGCCGACGCGCACCTCAGTCACGGCGGAACCCAGTTCCGCCACCTCGCCGCACGGCTCGTGGCCGGGCCGGATGCCGACGTTCGTGCGCTCGGCCGCGGGCTGGCGATAGCTGTGCAGATCGCTCCCGCACATGCCTGACGAACGCAGCTTGATCCGGACCTCGCCCGGCCCAGGATCTGCATCCTCGAATTCGCGGACCTCCGCCACCCTGTCGCCGAGGAACACAAGACCTTTCATACCGGCTCACCTTCACCTGTTCGCAATCAACCACCGTGACGCGGGGCGAGTATAGCGTCCCGGCGGCTGGTGTACGATTCCGTGCGGTTTCCACCCTGCCGTCGGATACCTGCCGTGGTCCAGCGCTCTGGAGTACGAAATTGAAGATCCTGGTGACCGGAATCACCGGTCGCGTCGGCGCCAACATCGCGAGCCGGTTCATCGAGAACGGCCACGACGTCCGGGGCTTCGTCTGGCCCGGCGACCGGATGGCCGAGAACATGAACCGGGTAGGCGCGGAGATCGTTGAGGGCGACCTCCGCTCCCGCGACGACGTCATGTCCGCGGCGGCGGGACGGGATACGATCTTCCACCTCGGCGCCGCGTTCCAGGCCGGGGGGCCGTTCACGCCGGAGCAGTACTTCGACATCAACGTCAAGGGCCTGTTCAACATCCTCGAAGCCGGCCTGGCACTGGGCGACGACCTCCGGCACCTGATCTTCACCAGCACCGATGCCACAATGTTCAAGTACCCGCCCGAAGGCATCGAAGAGCCCATCCGGGAAGACTCGCTGCCGCTGTCGACAACTGACTGGTACGGCTACTCGAAAGTCCTTGGCGAGAATCTGGTTGACCGTTACGTGCGGCAACACGATCTGCCCGCCACCGTCATCCGGTTCGCCAACGTCTGGGGTGCGGGCGAGGTGCTCACATGGCCGCAGTTCTACTTGAAGACCTTCCTGCGCAACTTCGAGGGAAGAACGGACGACATCGGCCGCGCCACATACGAAGCCCTCAAAGCCGAAGACGATGCGGGCGACAAGCTAATCATCGCCTGCGATGCCAACGGCCGCCCCTGGAAGAAGCACAGCGTAGAAGTGCGCGACCTCGTCCACGGCTTCGAAGCCGCAGCAGGCATACTGAAAACGTTCGGCAAGACCTACCAGCTCGCCGCGCCGACGCCGTTCACGTGGGATGAGGCCGTACCCCACCTGGCGAATGTCCTGGACCTGCCATACTGCCGCGTCAACATCGCAGGCGCCGCGCCCACCTACTACGAATACGACCTCAGCGCAGCCCGCTCAGACTTCGGCTATGACCCGCAGGTCGGATTCGAACAGGCCGTAGAAGAAGCCATCGCCTTCAAATCCGGCAAAAGCGACGCCGTAATCTCCCGCTAAAGCCCCCGGACGACGCCCCGCATTCGTGTGTGTGCGCCACGGCTGATCCGAGCCGCCCATTCCGCCATCCCGAGGCTCTCGAAGGGTGGGCGGCGCACACCGTTGCATGCCGTCCCCCGGGGCAACTCGCCATCACATCTGGCCGCAATCGCCCCGATCCCTATATAGTCCAGAGGGGAATGATACACTTGACTCCGCTCCCAAACTGACTTATCCTACACATTAGATTGTTTGGTGTCGCGATCAATCAACTTATTGAGAGCGTTCAT
>JADFPB010000112.1 GCA_022562515.1 Chloroflexota bacterium | reverse complement strand
CGCGAAAACAGCGATGATCGTGCGGATCGGCGCGGCGGACTTCAAGACTGCGGACCGCCCGGTTTCGGCCTGGCCGTCCGCGGCAGCAACAGGAAATACCGGCCGCGCTGCTTCATCTGGCCGGCACGGCGCGCGGCCAGCTTGCCATGGCCCCAAAATACATCGCCCCGGACCGGCCCCTTGATCGCGCTGCCGGTATCCTGCGCCACCATCAATCTTTGCAACGGCGTGGCGGGATCGAGCGGCGCCGTGGTGTCCAGCCACACCGGCGCGCCGAGGGGCAAATAGCGGCGATCCACGGCGAGACTGCGGCCGGCGGTCAGCGCCACGCCCTCGGCGCCGATCGGGCCGTCGCCGTCGAGTTCACGGAAGAACACGTAGGATGCATTGGTCGCCATGATCGATGCCGCCGCGGCCGGATGCGCGGCGAGCCAGGATTTGATCGACTGCATGGTCACCTGGTCGGCGTCAAGCGCGCCGCGGCGGACCAAAACCTTTCCGATCGAGGTATAGGGATGGCCGTTGCGTGCGGCGAAGCCGACCCGCATGACCGAGCCGTCGCGCAATTCGATCCGCCCCGAGCCCTGAACGTGGAGAAAGAACGCATCCACCGCGCTATCGACCCAGGCCAGCTCGAGGCCGCGCCCCGCCGATATCTCCAAAAGGGCCGCCACAACATACTCCGCTACGCTATTCGCGTTCGATCCCGGCGCGCACGCAAACTCGATTCCTCTGCCCCTCAGATAACCGCAATCTACATGGTCGTATCCACTCGTAACCGATCCGACAAATCGGACGCGGCTGTCCGAGAGCAATCCTTCATCGACCCGCTTCGCCGAGCGAACAACCGCCGCGTCCGCATTCCGAACCGCATCGCGATCGATTCGAAGCCCCGGCAAAAGGCACAGGTCGCCAAGGCAGCCGAAGGCCTCCGCGCGATTCACCGCATGGGCTTCGTCCACGCCGACCTCAACCCCAAGAACGTCCTCGTCAAGGGCAAAGAGGTGCGCCTGATCGACTACGGCCAGAGCTGCAAGGTCGGCACGTCCAAGAAACGGGTGCAGGGCACGATCGACTACATCTCGCCCGAGCAAGCGACCGGCGGTGAGATCACCCCGCGCTCCGACCTCTACTCCCTCGGCGCAATGCTCTACGAGATGGTCACCGGTCGTCCGCCGTTCATGGGCGACGATGAGATTGCCATCATCGGCCAGCACATCAACACACCCCCTGTTGCGCCGAGCTGGCACAACCCGTCGCTTCCTCAGACCCTCGACAGCCTCATCATGCGGCTGCTAGCCAAAGACCCGGCTGAGCGTCCTGAGAGCGCCGCGGAAGTATTGCAGGCACTGGAGGCCATCGACCCTGCCGATGCCGCCGCCGTTCACGAGGAGGAGCAAGGGTCGCTCGACTCAATGTCCCGTGGTGTCTTCGTCGGCCGCCACCGCGAGATGGACCAGCTCAAGGCCACGTTCGAGGACACGCTCGGCGGACACGGCAAGATGGTGGCGCTGGTTGGCGAGCCGGGCATCGGGAAGACCCGGACGGCGGAAGAGCTTGCGACGTACGCCCGGATGCGCGGCGGGCAGGTGTTGTGGGGCCGTTGTTACGAAGGCGGAGGGGCACCCCCGTACTGGCCGTGGGTGCAGGCTATTCGCAGCTATGTCACGGACAGAGACGCGGAGACCGTCCGGCGCGAGATGGGCAGCACCGCGTCGGTGATAGCCGAGGTCGTGCCGGACGTGAAGGAGCGGCTGCCGGACTTGCAGCCTCCGTTGCAGATAGACGACCCTGAGTCGGCGCGGTTCAGGCTTTTCGACTCCATCACAACGTTTCTGAAGACCGCTTCCGGCACCCAGCCCATCGTGTTGATTCTGGAGGACCTGCACTGGGCGGATAAGCCGTCTCTGATGCTGCTGGAGTTCGTGGCGCGCGAGCTGAGCAACTCCCGGTTGATGATCGTCGGCAACTATCGGGACATGGAACTAAATCGCAGGCACCCTCTTTCAGTAACGCTGGGCGAGCTAACCCGTGAGCATCTGTTCGATCGCGTTGTACTTCGGGGGCTGCAAAAGCACGATGTCCACCGTTTTATCGAGGTAGCGGCGGGAATCGAGCCACCGAGCGCTCTGGTAGACGTGGTGTATGCCCAGACCGAGGGCAACCCACTTTTCGTCACGGAGACGGTCCGTCTTCTTATCCAGGAGGGAGATCTTGCATCCGGAGCGAAAACCCGGGGCGGGACGAGCTCCTGGGAGATACGGATACCCGAAGGCGTTCGGGAGGTGATCGGCCGCAGGCTGGACAGGCTTTCAGAGCGCTGCAACGAGGTTCTCACCATCGCGTCAGTAGTCGGCAGGCAATTCCACTTCAACGTCCTGATGAAGCTGGCAGAGGACGTATCGGAAAACATGCTGCTGGATGTGCTGGACGAGGCGCTGAATGCCCGCGTGGTGGAGGAGGTCGCCACGGACGTGGGACTCTACCAGTTCACGCACGCCCTGATGCAGGAGACGCTGATGGGCGAGTTATCGGCGGCACGGCGGGTGAGGCTGCACGCCCGGATCGCGGAGGCGCTGGAGTCGTCTTACGGGGACGAGGCGGATGAGCATGCCGCGGAGCTTGCCGGCCATTTCACCGAGGCCGAGCCGGTTCTTGGCGGCGAGAAGGCTGTCGAGTATTCGATCATTGCCGGTGAGCGGGCGCTTGACGCCAATGGTTACGATGATGCGGAGCCATATTTCCGGCAAGCCAGGGCACTGAGGGAAGGGCAGCCCGAGGACGAACATACGGCCCGAATATTGCACGGGCTGGGCCGAATACTTTCGGTCAGGGCGAGTCTTGAGACCAGGCAGGAAGGATGGGACTTACTGGCCGCCGCATTTGATATTTACGTTGAGACTGGGAACGTTGGCGCTGCTGCTCAGGCAGCCAAGTTTCCCGCGCAGTTTGCATATCTGCACGGGACTGTTGATCTCACATCGAAAGGCCTGGCGCTGCTCGATCCGAATTCTCTGGAAGCGGGATACCTGCACGCCCGCCAGGGGATTGCTTTCAAAGACGAGCTGGGCGATTTTGACAGAGAAATCGAGGCATACGACCGCGCGATGAAGATCGCGAAACAGTATGGCGACAGGCGGCTTGAAGGCCGGGTCACGATCCACTATGGCCAGCACTATGAATCCACTGGAGAGCCGGAGAAGGTGATCGAGTATTGCCTGAAGGCCGACGAGCTGGCCCGTGAGACGGATGATCCGCTCACCGAGCATCGGGCGGTCAGGTTCGCGGTCCGTGCCCACAGCAGCCAGTGGGACATGGCATCGGCCAGACCATTATTGAAGCGGGCCGCGGAAATCGGGGAGCGACTAAGGCGTCCGGTGTTTCTAAGCCAGGCAAATGAGACTGCATGGGAGTTCGCTCTCTGGGCGGGCGACTGGGTCAGCGCGAACAGCCTGGCAAAAGCCGAACTGGAGCGCGCAGGAAACGAGGAATTATTTCTTCGTCGAAAAATCGTGTTCCAGGCGTATACGGGAAGCGAACTCAGTGAGCAGGAATGGGCCAGCGCCATCGCGGACTACTCGCCCCGGGGACAGGTGGCTGTGGCGACTACGGTGTGGCTTGCCGCCAGAGAATCTTACGCAATCGAACGGATTGAAGAGTCACTTTCGTCACTCCGATCTCTGATTTACGCCCGGGATCAATTATTGCGCGACATGGCCAGGAGTGCCCGTGCGCTGGCAACCGGGGACGATGATTCAGTGCCCGGCCTGTATGACGACCTGTCCCGTTTCGCCGGATGGTGGGACCGCCCGTCCGGGACGGCGGTGGATCACCTGCTCGGCATGCTGGCTGCGCGCATGGGGCGCTACGATCAGGCCGCCGAACACTTCGAGTATGTGATCATGCGCAGTCGAGAAGTGGAGTTCAGGCCGACACTGGCCCTGGTTTCTGGCGACTATGCCCAGATGCTTGTGGAACACGGTGAGACCGGCGATCCTTCGACCAGCTCAGGACAACGCCGCGAGAAGGCTACCGAACTCCAGGACGAGGCGCTAGCCATCGCGCAGGAGCTGGGCATGCAGCCGCTGCTGGAGCGCGTGCTGGCGCAGCGGGAGATATTGAAGGCCTGATCAGCAGCCACGCGGCGTGCCTGACGGCCGTGAATGAGCCTTATCCCGAGGGTAGTACCAGGACGGGAATCCGGGCTGAGCGGACGACGGTGTCACAGACGCTGCCCAGAACGGCTCTTCTGAACCCTGTCCGTCCGTGGGTGCTCATCACGATGATGGCGTTCTTCTCTTCATCCGCCGCTTTCATGATTTCTGCGGCAGGTATTCCAGACATGATCCGGTACTTCGCTTTGATCCCGGCTGACTCAGACCTGGAGACGAATTCGCGGAGATATCGCTCGCATTCCGCCTGCAACTCCTGGACCACAGGATCGTCAGGGTTGGAAAAGGCCCTCTCCATGCTCCGGGCGTAACTGATTTCGGCTCCGGCCGCCTTAGCGAACGTCTCCGTCAGGGCGATCACTTTTTCACTCAGGGGAGATCCGTCCAGTGGCACGACGAGCGTCGAAGGGACGTCGGGGCTCTGCTCTGAAACTATGAGGGCGTCCGGGTTGACGACCATCACGGGGACGGTGGTGTTGTGGAGCACCTGGTCCGTGACGCTTCCCAGGACGCTGCGTGCGAGAGATGAGGCGCGCCTCGTCGCGATGGCGATCATGTCCGTCTCCAGCTCTTTGGCGGTCGCGACGATCGTTTCCGCCGGCTTGCCCGGCCGCACTTCGACGTGCACCTCGATTCCCATTGCGGCGAGTTTATCGGCCAGTTGACGGAGGTATTCCTGGGAATCTTGTGCCTGGACCGCTCCCTCACCGCTCTTTCCTGAGTTCGTCGGCGGGACGCCAAGCAACGTCAGTGAGGCGCCGAGACCCTTCGCCATGCCCCCGGCCCACCTGCCGATCCGTTCCGACTGATCGGAACCGTCGAGCGGCACGAGGATATTTTCAATCATCGCCAGACCTCCTTCGGCAGCGCGGTATCGCAGGGGTTGCCAAGTCTAAACCTTGCCATCTGATTCCTCCATCTATAGGCTTCCTCACCGCGCAGACCACCGAGTATGAGCGCTGCAATCTCCGGATGCCCATGGAAATCTACGCCAGGCTAGTTCCACAACCTCACGCTCCCCCGTGGCAGAGACTGACCGTAGGAGCTGCGTATGTTGCGGCCCTGGCCAGTCTGGTCCTGGTGGTTCTCTTCGCGCTCCAGTACGCGAACTCCCGTTCCGACAATGAAAGTCAGGTCAGGCAAGACGCGCTGCTGAAAGTCGCCTCGGCCCGTGCTGCGATCGACCTGGTCCTGGAGTCGTTGGAACGCGATGTAACGGATCTGACCGACCAGATTAACTCCGGCAGTATCCAGGGGTGGGCAGGCGATACGGGATTGGGTTCGCGGATGGCGATCCCTATGGATACCAACCAGTTCATCCGCCGCCTGGGAGTTTTTTATACGCCCGACGATGCCGGGGAGCTTTTCGCTCCTTATGCGGCCCTCCCTCTTAGCTATGAAGTGTCCGGCCTGGAACGGGAAAACGAAGAGCTGGACTACGCTGCCCCGTCGACGGCTGCCAAGACGGGATACAAGGATCCCGATCGCTACCACGTTCCTGTCCGGGATCGTGAATCGTGGACCACTCCGTTCCGGGATGGTTCGACCGGTCTCGTCATCGCCGAGTACGGGCGCCGATTCGGTGATTTCTCGTCCGCCGGACCGGAGCAGAGTGGTGTTATATACGCCGATTTTTCGTTCGATTTTCTCGAACAGATCGTGCAATGGCTGGCTCTCCGAGAGACCGGGTACAGCTTCATGTTGTCTTCGGCGGGTGACTATCTGGCCCATCCCGTTGACGCCTACGTGGATGGGCAGCTCAACATTTCTGATATACCCGGCTCACGGTCTGCGATCCTTGGCGAGGCGCTCGCGGCGCTATCGAGAGGAGAGCAGATCGTACTGGACTATCCGGACGAGGTGACCGGCCGGGATTCCCTCCTGGCGCTGGAATTTACGTCTCAGGGGTGGCCGGTCGGCTACGTAGTCTTCCGGGACGAGGTATTCAGCAGGAGCAGCGAATCCAAGCAGGCGCTGATGCGCCTCGCTCCTGCTGCCATTGGCTTACTGTTCTTCCTCTCGCTCATATGGAGTCGCGCGTATGCCGGGAGCTGGGCCGGATTGTGGCTGACATCAGGCCTGCTCTCCGTGGTATTCATCACGGGAATCGGGCTCGTCTGGTACTGGCACGGGACGACTCCGCCCCAGCTGGTGAGTGCGCGGGTCAATCTTGGCGATGCGATTGCGTCTCATAAGCTGGCCTTCGAGGAAGCCAAAGAGGCGGGCGCTCCCTTTATCGATAGTGAGATTCTCGAGTCCCGTGTTGGGATGTACCTTACGTCAGTGGAGTTCGCGACGACGGAGGTGATCAAGGTCCAGGGTATCGTGTGGCAGACGTTCCACGACCGCGGGAGATTCAGGCTGGAGAGTTCAGGCGAGACTGCGGATCCGATCTTGACCGGGCTTTTTCTCCCGGACGCCATTGAAGGCACCGGCCTGGTCAACTTGAATAACCGCGCGTATGGGAAACGCCGGCAGGGCGCCGATGAGCAATTTGGCTGGTACTTCAATGCCGATTTCCCGACTGAATTCGACTTCGCACGATATCCGTTCGACCGGGAGCGGCTCTCGATCCGCATAATTCACAACGATCTGGGGCGCGGGGTTCTCAACGTGCCGGATCTGAATAACTACGATACGCTGCTGCCCAGCGAGCTGCCCGGCGTGGAGCAGGGCCTGTCGGTAGATGGGTGGGATGTCGACAGAAGCTTCTTCAACTACTCGGTGCGTGACCCCGGAACGGAATTCGGCCAGGTGAACACCACGCTTGACCGCACCACCGAGCTTGCATTCAACGTGGAAATCAGCAGGAGTTTCGTCGGTCCGTTCATTTCCAATATGCTGCCGCTGGTAATCATCTCTTTGCTGCTATTCGTCGCCGTGATGATCACCACGAAGATGCCCCATTTCGTGCTCGCGATTGCGGGTCGAACAGCGGCGCTGGGCGCCGGCGAAACACTGTCCGATGGGTCGATCAAGTACGGCGGCTCTCCGACTTATGGGCTGATAGCCACGATGGCGGTGATGGCGTATACGGTCAGCCTCTTCTTCGCGATTGTGCTTGCGCATGCTCGTCTTCGGGGGCAGTTTCCAGATGCGGGTGTCCTCTATCTCGAGTGGTATTACTTCGCCGCCTACATGGCCGTCCTGGGAGTGACGATCAATGCGATCGCGTATGCCGCGCATGTAGGCGGGGGATTCATCCATTTCCGGGAGAACCTGGTGGTCAGAGCGGCCTACTGGCCGTTCAACACCGGATTCCTGTTCGCCGTGACCTTGCTGTCGTTCTACGGCGAGTAGTCTGGATCGAGGCTTAGATACGGCCGCCGAAGGCGTTGCCTGATATGCCGGGGGTGATTTCTTCGGCTCTGCGGAGGGCGAAATCGTCGGTCATGCCGCAGACCATGTCGGCGGCGGCGCGTTGTGGCGAATCGCTGGATGATCTGATCTCGGGGGTGACCTCGTCCGGGTTGGCGACGTAGTGCGAGAAGAGTGCCTCGACGATCTTTTGCGCTGCTAGTCCCTGTTCGGAGTCGGTTAGCGGGAGGTAGACGCGTTCGAACATGAAGTCGCGAAGGTCGTTGGTGACTGTGGCGAGATCGTCGGGCATGGTGATTACGGGTGGCTGTCCGCCGGTGTCGGCATCGGCCATCGACTGGAGGGTGCCTTCGATGATGCCTGTGATGACGGCGTCTACTCTCTGGGAGTGCCGGGCGCCGAGCCGTTTGATGGCGGCGGTGGGGAGGTCGTCGATGGTGATTGCGCCGGCGCGGATGGCGTCGTTTATGTCGTGCGTGAGGTAGGCGAGGGCGTCTGAGACGCGGACGGTCTGGGCTTCGAGTGACATGCCGTCGACTGCTTCCCGGCTGAGGAAATCGCCCTGCGGCTTGGAGTGTCGCCGGATTCCCTCTATGACTTCCCTGGTGAGGTTGAGGCCGCGGCCAGCTTTCTCGAGAGATTCGACGACCCGCACTGATTGGCGGGAGTGGTGGAAGCCGCCGTCGAGGAGCCTGTCCAGGACTTTTTCGCCGATGTGTCCGAAGGGCGTGTGTCCGAGGTCGTGGCCGAGGGCGGTTGCTTCAACGAGATCTTCGTTCAGGTTGAGTGCGCGGGCGATGGTGCGTGCGACCTGCTGGACTTCGATGGTGTGGGTGAGGCGGGTGGTGTAGTGGTCGCCCCGGGGGGCCAGGAAGACCTGGGATTTGTGTTTTAGCCGCCTGAATGTGTTGGTGTGGATTATGCGGTCGCGGTCGCGCTGGAACTCTGTGCGGTATGGATGGGGCTCTTCGGGGGTGGAGCGGCCTGCGGTGTCTATTACGCGGGTGGCGTACGGGGAGAGGGATTGTTCGCGTGCTTCGAGGCGCTGTCGGATGTGGTTGAGGTTCATTGCGCCAGATTCTCTGGACTGTATCGGGATTGGGACGTCTGTGGCCATATCGAAAGCGAAATGCCCGCGGGGGACAGATTCTCCAGACTATATCGGGATTGGAGCGTTCGTAGCCACGTTGGGAGTGAATTGCTCCAGTCGGTCAGAATCCGTCGAGGGGAATCTAGCTGGCGGATTCGCTGGATCAGATGTCTCTGGACTGTATGGGGATTGGCGGGTTTGCGGCCATATTGCACGCGAATTGCCCCAGCAGGCTGAGATCCTCGGGTCGCGGGGCGCCCAAGGATGACATTTTTGGGGGGCGGCGGGCGGTGGGGCAGACACCCCGACACGAAAACGGCCAACTGCTAGGCTTGCCCCACTACGGCGAGGAATGACGGAGGGAGCGGTTGATGGGCAGGGTTCACACGGTTGTTGCGGATAGGTATTACAGGACGTTTTCACGGCTATACCCGGTGCTGGCGCGCATCGAGCCGGGCGATACGGTGGTGACGAAGACGCTGGACTCGGGCGGACAGGATCTACATGGCGAGCAGAAGAACGAGCCGGGGAATCCGCTGACAGGGCCGTTCTACGTGGAGGGCGCCGAGCCGGGGGATTCGATCTCGGTCGAGCTGTCGAAGGTACGGCTGAACAGGGACTGGGGCTACACGTCGTACAGGCTCGGGCTGGTGGCGCTGATGCCGGATCACGTTGAGCAGGTGTACTCCGACGATTACGCGAAGGACCTGGTGCGGCCGGGCCGTTCGAACATGCTGCCGTGGGATATCGACCTGAAGCGCAGGACGGTGCGCCCGCGCAGGCGCGATGGCGAGTCGGCGGGTCAGGAGTTCGACGCGGTGCCGATGCTGGGATGTATCGGCGTGGCGCCGGAGGGTGACTTCGCCCCTACGTCCGGGCCTTCGGGACCGTACGGCGGCAATATCGATTACAACGAGATTCGCGAGGGCGCCACGGTGCATCTGCCGGTGTACCAGCCGGGCGCGTTGCTGTATCTGGGGGACGGCCACGCGCTGCAGGGTGATGGTGAGCCGCTGGGCACCGGTGTGGAGACGTCGATGGACGTGGAGTTCTCGGTGT
>JADFPB010000003.1 GCA_022562515.1 Chloroflexota bacterium | reverse complement strand
GCCTCGCCAGAGTGAGCCGGAGCCGGCCTGGCGTTCGACTGGGCCTAACGTTCGATTGGGACAGGGATGTCCCGGATGCGATCGTCCAGTATCGACTCTGCGTCGCGCCCTCTGAGCCGCGCCTGGGGACTGAGAATCATCCGGTGGGCAAGAACCGGGCTGACCATCCGCTTTATATCGTCCGGCACCACATAGGCCCGGCCCTTCATGGCCGCCCACGCCTGCGAAGCGCGATACAGGGCCAGAGACGCACGCGGGCTGGCCCCAAGCTGTAGGTCTTCCATGTTCCTGGTAGCGTCTATCACCTGCAGCAGATACGTGCGGAGCGTATCTTCCATCCGCACCTTAGTTACCAGTTTCTGGGCCTGCATCAGCTCTTCAATCGTCATGACTGGATCGATGAACGGCTCTTCCGTAGGGTCGCCGAATCGCAAAAGAATGTCCGCCTCCTCGGCCTGAGTCGGGTAGCCGAGAGTGACGCGCAGCATGAATCGGTCAAGTTGGGCCTCCGGCAACGGGAAAGTGCCTTCCATTTCAATAGGATTCAGCGTTGCCAGAACGATAAACGGCTCCGGTAGTTTCCGGGTCTCGCCATCAATCGTGGACTGCCTCTCCTGCATCGCCTCGAGCAGCGCCGTTTGCGTACGAGGAGTCGCCCGATTGATCTCATCAGCAAGAAGGACCTGGGCAAAGATCGGTCCGGGCCTGAAATCGAACTCCCCGGACTGCATGTTCAGGATGTTCACGCCAAGCACATCGCCCGGCATCAGATCCGGTGTGAACTGAATCCGCTTGAAATCACATGCCAGTGACTGGGCCAGCGCCTTCGCCATCGTGGTCTTGCCAATGCCCGGAACGTCCTCCAGCAGCACATGGCCACGGCACAGAAGCGCGACCAGGGCAAGATCGATCGCCTCGTCTTTGCCCACGATCACCCGCTGTACACTCTCGCGCAGGCGCGCTGCCACGTCGCTGAGCCGCTCGACGGACTCACCGCGTGCTAAATCGCCAGCGCCATCGCCAGCGCCATCCAGGGACGCGGGGGTCGCATCCGCCGCAGATTCGCCACCTGCTGGGTCGTTAAGGGTCATCTAATTCTCATATCGAAAAGCGGCAACCGGATGCCCCGGCCAGACGCACTGGATAAGCATGACGGCACAGAGGGTACCGCATCGGGGGAGTGCGCACTGACGCGGAATCCCGAGACTTTGCAGCAAACTCCCTCAAACAACGACTACGGTGTTGGTAAGGGTGCCGATCTTTTCGATCTCGATCGAAACCACATCCCCGGCCTGCAGAGTGAACTCAGGCGGCGGAATGATTCCCGTTCCCGTAAGAACCGTGGTGCCGTCCGGCACGGGGTTGTGGCGCTGCAGCCAGTCCGCCAGATAGTCGCAGTCCCTGAGCATGTTTCCCGTAGACGTGGCGCCGGTGAACACTTCATTGCCATCCCGCTCAATCGTCAGCTTCACGGTGAGGTCCTGGGGATCGCCAACGGTCTCACGGGTAACGAAACACGGACCGATTGAACAGGACTTGTCGTATATCTTCGCCTGGGGCAAGTACAGGGGGTTGAGCCCCTCAATGGTCCGGCTGCTCATATCGTTTCCAACCGTATAACCGGCTACCGCACCATCGAAGAGGACGAATGCGAGTTCAGGCTCAGGCACGTCCCAGTCAGAATCGGCGCGAATTCCCACCTCCTCGAACGGACCAGAGACTCTGCCTGGCGTCGCCTTGAAGAACACCTCCGGACGCTCTGAGGCGTACACCTTGGCGTAAACGTCCGGCGTCTCGCTCTCCGCCTGCCGCTCGCGCATCGAGTCCTGGTACGTCACGCCCACCGCCCATACCTCGGGCGGGACGAGCGGCAGACCGAAACGCGGACCATGACCGCCTTCGGCCGTGGCATCTTCAACGTCCGCCAGTGAAATCGTCATCCCACCGGAAGAGCGGTCCACGATCGCCCGCGCGATCTGGTCGATGTCTGTGCCGACAAGGGCGGCGGCACGCAAAAGCTCGATGACGCCGGTGGCGTGAGGTGAGATCGTAGTCAGGTCAACCAGCGTGTCATCGCTCGTTTCGACCGCGAGGTGGCTTTCGCCCCGTATCAGGAGTTGAAAGTAACGCATTCACAAACTTTCCAATATTGTGGCGGGTATCAGGCTGGCCGATGCTACGCGTGGCGGTCCGGATAGTCAAAACCCCGCCCGATAGCCCTACCCGGCGTTATACCATCGAATATACGAAGTTGAACGCGTCCCCCTCAGTCCAACCAGGGCATCAAATTCGTATCCAGTATCAGGAACCATTCGAACCACGGCAAGATGTCACGAAAACAAACAATAGGCCTCATCGGCGGCACAGGACCTGAAGGCAAGGGCCTCGCGGTCCGGTTCGCTCTGGCCGGGCACGATATCGTGATCGGCTCCCGCGATGCCGGCAGAGCCTCCTCCGCAGCAACAGCCATCGGATCGATAATCGACGGCCGGCGCGGCGCGGGGCTAGATACCGGCCCAACTACTGGCAAAGTCACCGGCGACATGAACAAGGCGGCCGCGCGCGCTGGCGATATCGTAATCCTGGCAGTCCCGTATGCCGGACAGGCGGCCACCGTTGAAGAACTGAGACCGAAACTTGATGGAAAGATCGTTATCAACGTGATTTCACCCCTGAAATTCGCGCATGGCCGAGCGACCGCCGCGCCGCCACTCGCCGGCTCCGCGGCGGAAGAAGCGGCGGCTCTCGCGCCAACCGCAAGGTGGGTGGCCGGATTCCACACCCTGCCCGCCGGCGAACTGGCCGACCCCGAGTCCGACATGAATACAGACGTTCTTATTTGCAGTGACGATGAAGATGCAAAAAAGACAGTCATGGAAATGGTCGGAGGGATCGCAGGGGCCCGTCCGGTAGATGCCGGCGGCCTGGAGTCAGCCCGCTACCTGGAGGCGGCTACTGCGTTGCTCATCACTATTAACAAGATCTACAGGGCGCATGGCTCCCTCAAGATCGTCGGAATCTAAGCCATGCCCTCTGTTAGAGCCATCCTTCTGCGCATCGCGTTGCCCGCGCTGGCGGTCGCTGCCGGCCTGTCGATAACGATTTCTGGTTCCAGTAGCGCCGCGTTCGCAGGGTCCGATGAGGACCAGACGATACGCGTGCTGCGAAACACCCACTCAATCAACTACGGCGAAAAAATCACCTTCGAGCTCGAGCTTTCTGCAGAAGGCGCCCCAATCACGGAGATCCAGGCGCTCTTCAAGCCGGATGGACCTCGGGTTGTCAGCTCGTACTCGTACCCTGACTTTCAACCCGGCAACAACGTATCAGCCTCTTTTGAGATTCCCACATCCGGCAGCGACTTCTTCCCGCCCGGAATCGTCCTCACAGTCAGCTATCGAATCATCGACTCAGAGGGCCAGGAGTTCACCACAGAGCCGGTACGGATCGAATATCTGGACCCCAAGTTCCAGTGGAACCGCCGCACGGAAAACCAGCTGACGATCGTCTACCACGACCGGAGCGACACTGAAATAGACCGGCTCTTCGCCGCCTCCAACGCTCGGATGCCCGAAATCGCCAGGGTGTACGGCTTCGAAAGCGAAGCCGAATTCAAAGCGGTGCTGATCAACTCCAGCCGCGAGGCAGACCTGGCGTTCCCGCTGACTACCGAGGCCGCCCGCAGCGGCCACACGTTCATAGGCTTCGCGTTCGACGAATTCGACCAGTTCGTTCTCTGGGGGGTTGATCCCCAGGCATTCGTCCACGAACTCGCCCACCTGATGTTCGCCGAGGCGGTGCCTTCCCCGATCGCAAGCCCGCCTGCGTGGCTCAATGAGGGCCTCTCCGTCTACTTCGAGTCAAACGATACCCGGAACGCACAGACCCGGCTGCGCGGCGCCAACGATGAAGACGACCTCATGCCCATCAAGAACATGAATCGAGTACCGGGACAGCGTAGAGACATCACATTTTTCTACGGAAAATCCGGGGCCTTCGTCAGCTTCCTCATAGATGAGTTCGGGGCTGAACGGATCTCCGCGCTGTTGGAAGCGATCGATCGCGGAACCCGCATCGGCGACGCGGTCAGCGATGCCTACGGTTTCGAGCTCAACAATCTCGATGACGTATGGACGGCCCGCCAGTTCGGGCTTGCCGAGCCGCAACTCATACCGGTCTCCTCCGGAGATGCTCCCGCCGCATCACAAGAACCGGAGCCGCTGGACGAAAACCCGGATGCTACAGAAATTCAGCCCGAGGCCCTGGTCACGCCGTCACCGTTTGTTCAGCTCTTCAAGTCCGAGAGTGCCGCGGGGGAGGTGCTGGAGGAGTCCAGGTGGCGAACATTCGGAAACTGGCCGGTCGTTGCTACCAGCCTTGGCGCAGTCGCGGGCCTGCTGTTTTTCGCCCTGCGCTCCCTGAAGAACCGAGGCAATAACCGGCGCCGGAGCACGAGCGCGTGATACGGCTGCAGCGTCACGGCGTAGCCCCAGAATGAGGCAGGCGGCGCTCATCTACTCGGATGACCTCGCGACTCACGTCCTCAGCGACGAGCATCCGATGCGCCCCATACGGCTCTCATACATGCACGAACTGGCCAGCGCAGCCGGTTTTCTTGACGCACCCAACTCCCGGACCGTGGCTCCCAGACCCGCTTCGGACGAGGAACTGACCCTCGCGCATAGCGCCGAGTACGTAGAAGCGGTAAAACAACTTGGCAGCAGCGATGGGCTCGGCATCGCCGCCCGGTACGGATTCGGTCCCGGTGACAACCCCATCTACCCGGGCATATTCGGGGCCCAGGCGCTCGCCGCCGGCTCCGCGATGGTCGCCGCAGAGCAGATCGCAGGAGATGTGGACGTCGCCTTCGCCCCTGCCGGAGGGCTGCACCACGCCATGCCGGGCCGCGCATCCGGGTTCTGCGTCTTCAATGACCCCGTCATGGTAATCCGAAGCCTTGCCGCAAAGGGTCTGCGCGTCGCTTACGTCGATATCGATTGCCATCACGGAGACGGGGTCCAGCACGCCTTTTATGATACAGACGCCGTGCTTACGATCTCGCTCCACGAAAGCGGCCAGTTCCTCTTCCCCGGCACCGGCTTCACGAACGAGACCGGCGCCGGGGCTGGGGATGGCTTTTCCGCCAACCTCCCGCTCGCGCCATACACAGGCGATGAAGACTACGCCCGCGCCTTCGATGCCATTGTGCCGCCTCTGGTACGGGCCTTCGAGCCTGACGTGCTAGTCACACAGCTCGGCATAGATACCCACATGCTTGATCCCATCACCCACCTCCGGCTCACCGCGCAGGGCTTTGCCGGGACCGTCGCCAAACTGGGCGCCCTGGCAGGGGATTCAAGAAAAGGGGAATCGTGTAAATGGATCGCCCTCGGTGGCGGCGGATACGACCTGGGCGCCGTCGCACGGGGCTGGGCCATGGCCTATGCCGTCATGTCAGAGCAGGACATCCCCGACCGCATTCCCGAATCGTTTAATTCGCCCGGCGACTCGACACGCAACCAGAGAGAATTCGCAGACCCGCTACCCCCGGAGCCGGAAGAAGCGGTGCGGAATCAGATCTCCGCCTTCGCAGACCGCAGTATCGAGCAACTCCAGGCGCTCCTTTTTCCGGTCTTCGGCATCTCCTGAGCCGAAAACAGCCAGTCAACCCCGGCAATCTGGGTAGTTCTACCCATCGCCGCTGGGCGATGTTCGCCTAGCTATAGCCACCGGGCAACAGCACAATTCTTCTTGTGCGTGGGCTATGGATCTCCCCGGAACCTTGAGGATCCGCACCCGGCAAAGGAGCGAGACGGCCCTCAAGGCCAACCATGGCGAAGATACTCCTGGTCGATGACCAGCGCGACGTACGGTTCGTGATGAGTGAACTCCTCGAAGACATGGGCCACGAGGTCATCGAGGCAACGAGTGCGTCCGGCGGCCTGGAAATGCTGGAATCCGAACGTCCCGACCTCGTCTTCCTCGATCTGACCATGCCCGGCATGAGCGGCATGGAAGCCCTCGCCCAGATACGTCGGCAGGCCGCGACCCGCCACACGCGCGTGCTGCTCTTGACCGGATCAACGTCAATCGAGGAGTTGGACAAGGCGCGCAATCTCGGCATCGAGGGCATAATATCCAAGCCATGGGAGTCGGCAGACGTCGCCTCACAGGTGACGGCAGCCATGGTCAAATCCTGGGCCGGAAAATAGGCGCCCGATTACTCCGGATACCTGTTACACGGTAACGTGGCGGTGGTTTCCTGCAGTTTGATGCGTACTAACGATGTTGACAGCCCCGCACCCCTCGCGGCTACTATGATTGCCGTCTTGCCTGCACGCGCGTCCGCGCCGCGGGCTGTAATCACGTGACTTAAAGCATGACAAACCAGAACCTGGCAGCACTCACCGTGCTGATTGCCGACTCGAGCGAGATCTTCAGGCGAGGAATCCTGAGGGCTCTTCAGGACGCGCCAGACCTGGACAGCATCTGGGACGGCGAGTTGGCCGAGTCGGTCGAGGCCACTGAGGCCCTGCAACCGGACGTGGCCCTCATTGACATCGGCCTGCCGCAGCAGCGCGGTCTCAGCGTTGCCTGGCAAATCCGAATGCGAAACCCGGCCACCGCCACGATCATCCTTTCGCCGTACGAAGACGACAATCAGATCTTCCAGAGCGTCAAAGTCGGCGCCGCGGCGTTCGTGGCAAAAGACACCCCCGCAGACGACCTGTTGCAGCAGATCCGGGAAGTCGGCACCGGCGCAAACCTGATCAGCGACACCCTGCAAGGCCGCCCCGGCGTGGCCAGCCAGATGATTCAACAGTTCGAGAGCTACTCGCTGGCCGGTATAGAGACCGAGAAACTCGTATCTCCCCTCACCAACCGGGAGCGGCAGGTTCTATCGATGATCTCCCAGGGCCACGGCAATAAGCAGATCGCGGCATCCCTCGGCATCAATGAGCAGACCGTCAAGAATCAGATGAGCGGCATCATGGCCAAGCTGCACGCCAACAACAGGACGCACGCCGTAGTGCTCGCCCTGAATAGCGGCTGGCTCGATGCGCCGGAAGGTCCCATCGCCCCCGTCCCCGGCTCCCCGCCCAACGCCTGATGAGCGCCGTCCACGCTCATATCCTTTCCAGAGACTCCATATACATCGCCGGGCTTCGTGACGCCCTTCAGCATGACGAGAACCTTGAAATATCCGGGGAGGCTACAGAAGCGGCAACGGATCCGGCCGGAGGCGGCGACACGCTGGCACACCTCTCGGACACCTCGCCCGATCTGCTGCTCATCGATCTCGAACTCCCTGCACTAACCGGCGCCGCCACCATCGCCGCAGCCGCAGCAGACTTTCCAACAGTTGCGGCAATCGCGCTGTACGACTACGAGTCAGATGACCACGTTTTTGCCGCGCTCGAGGCCGGGGCGGCCGCCTGCATCGCCAAAGACGCAGCGCCAAAACTCCTCGCTGCCCTCATCCACCGGGTATGTGAAGGAGACCGCCCCATCTACGAGCGCGTCATGGAGATGCCCAACGTGGCAGCCCGGCTGGCAAGGGTTCTGAGCAAGACCTGGGTAGAAGCGCAGCCCGTCCGCCCGGTGCTCACGACTCTGACTACCAGGGAACAAAACGTTCTCAACCAACTGGCAGAAGGCGTAGACAGCAGGGACATTGCGTCAGCCCTTGAGATGAGCGCAGCCGGATTGAGAATCGTAGTCCGCTCCGTTGTGGCCAAACTCACGGAAAACAGGTCTGCGCTGCGCATCGCAGAAGTCTGTCTGGCCTGAACCGGATTCCCCGCCTTCATACTCGGCCCCAGGTCGGGCCCAAGTCAGGAAGGCATATTTGCGCCAGTACCGAAGTACCGGCCCGAACAGTACCCACGTAGCGTTCCCCTGCCCCGCTTCCCAGTGCTAAAAAGTCTCCGTTTCGCTCCTTACGGGTTCCTGAACTGCAGGAGCAGACATGCGGGGAAGGATATTTTGGACTCACCTGATCGTAGTAATTCGAGTGGCAACGGCAACGCCGAAGATTTCTTCAGCGATCAGTCGCAGTATCTCTCGGCAGTCGCTCACGAAATCCGCACTCCGCTGACTACGATCGTGGCGCTGGTCGACCTGATGGAACGCAAGTGCGGCCCAGAGATCACTCCCAAACAGGCCGAGTACCTGAGAATGATGCGCCTCAACGGCCGCCGGCTCTCAGCGCTGATCGACGACCTGCTCGAGCTTCATCGCCACGATCGCGGCGAACTCACGATCAACAGCCGGGACATTGACCCCGCGGAACTGATAATCGAGGCCGTCGACACCATACAGCCGATCATCGAGGGGCGCGGGCAGTTCCTTGACCTTGGCATGCAGTTGGACGGCGTCACAGTTCACGCCGACAAGGCCCGCATGACGCAGGTGCTGATCAACGTTCTGAGCAACGCCTCGAAGTATTCGCCCTGCGGCGCCAGCATCCACGTCAGGGCGGGCATGCTGCGCAACACGCTCTATATCACCATCCGCGACGAGGGCAGCGGCTTCGACCATAAGCAACGCGAAAGGGTATTTGACCCCTACTACAGGGTGGTCCCTGATTCTCTGGCAACGGAACCCGCGGTGGTGGGGTCCGGGCTCGGACTCGCAGTCGCGCGATCGCTCGTTGAGCTGCACGGCGGCGTGATAGACATCATCAGCCGCCCCGCCCACGGCACAGAAGTGGCGATCTGCCTGCCGCAGGCGAAAATGAGTCCGAAAACCAGGGAACGCGCGCCCGTAGCGACCTGACCAGCCGCGATCTGCCCGCCCACCTGGCCCCTTGCCCGCGGCTACGCCTGAAGCGCCAGCCCCGCACGCGCCCGGGCCGCTATCTCAGCCATAACGTGGCGGGTGATGGGCTTCGAGACCACCTCATCGGCGCCAATCTCCAGCGCGATCTCCCTGAGCAGACCGATATCCGGCGCCGCTGTCATTATGACCACGTACCCCGGCCTGCGTGATCGCGGGCGGCGCTCTAGCTCCAGCAGGATGTCTATGCCGCTCTTCCCCGGCATGAGCCAGTCAAGCAGCAGCAGATCAGGTGGGGTATCACCGACCATTTCGAGGCCGGAAGCGCTATCCACCGCCAGCGTGGTTGAATGACCGCCCAGGCGCTCAAACGCACGTCCTACCAGTGAGAGATAGGCCGGATCGTCGTCAATTACGAGTACGTTCATCGTCCACCCTGCCCGCCCGCTTTGTTTTCAGACGTTTGATCACACAACTGGGCTCAGGTTATGAAGCTACACATCCCAGGGCTCGATGACCAAGATGTTTTCCCGCGGATTACGGCAAGGTGAGGCTGGGAGCCGGCGAGTAATAATTCTCAACGGCGCGTCACCTGCCTCCCGGCACGCACGCGGCCCTCTGTCCTGCCATAATTAGACCTTCAGGGCCACGCCGGGTGGCCCTGCCTGCGGTATCGGCAAGTCCTGGAGAGTGTGAAGACCGGTTGCTCGAAGCCTGGGGTCAATATTTCGGCGCATCGCTTCTGGTCTTCCTCGGCGGATGGTTTCTCGTCCGATTCGGCGACGCCATTGCTGATGAGACGGGGCTCGGCCGCGTCTGGGCAGGCGTCATCCTCCTTGCGACCGCTACGTCCCTGCCCGAGCTCGTTACCGGCATAACGGCCGTGCGGCAAATCGATTCCCCGAACCTCGCCGCGGGCGGTGCGTTCGGCGCCAATAGCCTCAACCTCCTCGTGATCGCCATCCTTGGTCTCAGGTGGCGTGAGATGCTTCATGATCCGACCACCGAGACGAAGAAGATGGGAATCTCGGGGATTCTCGTCACCCTGATAGCAGCGGGCGTCCTCGTGCTCGGGCGTGACGCCCTTGGCGTTCCGTCGGTCGTCATCAGAATCCTGCCCGGACTGCTTATCGTCTCCTACGTCGTTACGGCGCTGTGGACCATCGGCCAGCTCGGCTCAGTCCTCCCCTCTCGAAACGCGCTCGCAAGCGGGATGCCATCGCTTTCAATCCCGAAGCCTTCAGAGAGACTGGTCAAGAGCGCAGGTGGATATCTGGCAGCCGTGGGAATCGTCACCGCCTCGGGCATTTGGCTCGCATTTGCCGCGGACGATGTAACGGAAGCCATGGGATGGTCATCGAGCTTCGTGGGCGCGCAGTTCCTGCCGCTCAGCACCACCCTTCCCGAGTTTTCCGTCGCCATCGCCTCGCTCAGGCTGGGCGCGCCGGAAATGGCGCTCTCCAATCTGCTCGGCAGCAACATGTTTAACATCGGAATCGTCCTTGCCGTGGACTCCTTCGCCTACACCAAGGGCGCATTCTTTACACAGATCTCCGCGGTCCACGAGGTCGCCGCCATGGCCGGGCTTGCCATGACGCTGATCTTCATACCTGGACTGGTCTTCGCGAGCCGCCCCTGGAAAGCGACGGCGGCAACTAAAAGCATCACCATGATCGCCGTCTACGCCACTATGAGCACTCTCATCTTCATCTTGAGCTAGCCACGCCTTAACGCGCCGCGAAATTTTGGGTCCGGACGCGAAACGGAGTCCGCTGCAGCGGACTCCGTTCGCTATCGATTCGAGACGCCGCTAATTAAACTTCCCGGAATTCGCCGTCCACCGTGTCCTCGGGCGGCTCGTCATCGCCGTCTGCCGGCCCCGCCTCGCCTCCGTCCGCGGCGCCCGGCGCGGTCCCGCTCTGGGCCTGCGCCGCGTATACGGCTTCGCCAACCTTCTGGAGCGCCCGCTGCAACTCGTCAACAGCGCCCGTCAGCGTGTCCGCCTCCGTCGCCTCGTCTTCAAGAAGATCCTTCACGCCCTTGATCTTTTCATTGATCTCGGTCTTCAGCTCTTCCGGGACATGCTCTTCCTGCTCGGAAAGCACCTTCTCGGCCGCGTACACGGCGCTGTCCGCTGCATTCCTCGCCTCGACGGCGACGCGTCGTTTTTCATCCTCTTCGGCATGCGCTTCCGCATCCTGGACGGCGCGAGCGATCTCATCGGCCGACAAACCGGAGCGGCCCGCGATCGTGATGTGCTGCTCCTTGTCCGTGGCCTGATCCTTCGCCGAGACCTTCAAAATCCCATCGGCGTCGATGTCGAAGGTCACCTCGATCTGAGGGACGCCGCGCGGCGCCGGCAGGATTCCGTCCAGCATGAACCTGCCGATCGACGAGTTCTCAGCCGCCATCGGGCGCTCTCCCTGGAACACGTGCACCTCGACCGAGGGTTGATTGTCGGCAGCGGTGGTGAACGACTCAGACTTCGCAGTCGGAATCGTCGTGTTCCGGGAAATCAGAACGGTGCCAACTCCGCCCATCGTTTCGATTCCAAGCGACAGCGGCGTAACGTCGAGCAGCAAGATGTCTTTGACGTCGCCCTTAAGGACGCCGGCCTGGATGGCGGCGCCGATGGCGACGACCTCATCCGGGTTCACGGACTGGTTGGGATCCTTGCCAAAAACCGCCTTGACCTTCTCGATCACGGCCGGCATGCGGGTCTGGCCGCCCACCAGGATGATCTCGTCGATATCCGATGATGCGATGCCGGCGTCCGACATCGCCTGCTTGCTGGGCTCGACGACTTTCTCTACGAGATCGCCGACCAACTGCTCGAACTTCGCCCGGGTCAGCGGAAGGGAAAGATGCTTCGGGCCTTCGGCGTCAGCGGTGATGAACGGAAGATTCAATTCCGTCTGGGAGACGTTGGAGAGTTCAACCTTTGCGCGCTCCGCCTCCACCCGCAGGCGCTGCAACGCCGCCGGGTCTCCACGAAGGTCGATCCCGTTTTCGGCTTTGAACTCGTCCGCCGCCCAGTCCACGATGCGGAAGTCAAAATCGTCGCCGCCAAGATGAGTATCCCCGTTGGTTGACTTGACCTCGAACACGCCCTCGCCAAGCTGGAGAACGGTGATATCGAACGTTCCGCCACCGAGGTCGAATACCACGATCGTCCGGTCGCCCTCTTTGTCCATGCCATAGGCAAGAGCGGCGGCAGTGGGCTCATTGATGATTCGCATCACCTCCAGCCCGGCAATCTTGCCCGCCACCTTTGTGGCCTCGCGCTGGCTATCGTTGAAGTAGGCGGGAACGGTGATTACCGCTTCGGTCACCTCGTCGTTGAGCTTGGCCTCGGCATCTTCCTTCAACTTGCGAAGAACCATCGCGGAAATCTCCGGCGGAGACTCTTTGACACCATTGAGCTCAATCCACGCGTCCCCGTTCGTCCCCTTGACGATCTTGAACGAAACCATCGACTGGTCCCGCTTCACTGACTCATCATCAAAGCGCCGGCCGATGAACCGCTTGGCCGAGTAGACGGTGTTCTCAGGATTGGTGATGCTCTGACGGCGAGCAAGCTCACCTACGAATCTCTCACCGGACTTGGGGTTCACAGCCACTACCGAGGGTGTAGTCCGCCGACCCTCGTTGTTTTCCAGGATCCGTGCCTCACCGGCCTCCCATACCGCGACTACCGAGTTGGTAGTGCCGAGGTCGATCCCGACTGCTTTCGCCATTAGATATCTATTCTCCTTGTTTGCTGGAACACCAGGGTTTCCAGGGACTCCAGAAATTCATTCAGGTTTGGGGGCGTCCGACAATGCGTCGGCGCCAGTTTTTTCTTTTACTGGGCCGTGCTGATATGGCGCATTGGGCTAACTTCGCTCCTGCTCCGCGTCCGCGACGTCACCATCCTCGGGCGCAGGGGAAGCCGGAGGCGCGGCTACTTCTACGAGCGCCGCCCGCAAGACATCGTCTCCCATCTTGTAGCCCGCGCGCATGACCCGGATCACCGTATCCGACGGATGGTCATCAGTCTCCGTTCTCATGAGCGCTTCATGAAGCCTGGGATCGAACTTCTCGCCAACACTATCGAACTTCTCGACGCTCTCGCCGGATAGAAAAGACTCGAAGCTCCGGCCGATGGCTTCCACCCCGTCCACAAACTTCTGATCGACACCGGTAATCACCTCCGACTCAAGCGCGGCGTCAATGCTGTCCGCCACCTCGAGGATCTGGATCAGGACCGAACGGACCGATCTCCGGCGAATTTCGGCGTTCTCTGCCTCAATCCTGCTTCGGAAATTAACGAAATCAGCCTGCGTGCGCTGGGCCAGGACCCGGAACTGATCCTTCTCCCTCAACGCCTCAGCCAACTCACTGTCCGGCGCTATCTCGTCACCGTCTACGGTCCCAGTCTCCTCTGGGACCTCGTCTCCGGTTTCCCCTGGCGTGTCCTCAGGAGTGTCCTCCGGCGATTGGCCGGAAGCCCCCGGCTCTCTTTCTTCCTCTTTGTTCACGATCTCTCCATGCTGCGATATATTTCGGCATATTCCGGTCACTCGCGGGCCCCGCGCTAACCGGTTTCAAGGGCCTCCAAAAGCCCGTCCAGCTCGGCCTTCACAGCCCGGCCCCCAGAGGTCTGCAAGAAGTCGGCGCTGCTCTCTACCTGTTCCAGGACATGATGCAGATGCGACACCAACTCCATCACCAGACGCACGCCGGCAAGATTCAGCCCGAAACTATCGGTCAGGTTCCTGATCAGCCGCAGCCGGGCCAGATCCTCCTCCGAATAGAGCCTCAGGCTGCCCCGGGTCCTTGAAGGACGGATCAACCCGACTCTCTCATACTTGCGCAGCGTCTGCGGATGCATCTCTGTCAGTCGCGCCGCAACGCTGATTATGTATAGTCCCGTCACCTCAACTGAATCCCGGACACCGGGCGCCTGAGTGCTCGCGGTCCGGGTGCGGCCGCGCTCTGGCGCGGGCAGGCCTGCCGCGACCGCCACGTGGCTGAACAGCGATTCGAAAAGAGCGAGCCGCTCCTCGCTATTCGTCTGTCCGAGCGCGCTCCCGCGGCGACCACCCGAAGATCCGGGACTCGCAGTGGACCTATCGCCGGTCATGCATCGTTCCTGGTAACAATTCTGTAATCGATGAAACCGAAATACTCTACTCAGCGTCTAACACCCAAATGCCTAACACAAAGCATAGGCTATGACTTGATACATGGCGTGTCAAGTTTCATGATTGCCTTTGCCCTATCCTCCGCTATCTGCATGAGTCTCGACCCCACGACCAGTGTTAACATAAAGTTTACGGAATCTGTTACCGATATGGGTAGACAGAAACAGAAACCGTAGTAAACTTGCATGCCGAGCCGGGTAGGCCCGGATCGAGTGGGCGGTTTCCTTCATCAGAAATGGCATAGCCCGACGAAAAGCGTATGGCGAGCATTAGTTGCCCACCAGATTGATAAATTGAAAGGAATTAATAGATATGATGCTGTACTTGAAGGCATGCCCCCGCTGTCGCGGGGACGTCAAGTACGAGCGAGACATATACGGCCGCTATCTTGAGTGCCTGCAGTGCGGATTCCTGCTCTCCTCCAAGTCGGAGGGGACCACGGCGTCAAGCGAGAAGAGCACCGGAGAGAAGGCTGCAGGCGGCACTGTAAAGGCCGCTTGAACCAGTCGGCGCGTTAGTCGCGCTCGTAGTTCTGAAACCCCGGCCGGTCGGGTCGGGGTTTTCATTTAACTCCCGGCTTCGTGAGCCCCCACGCCATGTGTACAACGTCCGTGGGAACTACACCTACCGCAAGTCTAAAACATCCACGTCGCTATCAATAATCTGAACGTCCCAGAGATGACTCTCAGCGTATTCAACCGCCGATTCGATCACAGACCGGGCCGTCGCGGCATCGCCGGAAACGGCCGCAAGGCCTATCTCAGCGATCTGCCATGTGTCCTGCCCGCCGGTCTCAGCAACCGATATCCGGAATCGGTGCCGCAGGCGGTCGCACATGGATCTGACCACGCGGCGTTTCCCCTTGAGCGAGTGGTTTTCGGGCAGATAAAGTTCCAGATGGGCGATTCCGACGTACATCTCAATCAACTCAATTGACGGGGTAAATGTGGACTGGCCTTTACGCAGCTTACGCCTACATCGGGAACCGCGACCAGAGGTTAATTGCTTGCCGGGCCTTTTGCGCTTGTGATATAAGGCACACACTACGCCCCTTACAACACTCAATTTGCCATTTCGACGCCGGGAGGGCACGGTTCTTGGCCATCAGTCCCGCACGCACCAATCGCACCACCGATCCCATGGACGTCCCGGACGTCGTCGTTGAAAGACTGCCCCTCTACGTACGCGTTCTAGCAAGCTTCGAGGAACGCGGCATCGAGATGGTCAGCTCCGAGCAGTTGGGATCCCAACTTCACATGACCCCGGCCCAGATCCGGAAAGACCTTTCCTACTTCGGGCGCTTCGGCAAGCAGGGCCGGGGCTACAACGTCAAGGCCCTAGCCCTCAGGCTGCGCGAGATTCTCGGGCTCGATAGAACGTGGAACGCCTGCCTGGTCGGCGTCGGAAGACTTGGAAGAGCCATCATCAGCTACCCTGGATTCGCGCCGGAAGGTTTCAAGATCGTCTCCGCATTCGACATGAACCCGGCCGTGGTCGGCACGACGGTGGACGGGATCTCAGTCGATGCGATCTCGGAAATCAAGCCAGTCGTTGAGCGGCTCGGCATCGCCATCGGCATAGTTGCGGTGCCGGCGACTGCCGCTCAGCAGGTCATCGACTGCCTCGTGGAGGCTGGCATCGGGGCGATTCTCAACTACGCTCCAATAAGTGCCCACGCGCCCGGCAAAGTGAAGATCAAGAACATAGACCCGGTCATGTCGTTGCAGTCGATGACCTACTATCTCAAGACCTGAATCCAGGCCTGATACGCATAACGAAAACGGCCCGCCTGACGCGGGCCGTTTTCTGTTGATATGGGTCGAACCCGATAAGAGCGCCTAGACCCGCTCGGGCCGCCTTCGCTTCCGGGCCACCGCAACGCGCGTGCGGGCCCGCGCCACCTGCGCCAGAGCGCGCTCCAGGTCGACATCGCTATCGTGGCTGGCAACCCGCTCCTGAGCACGCTTCATCGCGGCCTCCGCGCGATCAATATCGATATCCTCGGCCCGCTCCGCCGCGTCTGCGAGGACCACGGCCCTGTTGCCAAGGATCTCCAGGAAGCCACCGGAGACGGCCAGTTCCTCCGCTTCGCCCCCGGTCCTGATCTCAAGGAGCCCAGGCCCCAACTGCGTCAGCAGCGGCGCATGGTGTGGGAGTATCGCCAACTGTCCTTCCCTGCCCGGCGCAATGAGTATGTCCACATCGCCGGCGAAGAGTTCTTCCTCTGCCGTAACTACTTCTAATCGAAACGGTGACACTCTTTTTTTCTCCCGCTCAGGCCACCCGGGGCCTTGTAGCGCCTAAGCTACAGTCTCCGCCTGCATCTTCTCGCCCTTCTCGCGGGCCTCGTCGATTCCGCCCACCATATAGAAGGCCTGCTCGGGGAGGTCATCGTGCTTGCCCTCGAGGATCTCTGAGAAACCTTTGATCGTGTCCTGCAACTGGACGTACTTGCCGGGGATGCCGGTGAAGGCCTCGGCCACGAAGAACGGCTGGGTCAGGAACCGCTGTATCCGCCGCGCCCGGCCCACTATCACGCGATCTTCTTCCGATAGCTCTTCGATGCCAAGGATGGCGATGACGTCCTGAAGCTCCTTGTAACGCTGGAGTATCCGCTGGACCTCTCGGGCCGTGTTGTAGTGCTCTTCGCCAACTATGCCGGGCTGAAGAATGCGAGATGTCGAGGCGAGCGGGTCGACGGCCGGATAGAGTCCCTGCTCGGTCAAAGAGCGCTCGAGGTTGATCGTCGCATCAAGGTGGCCGAACACCGTCACAATGCCGGGGTCCGTATAGTCGTCAGCCGGAACATAGACGGCCTGGAACGAGGTGATAGAGCCGTTGACCGTGGAAGTGATTCGCTCCTCCAGGTCTCCTATCTCGGTCGCGAGCGTCGGCTGGTAACCCACAGCCGACGGCATGCGGCCCAGTAGACCGGATACCTCCATGCCTGCCAGGATGTACCGGTAGACGTTATCTATGAACATCAGCACGTCCTGCTTCTGGACGTCCCGGAAATACTCGGCCATCGTCAACCCCGTCTGCGCGATCCGGGCGCGCGTCCCGGGCGGCTCATTCATCTGGCCGAATACGAGGACCGTGTTCTTCAACACTCCGTAGTCCATCATCTCGTGCCAGAGGTCGTTCCCTTCACGAGAGCGTTCACCGACGCCGGCGAATACGGACACGCCGCTGTGCTCCTGCGCAATCGAGCGAATCAACTCGGTGATGATTACCGTCTTGCCGGTGCCGGCGCCCCCGAAAGCACCGATCTTCCCGCCGCGCTGGAACGGTATCAGCAGGTCAAAAACCTTTACGCCCGTCTCAAGCTGCTCCGTGGTACCGGTCTGCTCGTCAAATGATGGCGGCGGGCGGTGAATCGGCCATCTCTCATCTGTCTCGACATCGCCCAGGTTGTCCAGCGGCGTGCCGGTAACGTCGAAGAGCCGCCCCAGTGTGGCGTTGCCCACCGGCACCATCACCGGCGCGCCGGTGTCGGTCACCTCGATGCCGCGCTGCAGGCCGTCGGTCGTCCCCAGCGCAAGGCAGCGAACCCAGTTGTTCCCAACGTGTTGCTCGACTTCGAGCACCAGTCGATCGCCATCGAGCTGAAGCTCGAGAGCGTTGTAGATGTCCGGAAGTTCTTCAGCGGGAAACTCAATGTCCACCACCGTTCCGATTACCTGTACGACCTTGCCCTTACTTGCCATTCGCGGGCCTCTCCTCTATTTGCTTCTGGTCTTTCGCCCCTGTGATCGCCACGGGGCCGGCTTAACGCTCGACTGCAGCCACACCGCCGATGATGTCGAGTATCTCTGATGTGATCGATTCCTGGCGCGCCTTGTTCAGCACCAGCGTTAGCTCGTCAATAAGATCATTGGCCGCGTCCGTCGCGTTCTGCATCGCGACCATCCGGGCCGAGTGCTCGCTGGCTATCGCCTCAAGAATCGCGTGGTAGATCTCCATTTCAACGAAGCGGGGCAGCAATTCCTCCAGCACATCCCGGGGACTCGGCTCGTAGATATAGTCCACTGCCTGCCCCGGCTCCAACTCTGCCGGCTCCACCGGAATGAGAGTCGATATCTCGGGCTTCTGCACCCCAATATTTACAAATCGGGAGAAGCCCAGCCAGACCCGGTCGATCGCGCGCTTCTCGAACTCCTGGATGACGATACTGGAGATGGGCCGCGTATCGTCCAGCGTGGGACGGTCGCCAACATTCTCGAACGTCGCCAGCAACTCCGTGCCGGAACGAACGATAAAGTCTCTGCCCTTGCGGCCCACGGTGATTACTACAACATCCGAGTCTGCGTTTCGGATAGCCTCTCCTGCTGCGCGGTTCATATTGGAGTGCAGCCCCCCGCAAAGTCCGCGGTCGGGCGTGACCAGCACAAGCGCCGTTTTCTGAACCGGACGAACCTCCAGCAACGGCACTGCCGCCTCGTCGGTCTGGCTCTGAACCGCTGCCAGGTCGGCCAGCATCACTTCGATCTTTTCCGAATACGGCCTGCCCGCCAGCACCATCTCCTGAGCGCGGCGCATCTTCGACGCGGCGATCATCTGCATCGCCTTCGTTATCTTTGCCGTATTGCCAAGACTGCGGATTCGCAGCCTTAGCGCTCGAATGTTCTTGGCCATCTCTTACAGCCTCTTACAGCTCTGCCGTCTGCTTGTAACCGGCTGCGGCTTCGTCAAGCTTCTTGCTTGCCTCGTCGGACAGGTCGCCAGAACTGGCGATCTCCTGGAGCACGCTGGGAATGTTGGCCGCCGCATATTCGTGCCAGCCGGCCTCAAACGCGACTACTTTGTCCCGCGCCACGTCGTCCAGGGCGCCTGACGTGAGCAGGTAGAAAATCGACACTTGCTGCTCCATGCTAAGAGGGTTGACTTCAACCTGCTTCAGTACCTCGTTCGCCCGCTGGCCTCGCGCAAGCTGGGCGCGCGTCGCGGCGTCCAGGTCTTCGGTGCCAAACTGCGCGAACACTGCAATTTCACGGAACTGCGCCATCTCGAGTTTTAGCCGCCCCGCTACGCCCTTCATCGCCTTCGTTTGCGCGGCGCTTCCCACTCGGGACACGCTGATACCGACATTCAACGCGGGCCTGATACCAGCGGCAAAAAGTTCCGGCTCCAGATAGATCTGCCCGTCCGTGATCGAGATTACATTGGTAGGAACGTAGGCCGAAAGGTCGCCCGCCTGCGTCTCAATGATCGGCAGCGCCGTCGATGACCCGCCACCGTTCTCATCGTCCAGCCTCGCCGACCGCTCGAGCAGACGGGAGTGGAGGTAGAACACATCTCCGGGATACGCCTCACGTCCCGGAGGCCGCCTGAGCAACAGCGACATCTGCCTGTACGCCCAGGCATGCTTCGTCAGATCGTCATAGACGATAAGAGCATCACGGCCGGAGTACATGATGAACTCCGCAATCGTCGCGCCGGTGTAGGGGGCCAGGTATTGCACAGGCGCCGGGTCGGAAGCGGCCGAGTTGATCACGATTGTGTGATCCATTGCGCCATGCTGCTCCAGGGTGGCGACGGTGGCGGCAACCTTGCTCGCCTTCTGTCCGATGGCAACGTACACACAGATGACGTCGCCGCCCTTCTGGTTGATGATCGCGTCCACGCACAGCGAGGTCTTGCCGGTGTTGCGGTCGCCGATAATCAACTCTCGCTGGCCTCTGCCAACCGGGATGAGGCCGTCAACGATCTTCACGCCGAACTGGAGCGGCGTATCGACCGATTTCCGGCTTATCACGTTCGGCGCCACCTGCTCTACCGGGCGGGTCTCGGTCGTGTTCACCGGGCCCTTACCGTCAATCGGCCTGCCAAGCGGATCAACCACCCGTCCGATCAGCGCGTCCCCAACGGGGACTTCGACAATACGACCGGTGCTCCGGACCTCGTCGCCTTCCTTGATGTGGGCAAACCTGCCCAGGATCACGGCGGCTACACTGTCTTCCTCCAGGTTCAGCGCCATCCCGAGCGTATCGCCGGGGAACTGGAGCAACTCCATGGACCTGACATCCGCAAGGCCATGGATCCGGGCCACTCCGTCTGCCGCTTCCACCACGGTCCCAACGTCAACCAGAGTGAGCTCGCCACCGAACTCTTCAATCTGCCTCTTGATGACCGAGGCTATATCCTGACCTCTGATTGCCATCCGGCTCCCTCCGCGGCCTCCGATTCAATCGGCCGCTAATGATTTGTCTCTCGGGCCTCGATCGGCCCGCTATGAATTCTGTTGAAAATCGACCGGCGGGGCTGCCAGAGCGGCCCTCATGTCAGCCAGCCTCGTTCTTACGCTACCGTCGATCAGGTGATCCCCGACCCTGGCGATGATTCCGCCGATGATCTCAGGGTCCACCCGTTCTGTTATCTCTATCTTTGCGCCGACCAGTCCACCCAGGAGCTGGCTAACGCGCTCGCGCTCGGCATTCTCCATGGCCACCGCAGTCACCACCTCAGCCCTCGCAACTCCGTTGTGGGCGTCTGCCAGCGCCCGGAACTCGTCGCGAATGGCTCCGGCAAAGCGCGCCGATCTGTGATCCACGAGCACCGAGGCCAGATTACGCGCCAACTGGCTTGCGCCCGCCAGCACCGTGTCTATTCCCTGGTACTTGACCCGGAGCGGCACCTGTGGGGCCTCCAGCAGGGCAAAGAAATCTCGATCCCCCATCGTTTCCGCCATGAGGTCCAGGTCATCTGACCACTGGTCCACAGCGTCGTGCTCGAGGGCAAGCTCAAAAACCGCCCGCGCATATCGGCGCGCCGTCGGCCGTCCCGCCACTTACACAAACTCCCTGTTACTGTCGGCGCCGGAGCGCCGATCAGGTATGGAATAGAAGCTCAGTTTTTCCGATCCTCCAACCCTTCCCGAAGAACGCTCTCAATCAGCTCCCGATGCGTGGGTCCGTCCAGGGATTTGTTCACGATCCGCTCTGCCGCGCTAATGGCAAGGCCGGAAAATTCCAGCCGCACCTGCTCTATCGCCGCGTCGCGTTCTCGTCCGATCTCGGCGCGGGCGCGCTCGATCAAGGCGTCAGCCTCCGTACGGGCCCGGCCTTCCTGCTCTTCCCGATACCGCCCTGCCGCCTCGCGGGCATCGGCGATCAACTCCTGGCCCTGGACCCGCGCCCTGGCGATCTCCGCCTCCACCCGCTCTGCGGAAGACGCGGCCTCTTCCTTGGCCCTGTCGGCCGCCTCAAGACTCTCGCGAATGCGCTCCGTGCGCTCGTTCAGAGTCTTCTGAATAGGCCCGTACAGCAGCTTCGCCAGTACCGCGAAAAGTATCAAGAAGCTGACGAGCTGGGTTACCAGCCCCGGCAAATTAATTCCGAGTGCGTCCATATCTGCTCTCTTCGCCCTTTACCGGGCGCCCTTTACTGGGACGACTTCCCCTTTTTCGGAGGACCTGAAGGTAATGCCCAATGCCGTCACCCCGATGCCCCTTGCCTAGACGAACAGGATGATGACTGCGGTAACCAGAGCGTAGATTCCAAGCGCCTCGGCAAATGCGAGCCCCAGAACCATGTTCTGCTGGATTGGCGCAACAGCCTCGGGGTTCCGGCCAATCGCTTCCATCGCCTTGGAAGCAAGCAGACCAATGCCGAGGCCAGGTCCGAGCGCGCCGAGTCCCATGGCGAGGCCGGCGCCAATGGACTTCAGCCCGTCCGAGCTGAACTCCGCCGCATCTACCGTGGATTGGTTGTCTACTTCCTGGGCGTGAACGACAAGATCGGTTATTACCCTGACGATCTCCGGATCAACTATTGACACCTTATCCTCCTACGTGATCTCTCACGTTTTCTTTCACCGGGGGGGCCTCAAGCCCCTTCTACCTGTTTTCAGTGCCGGTCATGATTCCGGCCGCCGGGCTCACATCCCCGGTAATCAGAGACTCCTGGATCGCTAATGCTCCTCTTCGCCATGGGCCGCCGTGGCCACCACCGCGAACACGAGCGTGAGCATCGCAAAAATGAACGCCTGGATCGCGCCTACGAACAACTCCAGGCCAAGGAACGGAATAATACCAATCAGCGGGAACAGGAACGCCATCACCACCAGCAGGACCTCGCCCGCAAACATGTTCCCGAAAAGACGGAATGTGAAGCTGATTATTCGTGACAGTTCGGAAACGATCTCAAGCAAGCCGACGGCGAAATGGATCGGGCCGTTCTTCAGGTTAATGAACTTGCTGCCATAGCCCCGGATTCCAAGGGTGCGAATACCCCAGAACTGGATGGCGAACATGGCGACGAGCGCGATCGCGAGGGTCGTGTTCAGATCGGTGTTCGGGCCGCGCAGGTACGGAATGAGAATGCCGGCATTCTTGCCCACCAGCTCGGTCTGCGGGTCTCCGTCAGCGTCGAGGGGAGCGTTGACCAGCCGGCTTGTGGCTAGCCGCTCGTCGATATCGTGGACGCCCTGCGCGTCGCCGACTACGTTGATCAAGGGCGCCTTCGTGTCCTCACCGCGCCCGAATGGGATCAGGTTGATTCCAGCCGTGTCATCGAAAACAGTGAGCTTCTTCTTCCCGACCACTGCAAGCGCCTCCGTAAGCGCCCTCTCCTCGACCTCCTCGTCGTTGAGATCAGGCTGGGACTCGCGGATCTCGACCTCCAGGTCGTGCAACTCATGGCTCACGAGCTCTTCGGCCGATTCGATTCGGCCTATAGTCCCGACGCCGGGGAGAATGCCAAGCCAGTTCGATACAAGAACGGTGAGGAAAATCGTCATCACCAGTGGCAGAAAGCGGCGCGCGGACGGCCCGCCGACGCTCTCTACGAGCCCGATGAAGCCTTCCACCAGGGCCTCGACGAAGTTCTGGAATCCCGTGGGCACCATCTTCATATTCCTGGTGCCCAGGAATGAGACGGTGATGATGATCAGTATCGCGGCCCAGAACAGGATCGATGAGTTGATCAACTCGTAGCCGCCGATATCGGCGATCTTCTCTCCGGGAACGGAGATCTCCGGAATGGGACTGCCCAGGAATCCCAGGCCGAATGCGGCGCCAAGCGCGCCACCTGCAACCGAGATGAGGGCTGATGCGGCAACGAGTACGAGAACGGCGAGAAGGACTGGCTTTTTCAACTTCTGTCGGTGACTTCTCTTCTGTTACTTCGCCGCCCCATCAGGTTCGGCGTCATTCCGTGCGGCCGCCCGTCCGCCAAAGGCGCGGATCAATCTAACAAGGCCCAGCGCGGCAACCGCTATTCCTACTGCAAGACCCACGAGTACCAGCGCCGGTGATGTGTCGAACTGGCTGTCCAGCCAGGCACCGAGCAGCGCGCCACCCGCAATACTGATCGCGACGTACCAGCCGAAACCGGTCAGCCTTCCCAGGAGCAGAAGAGTGGACACCTCTTCGTTCTTCTGCCCGGAATCAGCTTCAGGAGGCGGCGAATCAGCACCCGGACCGTCTTCCGACACTCCGTGTCCTGAACCGAATCCACGTCCCTGATCACTCACCGTGACCCTCGCAAATTCCGATTGTGTACTTTATCACGAAAGGTATGCCGCAACCACAATCCGTTGGGATTAGCGTGCGATGTGCGGGAAGTGAAGGCGCGGCCTTACGCAGGGGCCGATTGCATGCACAGGATGCCGGTCAGAATCAACGACGGGCGACGGCGCTAGTTTGAGCGCCGGCCAGGCTTCCCTTCTTCACCTTCTTCGAAATCGCTCAGATCCAGCGAATCGATGAAGTCGGTGAAAGCGGACATTGATTTGATCTCGCCCTCAGCCACCGGGCTCCCGGACCGCTCTGACGCCTCTTGCAAGGCGTCCCCGACTATCGCTTTGCCGGTCTCCTTATCGAGGTGGACTCCAGCCTTTTCCATCACTTCGTCTTCTGCGAAGATCGGAACGTCCACCCTGACCGCCAGCGCAAGCGCGTCGGAAGGCCTTGAGTCGATAGTGATACTCCGGCCGCCCACCGTCAACATGATCTTGGCGAAATACGTGTCGTGATCAAGGCCTGAGATCAGAATATGGTCCACAGTGCCGCCGAGATCCGATATCACCTGGCCAAGGAGATCGTGGGTGAGAGGGCGCGGAACATCCACGTTCTGGAGTTTCACCGCTATGGCGTCAGCCTCCGAAGGCCCAATCCAGATCGGGAGGTACCTGTCCGAATCCTTCTCCTTCAATATGACTACCCGCTGGTAGTTCAGAAGACTGACTCTGATGCTGTCGATCACCATGTCCCGCATGGTTCAGTTACCTCGCTTGGCCCTCTAGGCGTCCATAGACTGCAAAGAAGCTGCTATTGAACCCGAGAATCACAGGCCGGGGCGCCACCATATTCTCAGGCCAGACTAGTGTCAATCAAAGCGCACTGGTCCCTCTACATTCAGACGGAACAAGTTCCCGCCAGTTACTCGCCGCCTGGCGTTTTTACACGCCTCCTGATCCTTCGGGCCACTTCCCTGCGGCTTAGCATTATTCTGCGTCCGCACGTCTGGCACAACAGGCCCAGGTCCGCGCCTATCCGGTATACCTCCCAATCAAGGCCCCCGCATGCGTGCTTCTTCTTAAGCTTAATACGGTCACCCACCAAATATGGAGTCAAAACTGTCGGGCGAACCGGATCGGCCATCTCAATCACCCCTCTCTCAGACTCCAGACAGCTCCTGCAGCGCCGCATTTATCTCGGTTCGCAGCTTTTCAGTCTCGCTCCTGGCCGCGTCCGCGTATTCACCCGGGTCCGATGAAGCATAAAGCACGCCCCTGGACGAACTGACGAGTATGCCGCGGCCATCGGCATTGGCGCCGGCCCGAGTCGCCCCATACACATCCCCCCCCTGTCTGCCGACGCCCGGTATCAGAAATGGCAGCGAAGGATGATCGCGGCGAAGCGCCGCCATCTCTTCCGGATATGTCGCCCCAACCACCAGGCCAAGCGTTCCCGGGACGTTCCACTCCTCTACAGCGTCCGCCACGCGCTCATAAACCATCTTCCCCCGCTCTCCTGAGCCGGTATCCAGGCGTATATCCTGAAGCTCTCTCGCCCCCGGGTTGCTCGTCCGACACACGACCAGCGCACCGCGGCCCTCGTACTCAAGGAACGGCGCAACCGAATCTCCGCCCAGGTACGGATGCACCGTGACTACATCGAAATCCCAGAACTCGAACATCGCCCTGGCGTACGCAGTCGCGGTAGAACCGATGTCGCCGCGCTTGGCGTCGCCGACGATGATCACGTCGGGTGCCACCTGCCGGATATGCTCGATCGTGTCCCGCAGCGCCTCCAGCCCCTCAATGCCAAGCGCCTCGTAAAACGCGAGCTGCGGCTTGTAGGCGCAGACCAGGTCATGAGTCGCATCAATGATCGCCCGGTTGAACTCGATGACGCTGTCAACCGGCATGAGCGATGGGTCGGGGTCAAGGCCGACGCAGGCCAGGCTATCGACTGCCAGCGACCGATCATCCAGCCTCGTTACCCAGTTCGCCAATTCCATCTCCGAGCGCAACGCGTCATATCGACTTTATGTGAGTATATTCGCCACCCGGACTATAGATCTCGGATATCTCCCTTTTCTGAGAAAGAACAGAAAGCTGATTGAACCGCAAACTCCTGACCCAGATGTTCGCCGGAGGAAACCTCGGCGTATCGGTGGCCATGTCCATCCTTGTGGCGTTCATCCCATTCGCATACGAAGGTATAGATCCCAGCATCCTGGGCCCGGACGGCCGGCCGGTCATCATCTCGCTTTCAGCCATCGACGTTAACGGGCTCCAAATCGTTCCGTTGCTTTTCGCCCACAGCGCCGCAGCAGCGTATTTCTTCTACCTGGTCGCCCGCGATCCATCGAAAATGAAGATGCCTCGTACTACCGTCTATCTATTCGTAGCGGCATTCGTCGCGTACGCTGCGATCAGTTTCGATTCTTTCGGCCTCTTCTTCATCCCGTCCGCCGGTCTATCCCTCCTTGCCGCCGTCGTATTTTCAACGCTCGACTTTCCGGACCCCGAGCCGCTGCCCCCACCGCCGATCGCGAAAACGAACTCCCCCGGACAACGCAGGCGCCGGAGCGGGCGCCGGAGGGGGCGGAGACAGAAAAAGTGAGAATCCGGCCTGATCACGTCGCGCTCGAACAAATCTTCGAGTTGCTTCTCGAATGCCACGGCCCGCAACACTGGTGGCCCGCGGACTCACACTTCGAGATGATCACAGGAGCCATCCTCACCCAGAATACGGCCTGGGCCAACGTGGAAAAAGCGCTGAACAACCTCAAGGCCGCCGACGTCTGGAGTTTCCCCGCCTCGCTGGCCCTCCCGCAGGACGCGCTGGCCGGTCTCATCCGCCCGTCCGGCTACTATAACCAGAAGGCCCGGAAGCTTCAGAACTTCGCCGGATTCCTGGACCGGGAATTTGATGGCGATATAGATCTGTTGTTCCGACTGGATATTCTCGAACTCAGGACAACTCTCCTCGGCCTCTGGGGTATCGGCGAGGAGACGGCGGACGACATCATTCTCTACGCGGCGAAAAAGCCGTCATTCGTGATCGATAAGTACACGATTCGTTTTGTCGACCGGCTCGGCTGGCGTGTCGATGGAGATAGATATGGCGACTACCAGCGCCTTTTCACATCACGTTTGCCTGCTGACGCCGAAATATTCGGCGAGTACCATGCATTGATCGACAGGCACTGCCACACCACGTGCAAGAAGATTCCGCTCTGTGGCGACTGCAGCCTCAGAGAGAGTTGCCCCACCGGCCGGGCGAACCTTCCCGACGACACTACTTCCGCTACCCGTTAAGCGTAAGCGCTGATTCTCCAAGCGAGTGAACGGCAATGCTGGTTGTCTTGAACACCAGGTATGCCTGCCAGCCGGGCTTGATCCCCAGTTCAGACACCGCTCCGGGCGTCAACTCAACCAGTATTCCAGTGGGTATCTCAGGCGACGTTTCAGGGCTGGCATCGCTGGCCGGGCCAGTCTCACCAATTCCAAAAGATGCGAATACGCTGCCTCCGGCCAGCTGCACCTCGGTACACACAGCGGGGATGACATTGCGGGCTGATAGGGCAACCGGGCGCGCGCCCGCCACGATCACATCGGAGGCGCGCAGTGTCAGTATCACCGGGTCGCCTTTCGCCAACTTGACCGCCGGCGTGACCAGAACATGATCTCCGACTCGAACCCTGCCGGGCGTCTCAACGCCTCCCGGTTCCTCCACCGTGCCGCGGAGCATGTTCTCCACGCCCTCGACGCCGGTGGCCGATGCCGCAGCGTCGCTCAACAAGAGCTGCGACGGCGCCCCGTAACCGTCCGCCTCACCAGCTCTCAATCGAAGCACGTTTTCTGCCAGGTACAGCACTTCGGAGACGTTGTGAGAGACATAGATCATCGGCACGCCGAGCTCCTCGTGAACCTGCTTCAAGTAGGTCAACACGGTTCCCCTGAGGCCCGGGTCCAGCGACGCCGTCGGCTCGTCGAGCAGTAGCAGCGACGGCGAAACCGCGAGAGCGCGGGCCAGGGCCACTCTCTGTTTCTCTCCACCGGAGAGCGACGTAACACGCCGGTCCGAGAGTGGCCCCAGCCTGAGCAAGTCGATAACCTGATCGATGTCGATGCGCCTGTCCGCGGGCTTCGTGAGCCTGTGACCGAACTCGATGTTGGCCCGTACGCTCAGGTGCGGAAACAGCGCGCCGTCCTGGAACACCAGTCCCATGCGCCTCCGCTCCGGCGGCAGGTTCTCTCCGGCCGATGAGTCGAACAGGATCCGGTCGTCCAGCGTAATTCGACCGGAATCGGGCCTCAGCAGCCCGGCTATACAGTGCAGCGTGGTCGTCTTTCCACTGCCCGAAGGACCGAAAATAGCGGTAATGCCTGAGTTGAACTCAGCCGTAATCGACAGCGCGAATTCGCCCTGCTTGAGTGTGATATCCAGGCTCAGCATCAGTCAGGCCCCTGCCCACGCATTCGGTCCGGTCCGAACCGCGCCGGACTCATATCGCGCCCAGCCGAGCAGAATTCCGGCCCCGCTCGCCCGTTCGCGCCCGTGACAGAAGGTAGTTGTGTACCAACAGTGATGCCGCTGCGAGAACCACGGATATGACGATCAGCCTGATCGCAAGACCATCGTCTCCGGCCTGCAACCTTGTGAAAATGCCAAGCGGCAGGGTCTGCGTCTGGCCGGGGATGTTGCCCGCCACCACGATAGTCGCGCCAAACTCGGACAGCGCCCGCACGAAGCCCAGCAGGCTTCCGGCAATGAGGCCGCGGTAGGCAAGCGGAATAGTCACGGTATAAAACGTTCGCCAGGGGCCCGCGCCCAGGCTCCTTGCGGCCGCCTCAAGACGGGTGTCCACTCCCTCAAGAGCCACGATAAACGTGCGCACGACAAGGGGAAACGAGACGATTGCGGCGGCAAGCGAGCCCGCCACCCATGTGAACACCACATCGCGGCCAAAAATTCCGTCGATCGCCTCGCCGAGGAAGCCCGTCGGGCTGAACATCCACAAAAGGCCGAATCCTATGACCACCGGCGGGAGCGCCAGCGGCATTGAGACCAGGACCTCAATGACGATTCTTCCCCGCGGATTCCTGCGGACGAGCAGCCACGCGATGGCCATCGCCAGGGGAAGGGTGATAGCCGTCGCCACCAACGCGACCCGCAGCGAAAGGAGGATTATCGAGATATCGGACGCCATTGCCGGGAAGTCTACCGCCCGCCAGCAGTAACGAAGCCGTGAGACCCGAATACCGAACTCGCGAAATCGCCCTGCAGGAAAAGCAGGAACCGCTGCGCAAGCTGCTCCGCATCGCTACCGGCAATCACTGCGGCCGGATAGATGATGGGAGGATGGAGATCGGCCGGAACCACCAGGACTACGGCTATGCCGTCGAATGCAAGCGCGTCTGTCGAATAGACGATTCCGAACTCGGCGTTGCCGCTCTCGACCGCGACCACAGCAGCGCGAACGTCCAGTGCTGGGATGATACGGCCTTCCAGATCTGCGGCGACGCCGGCAGCCTGCAGCGCGGCCTCCGCGTACACCCCGGCCGGAGCAAGTCGCGGGTCGGCCATGGAAATTCGGCCCTTGTAATCGCTCGCCAGGCTGGCGAGATCGGCCAGGGGAGACGCTTTACCATCCTTTGCAACGACCACGAGGCGATTCTCAAGGATCTCGGCGACGCCATCGCGGGAGACATATCCCCTGTTGATGAGGTCTTCGAGCGGTTCCGGTCCGGCCAGGACCACCAGGTCTACCGGTGCGCCCAGTTCTACCTGCCTCGCGAGAACATTGGAACCGCCAAGATTGAGATCGACATCTACCCCCTCTAGCCGCTCAAACTCAGTTGCTATCTCTTCCATAACGTCGCCCAGGGACGCCGCCGCGGAAACAGTCAGCCCTCCGCCCCCGCCACAACCCGCGCCCAGGAGCAAAAGCAGAAAAGCCGTTGCCTGCAGCAGAGCACTTTTGCCCGGATGCCTCGAGACGAGTTTCAAGAGCTTTCTCTTTGACAGTTGCGGCTAACGGGTCCTATACCGGGTTTCACCCCTCGGAACCATGATAAGATTTGAACGGTTTGAGGGGACCCCGACTACGACCATGAGAGGCCTCATTTTACTTGTGGTTACCGACCATCGGCAGTGGGCAAACCCATCTACAATGGGCAACAAACATTGAAGCTGGCCCCGCTACTCCCAGGGTTGCCGTCATCGTACGGAGCGGCCAAATGAGCCAAAAAAACGACGACTTCACCTTCAACAGGTTCGCCAACCTGGATTTTTACCGCGTAATCAACTCGCGCCTGTTGGATATAGCGGAGATTCGCGACCAGAAGCGCATAGTTGACCTTGGCTGCGGCACCGGCGCAGTGACCCGGCTGATCCTTGACCGCATCCAGGCCGCCCACCAGTCATGCATATACGCCATCGACCATTCGGCAGCCGCCATAAAAGAGGCGATTGCGAATATAGGCGACCGCAAAGAGGCCGCCGTCAATTTCATCCAGGGAGACGTATCCAACCTCCAGGACAAAGTGAAGGAGAAAGTGGATGCAATCGTCTACTGCAACTCCATCCACTACGTCCCGGACAAGTCGGCCCTGCTCAAGCAGATCAACTCCAGCCTACGGCCCGGAGGGATACTGGCGTTCAACAGCTCGTTCTTCGAGGGCTCTCATCCCCCGGAAAGCCTGGAGTTCTATCGCAAGTGGATGATGCGCTCCATCCGGATTCTCAAGAAGGAATACGGCCTGAGCCCGGTCAAGAGCGAAAAAGTCCAGTCCCGGCAACACCTTACGGCGAAAGAGTACAAGGAACTTGTTGAAAGCCAGGGTTTCAAGGTCAAGCTCCAGGAGATCATGAAGGTGCAGGTACCGCTGGAAGGCTGGACCCACATCAGCACGTTCAGTGATTTCATCGAGGGCACCCTGCCCGGCGTCCCCCTCGAAGAGGCGAGCGCGTCACTTCAGGAAGGTGCGCGCCAGACCTACAAAAACATGGGCATTGACCACGTCAATCGCAACTGGATGAGCATGGTCGCGACCCGCTCCTGAGCCCAGCTCAACCATATCGCAACCACACTTCTGATCCGCATCAGGCGGATCGGTTCTCTCCTACAGGCCACCCCGAAACTGCGGCGGGCCGGTACGCGACTGCTGGTTAGCACACAAGACGCCCATATTCCCCCGGCGCGAAATTGGGGTACACGGTACCCACAGTATCAGCGTTTGGCGTCCGTTCGTTTTTGATGGGGGATCGAAATCGCGGCGGCCGGGGAGCACGATTCCCAAAAACGCACGGATATGCACGGGGCGCCGGGGGTGGTCCGCCAGATATCCGGCGGACCTTCGTGAAGCTGGCGGGACGAACAGCGGCCGGCTTCTCTGGGGGGAGTACATGTCGCACGTGCTGATCGTCGACGACAGCGAAGACATTCGCCTGGCGCTGCGGACGATCCTCGAAGACGCAGGGTACGAGATCAAAGAACTTTCGGACGGAACTGAGGTCCTCGGGGCTCTTCAAACCGATCCACCGGATCTTGTACTTCTTGACGTCGCGATGCCCGTAAAAGATGGGTTCGAAACGCTCAAAGAGATCATCGCGGATGAGCAAACACGTGACATCCCGGTCATCATGGTTACCGCCAAGGGACGAACTGAAGACCTCTCCAGAGCGCGTGCACTCGGCGCAAGGGACTACATCAACAAACCCTGGGAAGACGGCGAAGTTGAGTTGCGCGTCGGATGGGTCCTGCAGGCGCAGGAACTTCGCGTCGCCAGCTAGCGCCAGACCCCGTACTTCGCTCGAGGCCCCCCGGCCTGCGGCTAGCCGGTCTCGTCCAGCGAGCCTGAAACATCTTCGAACTGTCCGGCGCCAACCGGGACAGTAATGCTGGATCCCGCGAAATCGTCGCCCACCGGCTGCTTTCTTCCTCCCAGGAACTCCGCAAGAAACGCCTCTGTCACGGCGCTAAATGCCAGCCGGTTTTCAGGCCGGGCAAAACCGTGCCCCTCATCTGGATACAGGACGTAAGTAACCGGGATTCCGCGCGACGTCATCGCCTCGATGATCTGGTCCGACTCCGACTGCTTCACCCGTGGGTCGTTCGCGCCCTGGCCGATCAAGAGCGGCCTGCGAATCCGGTCGACATAAGTCAACGGCGAGCGGCTCTTCAGCAATTCACGGCCCTCCTCCGTTCGGTGGTCACCCATACGGGTTGTGAAAACCTCGATGATGGGCGTCCAGTACGGCGGTACTGTCTCCAGCAACGTGATCAGATTGGAAGGGCCGACAATGTCGACCCCGCAGGCGTACAGATCGGGCGTCATGGTCAGGCCCGCCAGAGTGGCGTAGCCGCCGTAACTTCCACCCATGATCGCCACCCTGTCCCGGATGGCGATACCCTCAGCTACCGCCCACTCCACGGCGTCAGTCAGGTCATCCTGCATCTTGCCGCCCCACTCCAGGCGGCCCGCGTTGGCAAAGTCTTTCCCGAACCCCGTTGAGGTCCGGTAGTTCACGCTGAGCACCGCATACCCGCGATTCGCCAGGAGCTGGTGATAAGGGTCGTAGCCCCAGCTATCGCGCGCCCACGGGCCGCCATGTACGTACAGCACCATCGGCACAGGCGATTCCGGCCGGTCGCCATCGTCCGGATTCGAGCCGGGAGGAAGACTCAGATAGCAGACCATCTCGAGACCGTCACGTGCCGTCACAATCACCGGGTGCATCTTGACCAGCGGCAGCGATTCAAGCTCCGGACGGCTCGAAAACAGGAAGCTCGCCTTCCGGGCCGCACGGTCGTACAGGTAGTAGGCCACCGGGCCATCGTCCAGTAGATAGGCGACCACCCAGATATCGTCCGCGTGCGTCCGGCTGACGACCTCGACCTCGCCGTCAGCTACAGAGGCCAGATAGTCCAGGTCTCCGCGCACTGACTCATCCAGGATCACCCATTTTTTTCGTTCGTAGGTGAATGCGACCGCCTCGGGCGTTCGATTAATCGGGTGAATCATCACGTCGCTTACGTCCGCCCTGGAGTCCTCTGCCAGCACCGTCAGTTCACCCGTCTCGAGATCAAGGCTGGTCAGAGCGCCCGTGTTGCGATCGCGACTGTCGGAGAGGTAAATCACGCGGCCGGAACCGTCGAAGCCGTGGACGCCCGTCGTCAGGCTATCGTCAGGGGAGATGGTGATTATCTTCTCCCAGCCATCGCCGTTGGGCGCCAGGATCTCGCTCCCGCCGTCCTCGGTCATCCGCTCCGCAAGCCGAATCTTAAGATCCTGATCGGTCACGTAACCGGAAAAACCGCCCGTGTTCTCCGCGATCAACTCGCGCTCGCCGGTTCGGACGTTTACTCGATAGATATCGTGATACCGGGGATCGCGGTCGTTGATGCTCAGAAGAATCTCGTCGGGATGCCGATCGCTGGAACCGGCGATGTGCGCCGCCACATCCTTGAACGGCGTCAGATTGGCGACCTCGTTCGTAGCCAACTCGACTGCAAAGACGCTCCAGTTCTCGTCTCCACCCGTGTCCTGCATGTAGATCACGTACTCGCTGTTGTTCGCCCATGTGTAGATCCGGATTCCCCGGACCCGATCACTGGTGACGGCCTTCGCCGACGCCGGATTCGAGATCGGCGCCACCCAGACGTTCAGAAACCCCTCGTCAGGCGCCAGAAAACTCAAATGCCTGCCGTCCGGACTGATCCGAACAAAGGTCCGCTCCGGATTGCCGAAAAGAACACTTCTCTCAATCAGCTCTACTTCGGTCAAACTACCCACCAATCAAAAACCTGTTCCCTCCGATGCCCCTGGGTACTCCCGGTGCTTAGCCTAGCGAGCCAGTCGGCGCAGGCCGACCGCAACCAGGTCCACGAACACTACCAGCCCCAGATACCAGATCAGAATCAGCGTAACCGTCGTGTACTGGAAGTGGCTCATGCTCAACCGGAATTCCTGCCCAAGGCCGCCGGCTGCGACAAATCCGACAACAATAGTTGTACGAATGATTACCTCCCAACGGTACAGGAGAAAAGTGAGGAGTTTCGGAAGCGCCTGTGGCAGGACACCGTAGAAGAGCACCTGGAACTGGCCCGCCCCGGCCCCCTGCAGCGATCTGATCGGCCTCGGATCAAGTCCCTCAACCGTCTCCGACGCGAGTTTGCCGAGGATGCCCGAGTTGTGAATGGCCAGCGCGATTGCGCCGGGCAAGATGCCGGGCGAGAAGATGAAAATGATCAGAAACGCCCAGATCAGCTCCGGCACCCCGCGGGCCACGATGAAAAATCCGCGCGCAACAAGGAAAGCCAGCTTCCATCCCACGCCGCCGTACGGCGCCAGCTCGCCTGTCATCACGTTGCGCGCGCCAAACACGAATGTAGCCAACGCCACCAGCCCCGCGAAACCGATGCCGAGCACGCTCATCGCCAGCGTGTCCCTGGCAAGCGGAACCATGGCGCGCCACTCTGACGCCTTGAGAAATGCCGGCCTGCCATCGGACCCGGCGCCCAGCAGATCGCCCCACAGGAAATCCCACGCCCGCCCGGCTGCCTCGACAGAGAAGAAGGCCGCACCCTGACCCCGGTCCTCCGCCGCAATGTACAGCCACGACAGGACCACCAGCGCAACCACCAGCAATGCCGATGCCCGTACGAAGCTGATGCGTGCCAGGTGCTGAGCGAGTCGCCATCCAGACGCCTTGCCAGGCCCGCCAGAGGCTCTGGTGGTCCGAATCATGCTGCGATCCGCCTTCGCACCATCGAGCTCCAGATATCGATGAGTGCCACGAGCGCTATCAGGAAGTAGAGAAACGTCCAGGCCCTGCTGTAGTCGAGATCCTGCAGGCTGAGTTGAATCTCCGTGCCAAGGCCACCCAGTCCGACGAAGCCCATAACAGCGGCGGCGCGGATTCCGCACTCCAGCCGATAGTAGGTGTAGCTCAGAATGTCCGGCGTAGCCATCGGCAGCCGGCCGTAGAGAAAGACGCGCCACTCGGACGCCCCCGAGCTCCGCAGCGCCTGCAACGGCGCTTCCGGCACGTCTTGCAGTAGATCGGCATAAACGCGGCCGAGAATTCCCGCGTACGGAATTCCGATGGCCAGAACGGCGGCCATCGGCGACAGGCCCACCGCCACTATGAAAATCCAGGCCCAGACGAGCTCATGAATCGATCTGAAAAATGCCAGCGCGAACCTGGCCGCGCCTATGTTGAGAACCTTGAATCGCGTCTCCCTCGCCAGCACGCCCGAGGCGAATACTCCGATCGGCACGCCGATCGCCAGAGCCACCGTCAGCCCCGCGACCGCCAGCGCGACAGTCGTCCAGGCTTCGCTGAACGCCTTGCCCAGCGTGCCTATATCGACCCGTGGGGTGAACGCTGAGCCGATGATTTCGCCTGCCGCGGCTAAACCGCCCGTATGCACGGCGCTGGACCCCCAGTCCACCTGAAGCAGGCTGAGCACCAGCGCCCCGCCAAGGATCAGCGTCAGCCACTTGCGATTATCGACCGATGTGATGGGCGTGATGCGGCTAAGTCTCAGCACGGAGTCCCTCCAGCGCGTAAAGAGACTCGAGCATCCCGTCTGTAACCTCTTGCGCGGGCAGATCGAAGCTCAACTCGCCGTTGCGGAGGCCGATCAGGCGGCCGAACCGCTGCCGCGCCATCACCACGGAATGCATGCTCGCGACCAGCGTCCTGCCGTCCCGTTCTGCCAGTCCGACAAGAAGATCGAGTACCTCCTCCGCCCGCGCCGGGTCAAGAGACGCCACCGGCTCGTCAGCGAGTATGAGCGCCGGACCCTGCACCAGGACCCTGGCAATCGCCACCCTCTGCTGCTCGCCGCCCGATAGCCGTCCCGCTCGCAGACCCGCACGGTCTTCAACGCCCAGCCGCCGCAGAGCGGCCATCGCAACCTCGCGCTCCAGCGGCGCGGCCAGTGATACCAGGCTCCTGAAAAAACCCCACTCGCCGAGCCGGCCTGCCAGCACGTTCTGCAACGCAGAGAGATTTGGGACGAGATCGAACTGCTGGTGGATCATGCCCACCAGCGACGCCAGCTCGCGGCCGGGAGCGAGATTGGCGAGTTCACGGCCTGAGAGTTCGATAACGCCCGATGTCGGCTCGATCTCCCCTGCCATCAGCCGCAGCATCGTGCTCTTGCCAGCGCCGCTCGGGCCAAGCAGGGCCACCGTCTCACCTTGTCGCACCGTGAGAGAAATCGACCCCACGGCGACTACATCGCCAAAACGCTTCTCGACGCCGCGTAACAGCAGTGTGGCGGGGGCGGCCGGGCGAGAGGCTCCGTCGCTACTCCCAGTGAGTCTATTGCTACTCAATAATCCCCAGCTCCCTCGCCACCCGCTCTATCGCCGCGTAATCCTCGTTTCTGGTCGGAACAAAACCCTCGCCCTGGAAGGCCGCCAGGATTTCCGCCTCGACCGGATCTTCGTCGTTGCCCAGCCCCAGCAACGCCCGCGTCAACTTCTCCGTCGTGCCCGCCCCGTAGTTGGAGTCCAGGTCGCCGCGGGCCACCCAGTGGTAGTCGACGTATGCGGGCGTCGTGAAGAAGACCTCCACCTTGCCCAGGTCTATCTCGCCATCAGCGGCTCGCTGCTCCCATATCGCGGCATTAAGTGCGCCGGCATCGAAACTCCCGGCCTCGACCAGCTTCCAGGTCGTGTCGTGGGAGCCGCTGAAACTGAACGACTTAAGGTCGTCCACATCCACTCCAGCCTCACCAAGAAAAAAGAGCGGCATTAGATACCCGGAAGTGCTGCTCTCGCTGCCGAACGTGAACGTGCGCCCCTCCAGTTCGGCCAGGCCGGCGATGTCCAGCCCCTTCCGCTTGATGAACACGGAATGGAACTCCGCGTCGCGCGGCCGCTGAGCGATCGCCTCTGCATCGGGCACCGCGAGCCGGGCCTGCACGCCCGTGAGGCCGCCATACCAGGCAAGCTGGATGTCGTCGTTGCGGAACCCGGTCACCACCGCCGCGTAATTGATGCTGGGTAAATACCGAACGTCCAGATCGGTCTCACGGCTCAGGTAGTCGGCAAGACCATCGAACCGCGCCTCCAGAAGAGAGACGTCCTGGTCTGGTATGCCGCCGATGTACAGAGTCCGGTCACCGGCCCGGTCGCCACCGCCGCACGCGATGGCAACCA
>JADFPB010000111.1 GCA_022562515.1 Chloroflexota bacterium | reverse complement strand
CTCCGTTCGCGCGGGCGACTCCCATCACATACTCGCGGGCCTCGGCATCATCGCTGGCGAAGTAGACCTTCCCGCCGTTAGCCGTCACCCGCTCATCGAGCAGTTCCAGGTAGTAGTCGAGATTGCGAATCGTGTGCCACTTGATGGCGCGGCCCTTAGAGCGCAACTCCTCCCAGTTATCGGTGGCCGCAGCGGCCGCTATCCGGCCCTTGTGCAGGCCGTCGTAGAGCATCTGCAGGGCCGCCTGCCGGCGGGGGTCCCGCGCGGTCTCTGCGGATCGCTTTTTGAACTCGGCCGACCGGACTTTCAAGCGCTCGGCTCCTCATTCCCATTCGTCTCATTCCCACCAGCCGGGGCATCAGTGGCCCGGTCGAGAAGCTGGGCCAGGTGCAATGGCTTAATCGAATCACCGCGGCGCCTGATACCCCCCTCCATGTGCATGAGGCACGTCGCGTCGGAAGCAACGAGCATGTCCGCGCCCGTGGCGGTGGCGTTATCGAGTTTGTCGTTCAGCATGGCCGCCGACAGCTCGGGGAATTTGACGGCAAACGTTCCCCCGAAGCCGCAGCAGACTTCAGGCTGCTCCATCTCCCGCATCTCGAGCCCCTCAATGGACCCGAGCAGCGACTTCGGCTGCACGTCCACCCCCAGCTCGCGCAGCAGGTGGCAGCACTGGTGGTAAGTGGCGGACCCGTCAAGAGATGCGGCGAGGTCGGGCCGCTTAAGGACGTCCACCAGGAACTCAGAAAATTCAAAGAGGCGCTCCCCGATGGCCTTCGCTTTCCGGAGCAACTCCGGATCCTCGCGGAAGAGCTCGCCGTAGAGATTGCGCACCATCGCGCCGCAGGATCCCGATGGCACCACTATCGGGTCGTCGCCCTCGAAAACTTCGAGAAAACGCTCCGCCACGGCGCGCGCATCGTCCGTGAACCCGGCGTTGAACGCGGGCTGCCCGCAACAGGTCTGTGCAGCCGGAAAATCGACGCTGACGCCCTGGCGTTCAAGGACGTTGACCACGCTCTCACCGATCTCCGGGTAGAACTGGTCCACCACGCATGTGACGAAGAGGGTTACGCGCACCGGCGCGTCATGAGAGTCAGGCATGTGGGAAACGTTACCAGAGCCTGATGTTCGCCAGCGCTCGGCTCGTGCGAATTCGCTGGCCGAATTTGTGGCTGTCTTAACCGCTGTATGCTAGCGTTTTTCTGCTCGATATTGAGCCCTCGGGGCATGGAGACCGGTTCTTGCCAGACGCCACATATGATGTCGCGGTAATCGGAGCGGGCATCATCGGCCTCTCCACCGCAATGCACCTCCTTGAGAGGCACCCGGGCCTATCCGTCGGGATCATAGAGAAAAACGACGAGATAGCGACCCAGCAGACCGGTCACAACAGCGGAGTAATCCACTCCGGGATCTACTACCGGCCAGGCTCGTTCAAGGCCCGCTTCTGCGTTGAAGGCCGCGAGTCGATGATCCGTTTCTGCCAGGAAAACGGGATCGACTACAAGCCGATCGGCAAAGTCATCATCGCGACCGCGGAGGACCAGTTTCCACGCCTCGATCTGCTTCACGAGCGCGGTACCGCGAACGGCGTCCCGGACCTTCAACTCATCGACGCCGAAAGGCTGAGCGAGATCGAGCCTCACGTGAAGGCTCTGAGGGCCCTCTGGGCCCCGCACACAGGGATCGTCAACTACCGCGACGTATCGGCAGCCTACCAGCGGCGAGTCGAAGATACCGGCGGGGAGCTCAGGCTCGGCTCGCCCGTCCGCGCCTTCCACAGGAGTTCGGACGGCCTCATGATCGAGACGGCCTCCGGCGAATTCGCCGCGCGCAACGTCGTCAACTGCGCTGGACTCCACTCAGACAGGATCGCGTCGATGATGGGCGTCAACCCCGGCGTGAAGATCGTTCCCTTCCGCGGCGAGTACTACACCCTGAAAAAGGAGAGCGAAAAGCTGGTCAAGGGCCTGATCTACCCCGTGCCGGACCCCGACCTCCCGTTTCTTGGCGTCCACTTCACCCACAACGTGAAGGGCTACGTTGAGGCCGGGCCCAACGCCGTCCTGGCGACGGCACGCGAGGGCTACCGCAAGCGCGACTTCAGCCCCCGGGACTTCGCCGACACCATCTGGTACCGCGGATTCTGGAAAATGGCCGCGAGCGAATGGAAAACCGGCTTCAGCGAGATGAATCGTTCGTTGCGCAAGGGTGTGTTCGTGAAGGACCTGCAGAAGATGATCCCGGAGATCACATCGCGTGACCTCGGGGAGGGCGGATCAGGCGTGCGGGCACAGGCGGTTGACCGCTCCGGACGCCTCCTGGACGACTTCGTGATCGAGCAGACTGAGAACGCCGTCCATGTGTTGAATGCGCCATCGCCAGGCGCCACAGCGTCGCTCGTCATCGGCCGCCACATCACAGAATTGGCTGAGCAGGCCTTCTCGCTCAACTGAACAGGCGACTAAACTGGCCCTTGCAGAGAGTCGGCTCTCCGGAGCCGCCAGGCGGGAGGGCGCTTTGACGGGCAACTACGATCTGGTACTGGCGGGCGGGCACGTCATTGACCCCGCCAACGATCTGAACGGGCCGGCCGACGTGGCTGTGGCCGGCGGAGCCATCGCAGCCGTCGGCCCCGGGCTTCCAGACGCGGGTGCGGCAAAAGTAGTCGACGTCTCGGGCCTCTACGTCACGCCCGGCCTGATCGACATCCACTCCCACCACTTCGGATACTCTGGCTGGACCTTCCCTGACGAGTACGCCTTTCCGAACGGCACTACAACCGTGGTCGACGCCGGTGGCGCAGGCTACAAGAACTTCGAGCAGTTCAAGACGGAGATCATCGACAAATCGCGCGTCCGGCTGCTGGCTCTCCTGAACATCGTTGGCGGGGGGATGCTGGGCGCCATCGAACAGGACGCGTCCGAGATGCAGCCGGAGCCATGCGCCGACCGCATCATGGAATACCCCGGCATCCTGGTCGGCATCAAGGCCGCCCACCACAAGTACGGATGGGAGTCTGTGGACGGGGCCGTAGCGGCCGGCGATATGTCAGGAAAATTCGTAATGGTCGACTTCCAACCCCGCCCCGAGCGCACGTATCGGGAGTTGATCCTTGAGCGGATGCGCCCCGGAGACATCCACACACACATGTACGGCCAGCACATCGAACAGCTCGACGCCGGCAAGAAAGTCCAGGACTATATGTGGCAGGCGCGAGAGAAGGGGATTCTCTTCGACGTTGGCCACGGCGGTGGGAGCTTCTGGTTCCGCGTGGTCGGGCCGTGCATGGAACAGGGCTGGCGGCCGGACACGATAAGCACGGACGCCCACAAAGGAAGCCTCTTCCTGCCAAGAGCCACCATGCCAATCACGATGTCCAAGCTGATGAACTTCGGCATGCCGTTTGAAGAGGCGGTTCGGCGCTCCACCGTCGAGCCGGCGAAGGTCATCGACCGCCCTGAACTGGGCACGCTCTCCGTTGGCGCGGAGGCAGATATCGCCGTTTTTGATCTCGAAAAGGGCGACTTCGGATTCGTGGACTCGGGCCTCGCATCGATGCGGGGAAACCAGCGCCTGACTGCGCAACTGACGGTACGCGCCGGGGAAGTCGTGTGGGATCTCAACGGGATCTCGCGGCCCGATTGGACTACTCAGGGCGACTACATTCGGATTGGCGGCTGAGCGTTAGCCGCCCTGAGCGTTAGCCACCAGGCCACGCGAGCCTTCCGGCTCACCGGCGCGAACCGTCACGGATTTCTCGCTGTGGTGCTGGCGCTTAGGGTGGGTAGGTAGTGGCTTCCGAAAACGCCCGGCGGGGGTGCCGGGCAGAGAGGGCATCCGGTTGCGTGTCGAGGAATACCCAATATTCGATGCGGCAATTAACCGGAGCCATGGGTAGTGTCCCCGAATATGTTCACAACTCACGGGAATAACCTCTTTGGGAAGAGGCCCCCCGCATACATGAACTCATCGACCAGATTGCCTATCCCTGCCGGCATCAGAGATTCTCTTAGCGAGCCCGTTATGGCGCTGAACGTTCGCACCAGCGCGGCCGCCGAATGGGCATGGGTAATCGGCCGCCTCGCGCTCATCGTCGCGGCAGCCGCCGGCGCTACCGCCTTCCTGTCTGGCACATCCGCTTTCGGCCTCATCATGGGCCTCATTGGCGGCGTGCTGGTGGCCGACCTCGGAATCGCCTGGCTTCTCTACTCGGGCAGGGTCAAAAACGCATTCGTCACGGGTCTCGCCCTGGATACCATCACGGTTCTCGCGGGGTGGATTATTGCGACTCGCTTGCTGGCGGGCACCGAGAACACGAACGACATATATCTGATCCTCTTTCCAATCCTCGTCGCCAGCGTTGCCAGGCTTGGCTGGCCGCTTGGCGCAGCGCAGGCCGTTCTCTTCATCGTGTGGGTCGCAGGGGTGAACGTCATCTTCCTCGACTCATCGGACTACGCGGTACAGCAGCAGCCGCTGCGCATCCTTTTCATGGTGGCCACTGTGCTCCTCGCGATCTGGCTTATCGCGCAGATCAGACGGGAACGGGAACGGGCGGAGAGCAAGTGGCGCGAGTCCGAATCGCTTGCCGGCCTGGGCCGGATCATCAGCTCCTCTCCCGATATAGATGAGGTATACCACCGCTTCGCGGGCGCGGTGAAAGACCTGATCCCCTTCGATCGCCTTAGCGTCTCGACCGTCTCCCAACAAGAAGGGGCAATGACCCTGCGATACGTCCAGGGCGAAGAGTTCAGTGAACGCGAAAAGGGCGTCAGCAATCTCCTTGAAGTTTCACTGACGGGATACGTGCTGCAGGCGATGCGTCCGATCAGGGTGGGAGTGGGATCACAGGAGCAGTTCAGCCTCGACATCGAGAATCAGCCCCATGGCGGCCCTCGCTTCAGGTCGTCCCTCTGCGCCCCGGTAGTCGCCGACGGCCAGGCCATCGGTACCATCACTCTGCACGCCTACAAGCCCGGAACGTACGGCGAGGCCCACGAAAGTTACCTGCAACGGGTTGCCGACCAGATTTCCGGCGCACTCGCAACGGAGTTGAGCCACGCCCGCGAGATGGGCCTCATTGAGGCGCATGGCGAACTCGAGGCACAGAACCGGGAGCTTGAGCGGGTCAACGAGGAGAAGAGCAAGTTCCTCTCAACCGTCTCTCATGAGCTCAAGACCCCGCTGACAAGCATGCTGGCCTTCACCGACATCTTGAGGCGGGACAAGAACGAACACCTCTCGGAACAGGAGATGGAGCACCTGAAGGTCATCCAGCGCAACGGCCACCGCTTGAGCATCTTGATAGACGATCTCGTGGATGTTGCGAAGTTCGACGCCGGGACGTTGCAGATTTCGATGAACGAGTTCGATGTCCGGGAGCTGCTCGACGACATTGTGCAGAGCTTCGAGCCGATCATGGACGGCAAGTCCCAGGATCTCCTGCTCACCGCGCCGGACGGCCCGATCATGATGTACGGCGACCAGGCCCGGCTCGCGCAGGTAGTCACCAACCTGATCAGCAACGCCTCCAAGTACTCGCCGGAAGGCACCGCGGTTATCGTCGAGGTGAATATAGCGGGCGACCGCCTTGGCATCGCGGTGAGCGACAGCGGCCAGGGCATCTCGGAAGAGGACCAGGGCAAGCTGTTCATGCCATTCTTCCGGGTGGAGCGGGACGTGGAAAGCGCGGTACCCGGCACGGGCCTCGGCCTTGCCATCAGCCGGTCTATCGTGGAATTGCACGATGGCGAGATCAACGTCGAGAGCGAACTCGGCGTCGGCAGCACGTTCTGGGTTTCGATTCCCGGCGTCATCACACACGAAGCCGACGATGAGGGTCCGGCCGAAATCGAAATCAGAGAGCTGCCACCTTCAGACGAATCGGACTACGCCGCACACAAAGCCGCTTAGTAAGTATCTCAAAACACGTTGATCCGCCCTCCTGAGATGGACCTATCGGCCTCGGGCGGACCAGAGTGATCTTCTCCCCCACTCTCCGACAGGCTCAGGACAGGCGCTTAGTCAAGCACTTCGACGGGCTCAGCACAGTGCAGGACAGCGCCCCAACCCTCACTTCGACTGGCCCTTCGACAAGCTCAGGAGAACCTCAGGTCAGCGCTCCCACCGGGAGAGGGGGTTGGGGGATAGTTTCTTCGTGGCGGCGGCCTCGCTGTATCGATAGGCTGGACAGGCCGCTTACCATGCAGCCGGATCACCGCTCTCTGGCTCGCAAAGGACCCGACATGAAACGAATTGCCGTGCTGGACGATTACCTGCACACCGCCGAGGATTCAGCCGACTGGAACTCGATTCCTGGCTCAGAAACCACTTTCTTCCACGACACACTTCTTGATCCCGATGAGCTGGTCGACAGGCTGGCGCCGTTCGACGCCGTCATGACCACTCGCGAGCGGACGTTTTTCCCGCGCAAGGTCCTGGAGCGCCTGCCGAGGCTGAAACTAATCGCGGGCACCGGCCGGCGGCAGGCCAACGTCGATCTCGAAGCCGCGAGCGAACTCGGAATCGTGGTCAGCGTGACCGGCGGCTCGGCCAGCCCAGGATTACGAGGCAATTCGACCTCGGAACTCGCATGGGGCCTGATACTCGCCGTGACACGCCACCTCGCATGGGAGGACCGGCAGATGCGGGAAGGACGCTGGCAGACACGCCCGGCCGAGGGGCTTGGCGGCAAGGTGCTCGGCATACTCGGCATGGGCAACCTGGGAACGCGCGTCGCCGGCTACGGGAACGCCTTCGACATGGACGTGATCGCATGGGGGCCCACGCTGGACGCCGAGAGGGCCGCCAGCCACGGCGTCGAGTTCGTCTCGTGGGACGACCTCTTTTCGAGATCGGACGTGCTGTCGATTCACGTGCCGCTGACCGACCTCAGCAAGGGATGGGTGACGGGCCGGGAGTTCGGCCTGATGAAACCCACCGCCTTCCTTGTGAACACGTCCCGCGGGCCTATCGTTGAGGAGGAGGCGCTGATTACGGCGCTCCGGAAAAAAGAGATCGCCGGCGCCGCCCTGGATGTCTACGATGTCGAACCGCTACCGGCCGATCACCCGCTGCTGGAACTGGACAACGTGCTGTTGTCGCCGCATCTCGGCTACGCGACCGGCGCCACGCTGCGGCAGTTCTTCGCCGACTCGGTAGATAATCTCAGGGCATGGCTGGACGGCTCGCCGATCAACGTGCTTAATCCCGACGCCCTGCCCGGCCGGCGCTGACACAGGGCCTGGCCTCTGGTAGTGGCAGGTTTAAAACCTGCCACTGCGTCACTAAACATAATGCTCCGCATGTAAGCGACGGTCATGGGAATTACAGCCGGGGGAACGAAATCAAGTAAACGAGCTTTTGCCGAGCCGCCGGGCTTTCGCCTCGATCGCGATGTGGCGCGCCATGATCAGGCCCGCCAGCGCCAGCGTGCCCGACGTCTGCTCCCAGTCCTGGAACAGGGCATACCCGGAGACGACAAACGCGATCACGCCGATACCTGCAGCATGGCCGCAACTCCTGAAAATCGCGAGCGCCGTGATCCCGAACGCGAGTCCAACGAGGCCCGGAAACGGCGCTACTGCCACCCCCGCACCGGCTGCCGCCGCCAGCCCGGCGCCTCCTCCAAGGCGCGGCACAACCGGCCACCAGTGGCCGATGACGGCTGCCCCGCCCACCAGAAAAACCAGCTCCTCCGGCACGCCGATTACAAGCGCGAGAACCACCGGCACGGCGCCCTTGGCGATGTCGGCGAGAAAAACAAGAACACCCAGCCGCTTATCGACTATCCGAAAAACGTTCGAAGCGCCCGGATTGCGGGTGCCAACCGAACGAATATCCACACCTACCGACCGCGCAGCCAGCCAGGCGAACGGAACGGACCCGGACAGATAGCCGACGGCGATCGCAGCCGCCAGTTGCGCCGCTAGCAATTCTCGTCCACGGGCGCGCTGAAACGCGGTGGCTCCAAGTGTTGGATGGTCATATCGCGAGAAAGCTTACGCGATGAGTGGGAGATGGAACTCGGACTGGGCGCGATCGGATGAAAATATAGCGAGAGGCAACGGCCGGACCGCTACCCTCCTTATCCCTTGATCTGAGGCGAGCCGGTTGCCTTGGCGTTTACCCCCAACCAGCTGATCAGGCGGCAGACTTCAGGTGGCCGAGCTTCTGCCCAGTCGCCGGGTTATCATCTCTACCGGGCTGTGGCGGGCGACGATCAGCCCCGCGAGCACCAGCGCGCCCGTCGTCGTCTCCCATTCCAGGAACACGGCGTATCCTGAGATGACCAGCGCGGTCATGCCGATAGCGGCGGCATGGCCGGAGCTCCTGTATATGGCGAGCGCCGGGAAGCCGAACGCCAGCGCCACGAGGCCCGGAAGCGGAGCAACCACCACTGCTGCGCCGGTTGCCGCTGCCAGCCCGCCTCCCCCGCTCAACCGCGGCAGGATCGGCCGCCAGTGGCCTGCAATAGCGGCCGCACCGGCCAGAAAAGCCAGCTCCTTCGGCACGCCGATCGCCAGAGCGATGACCACCGGCACGGCGCCCTTGGAGACGTCGGCCAGGAAAACGAGGATGCCCAGCCGCCTGTCGACTACGCAAAACACGTTCGCCGTGCCGGGGTTGCCGCTGCCGACCAACAGGATATTGACGCCGACCGATCGCGCCGCCAGCCAGGCAAACGGAATAGACCCGGCCAAGTAGCCGATGGCGATTGCGGTCGCCAGAGTCGCGAGCTGCGCAGTTAACATCTCTCTCCAATTGCCGGAGTGGTGGGCCTGGATGCGGGCATCTAATAGTGAATCATACGCGATGGCGTGCTATGGGATTCGCACCGGGCGCGATCGGATGAAAAATAAGCGCGGGGCAGCGGCCGGACTCATCGGTGAATTTGAGGCGTCTTGTGCTCGGTGCCCCGGCCGTAATCTGGAAACAGTTTGCGGTGACCGTGGTTTTATGTCCGGACATCTCTTGCGGATGCCGGGGTCAGGTCAGCGACTTGTCAAACAGGGAGCACCCTGCGCTCCCCGGGTCCGGCTTGCCGATGTCGGCGTCCCGGTGGTATGACCTCGCCGTGTCCCAAGCTGGAACAGTGCGGCGCTACTAGTGGAAGTTTCGCCAGAGCCACCAGTTGTGAGGAGTTTCAACGAAATCCCCGGGCTGCCGGCGTTTCCGCATAGAGCGGAATACCGATGAGTTGTAGCCGTGCCCGCGCCGAGAGATCGAAGTTGCGGGGGGTTGGCGTGATTGGGTTTGTTTGAGGCCTCTCCTTTTTCAGGCGTTATATGCGACTTGCGGCAGCCTGCCGTCTGTCCGCATGAGACGGATCTTCGAAAGTTCCAGTCGACTGACTTGCCGACTCCGGTCAGTCATCGGAGCGGGCGGGTACTAGAACGTATGTTCTTATGTTATGGGAGGATGGCGGGTTGGTCAAGGGGGTGAGGGCGGGCCGGGGCTGGAGTGCGAGAGTTGGACCGCCCGCGCACATCGAAGGATGCACGCCAGCGGAGTTGAAGTTGCCAGCTAAACGTGCCGCACGATAGCACGGAGTGTTATTCCGTACGGGGAATCGTACGTACGGTGCCACGAGGTGCCGAGCGGTGGTAGCAAAAGCGGTAGCAAACCGGTAGCAAACAGTCTCGGCGACC
>JADFPB010000110.1 GCA_022562515.1 Chloroflexota bacterium | reverse complement strand
AGGCTTTTCATCAGGTCTTTACCCCCTCCGATTGCGGCGTCTCGGCGCCAACTATCACCCCGCTATTACTGGGAAGCCCTCGAGTAGTGGCGAAGCAACCATCGTTCTACTACTCCAACAACCGCGAAAAGCGCGATTCCCATCACCGTGAGCACGACAATGGCGGCGAAAACCCTCGCCGTCAGGAACTGCGGAGCCGAAAGACGCATAAGCCAGCCCAGCCCGCCTGTCGCCCCGACCCATTCGCCGATGACCGCGCCGATCACTGCGACGACGATGGCGATTTTCAACCCGGACAGAAGATAAGGGAGCGAATTCGGCATCTGCAGCTTGGTAAATATCTGCCATCTGCTGGCCCCGAGCGTCCGGAACATGTTGACCATGTCCGTGTCAGTCGATTTCAGACCGTCAACCAGGTTCACCACGATGGGGAAGAACGATATGAGAGCCACGACGATGATCTTCGACGTCATCTGCGGCCCCACCCACACCAGCAATAACGGTGCGATTGTGATCATCGGGATCATCTGAGATCCGATCACGAACGGGTAGATGGAGCGTTCCAGGGTCTTCGAGTAGGCAATCCCAATCGCCAGCAACACACCTATGCCGGCGGCCAATCCGAAGCCGATAAGGATCTCCTGCAGCGTGATCCATGCGTGCTCGGTCAATAGTGCGCGCGAGTCCCATATCTCTCTGGCGATAATGCTGGGCGGAGGCAGAAGCCATCTTTGAACGTCGAAGGCACGCACCCAGATCTCCCATATGCCGACGACCCCCCCGGCAAAAATGACTGCCGGTAGCCAGCCCAGCAAGCGGCGTAGGATCGCCGACAGGTAGACGGAGACCCGCGGTTCTCTCGCGGTCTGGGCTGTCTGGCTCATGTGGCGGCCACTCCTGACCACTCGGACAGGGCATGCAGAAGGCGGACTTTAAGATCCACGAACTGCGGCGATGTGACGATGCCCGCCTGCCGCGGCCTTGGAAATTCGACATCCAGAGTCGCTACGATTCTTCCCGGGCGGCTGCTAAGAATATGGACGCGATCGGCCAGCAGCAGCGCTTCCTCGACGTCATGTGTGACCAGAAGCACCGCTCTTTTTGAGTCCGCCAGCAGTTGCGAGAGCCAGGTATGCATTGATGACCGGGTAATCGCGTCCAGCGCCCCGAAAGGTTCATCCAGCAGTAACAGATCTGCGCCGGGAAGGGTGGCCCTGAGGAGGGCCACTCGCTGCCTCATGCCGCCGGAAATCTCTGACGGATATGAAGATGCGAACTGAGTCAGGCCGAACTCATCGAAGTGGACGAGCGCTTCCTCTCTTGCCCGCCGCTTGCTGGCGCCCCTTATCTCCAGCGAGATAGTGGCGTTGTCCAGTACCGTGCGCCATGGCAGAAGCAGATCGCGCTGGTGCATATACGGCACCCGACCGATCCTCGGCGCTGTGCTATCGCCGTTCAGGCTGATCTCACCGTCGTAATCGTTGTCGAGGCCCGATATCAGATTCAGCAGGGTGCTCTTACCGCAACCGGACGGGCCCACGATCGAGACGAACTCACCGCGTGCCAGCTGGAGATCAACGCCGGATAGCACCTCTAACGATGACGGCTGCCGGCCGTCTGAGACGAAACGTTTGGAGACCGCTTCGACGCTGAGAACCGTGACGGCATCGCGGAAGGCCGAAACGGCCTCGGACGCGTCGCGCAGAGATCCGTCGCCTGTTCTGGCGTTCGTTCCGGCTGAGGCTTCTGGACGCATCATCCCTACGCTGGCATTACCCAGATCAGGTTCGCGGGGTCGGCAGAATTGAGGTCTGCCCTCTCAGCCTGGCCATACCAAGCTCCCCCCGTGGTGAGAGACGGTTCCGGACTTACCTGCAAAGCCCAGTTCGTCCGGTCCGTTAATGGCAGTCTATTCGGGCGGTTTTTATCGTGTCAAGGACGGGCCGCCCCTGGTCGAGGCCCCAATCGAAGCCGGAATTGAATTGTCAAGACAATCGCGATTGCCCTGTATTTGCGTCCACCGATAAAATATGAGCCGCCCCTATCTATCGAGTGTGAAATCTTCTCTGCCGCCCAGACGGGTTTCACCAGACGGGTTGCAAATGAGCGACACGCCTCGAACACGCTTCATCCATGCGATATCCGGGCCCGAAACCGATATTGATCTGACGCTCGCCTGCCTTTATATCTCCGCGGAGGAGTACCAGGTATTGGATGTAGACGCATATGCGAGGCGGGTCGATGAGCTTGGCGCGCGCGCGAAAGAGCATATGCGAGGCAGTGGCGGAATCTATGACGCCATCACCGCTATCAACCGGGTCCTGTTCGATGAAGAAGGCTTCACCGGCAACCGGAAAAACTATTACGACCCCGCGAACAGCTATCTATGTGACGTTCTCGACCGGCGCACCGGCATCCCGATATCGCTGTCGATACTCTTCGCCGAGGTAGGCCGTAGGACGGGACATGTCTTCGATGGAGTGGGCCTGCCGGGCCATTTCGTGCTTGGCGCGGGAAGAGGCGATGCAAGAATCTTCGTTGACTCTTTCGATCGCGGCGGTCTGTTGACGGCCCACGAGTGCCATCAAATGGCGGAGCGCACGCTGGGCCGGCCCATTAAAGACAATAAACACGATCACTGGTTGAAGCCGGTCCCGAAACGCTCCATCCTCCACCGCGTGCTCAACAATCTGAAAGCCATCTACTCGCGGGCTGAAGACCACCATCGCGCCCTTGCCGCGGCAGAGCGAATCCAACTGTTATCTCCAGGCGCCTGGGAGAATCTTGGCGATCTCGCCAGGTTGCAGACGCAGGCCGGAGACTATCCGGCCGCGACAGAGTCCCTGGTCAGATATCTTGAACTGGCGCCCCCCGATGAAGATACGAGAGCGTTTGAAGCCGCACTGAAAGCTATTGAGGGCCGGCAACCGGATATCGGCGCCGATTTGACATGAACACTCTGAATCCAACCAGTCGCACCCTCCCGTATACCGCTGTGAGAGAGCCATGCCACAAGGAATTAAACCCTCGTTCAACTCGGTTGCCGATCATTCCACCTCAGGTTTGGGGGGATTGGTCAGGTTCACTATGAACGACGCCCCGGTAGACGAGGCGAGGAACTACTCGGATATGTCCGATGAGATCCTCCTGGCAAAAATCGCCGAGTCTGATCGACAGGCCCTGGAAGCCTTGTACGACCGCTACGGCAGACGTGTGTTCGCACTGGCGGCACGGATGCTGAACGACCCACAATCGTCAGAAGAGGTCACGCAGGACGTCTTTATGAGCGTGTGGCGCCGCGTTACCTCCTACAAACCTGGGCGTGGCAAGTTCACCACCTGGCTCTTCAGCATCGCCCACAACCGCACCATAGACGAATTGCGCAAACGAATGCGCGACCGCAATCGTGACAACCAGAATATCGATGATCACATCGACATCAAAGAAGAGTCGGCGCTTCCGGCAGACCAGATCGTCGCTCAGTCCGAGTTCGATATGGTCAAACATGCGATGAAGGCTCTTCCGGAAGAGCAGCGCCGGGTAGTGGAACTGTCTTATTTCGGCGGGTTCACCCAGGTTGAGATATCGGAGATGACCGGCCAGCCGCTCGGTACGGTCAAAACTCGTATGCGCCTGGCCCTCAAGAAACTGCGCGCGTCCCTGGCGAATCGTATGACCAGTCCGGAACGATGATTCACAATAGCGATCACGAAAGGCTGTCAGACAGCCTGCCCGCGTATGTGCTTGGCGCGCTGACGGACGAAGAGCGCATCGAAGTTGAAGATCACCTCGATGTCTGTCCAGTGTGCTCTGGCGAGTACGACGAGCTCGCCGAAGCCGGAATGATCCTCGCCTTGAACGTCCCGCCCAGAGAGCCGCCGGCACACTTGAAACGCAGGCTGATGGAACGCGTGGACAAGGATCTCTCTTCTCCGGCAGTCCCGGACGGGCCGCGCTACGACGGTGGCCATCGAACCCGATTCGCCCGCGTGGCCACGATCGCGCAACGGCCAAAATTCCGTTACGCCGCGGCGGCGGTGGCGGCGGTGGCGATTGGCGCGTTCGCAGCATCGCTGACGGTGATTCTCAACAACAACTCGCTGGGCGAGCGAGTACACCTGCTCGAAAACCAGGCCGCCATGGAAGCAACTGCCGTATCCGCCATCGCCGGCAATATGGCGTCCGAATCCGAAACAGTCGTAGAGTCAGAGAGCACTATCGAGACTGTCTCCAGGCTCGCAGCAGGCGTCGAGAGCCTGCAAGAAATCTTCCGGGAATCTATCACTCTCATGGAAGATGCGGCTGACCCCAACACGAGAACCGCGTTTCTGGAAAGCGCTGACGGGCCGGATGGGGCGGTTGGGACCCTGGTCGCAAATATCACCGGCACCAACAACGGCGTTCTGCTGATATCCGGCCTGGAACCCTCACCGCCCGGTTTTGTATACCAGTTGTGGCTAAACATCGGAGGCGTGCCCCGGAGCGTCATCACTTTCCGCGTGGACGACATGGGCAACGCTCTGATCGCTTTGCCGATGCCATTCTTCCCATCGTTCCCGGTAGGAGCCGTCACGCTCGAACCGGGCGGCGGATCTCTATCACCCACCGGCACCGAAGTTCTCCGCCTCTCCGGACCGTAATCCACCCGTTCGCTCCGGTTTCAAGGCCCCTGTGAATCAGGGGCCTTTTGCTATACTCGCCGACGGGCAATACGGGCGGAAATCATGGACATTGCCCGGCGCAATTTCGACTCAACCACGCCAAAATTTAATTCGTCCCAGACAACCTGGAGGCTCCTCAGTAGAACGCCCATGAAATCATGCGATGTGACGTCTGCTGCGCTGTCGTTCTGAGACTCGTTTGCAAACCGCATCCCGAAAACTGCGGGTTCATGCGGAACTGCCAGGCCCCCGGAGCATCGATGCCCTCATTCAGCCAACCTACCCCGCGACAATTTCCCGGGCGACAACATCCCGGGTGATAACTACTCGGCGAATCGTATTCCTGATCCTGTCCCCGGTCGCAATCCTCCTGATCGCATGCGGGAGCAGCGCCGCCGTGCCGCAGCCGGCCGCGACGCCCTTTGCGCTCGCACCGGAGGAGGTTATCGAGAGGACACGCACTGCGATGGCGGGCCTCGACACGTTTCGATTCAGGCTGACACACAGCCGGGGCGCCACACTCCTGCCAGGCGATTTCAGCATTCAGAAGGCCGTTGGCGTGGTGAGCAGTCCGGACAAGATACAGCTTACTGCAGACACCATTTTCGCAGGCCTTTTCGTGAAGATAGACGCTGTGATATTCCCGGACGTCACCTATATGACGAATCCTCTGACCCGGAACTGGAACATTTTAAAGGCCGATGAAAGCCCCTTTTCTGTGTTCGACCCTCCAGGCCTGATAGCCGATATTCTTTCCGAAGTCACGACGGTGACGTTCCCTGACGATGGCCCAATCTCAGACGGAGTGATCGTGCTCGAAGGAACATTGCCGGCCAGCGCCATGCGCCTGCTGGTCGGCGGCACCGACCCCGGCAGGATCATCGACTACAGGATGAGCATCGAGACCGAGAAGTTCAGGCTCGTCGCAGTCGATCTGGGTGGGGTTATCCGAACCGGCGAAGAAGAAGGCACCCAGCGCCGGATCGAGTTGAGTGAGTTCAACGTCCCGGTCGTAATAGAGCCGCCAATCTAAGGCGGTGAGCATCTGGAACCGCATCGCGGCGCGGCCTTACTGGCCGCTTATTCCGTTCTGCCTCGGCGTATTCATCGCCACCGCCGACCAGACCGTGGTAGTCACGCTCCTTCCGGACCTCCTGGTCGACCTCGAGATCGGCGCCAACGAGCTCGACCGAGCGTCATGGACCATCACCGGATACCTGATCGGCTTCACGGCCGCAATGCCGTTCATGGGGAGAACGTCCGACCGGATCGGCAGAAAATTCGCATTTATTGCCGCCATGACCCTGTTCATGGCCGGCTCAGCGTTCGTCGCCGTAAGCATCGACATCCCGATATGGCTGGGTGGCGATGACCCGAGTCTGAACTGGACCATTGCAGCCCGCGTCGTTCAGGCGATCGGCGGCGGGGCGATAATTCCGATCGCGATCGCCGCCGTGGGTGACCTGCTGCCGGCGGGCAGGCAGGCCGTGGCATTCGGAATCGTGGGCGCCAGCGCTGAGGCCGGAGGCGTCATAGGGCCGCTCTGGGGAGGTCTATTAACCGAATTCGCGAGTTGGGAGTGGGCGTTCTGGCTGAACATTCCGTTCGGCGTCCTCACACTCATCCTCGTCCTTCGCAGCCGGGCGGGCGCAAGGCGTCCGGTGCGCATCGATTGGGTTGGCGCTGTTCAATTCGCCCTGACGCTCTCTCTGCTCACCGCGGGGCTCTCACGCGCCGGAGAACGCGACGCATGGTTCTTCGGCCTCCTCGCCGGGAGCGTCGTAGCGCTCGTCCTGTTGGTCGTCTGGCATCTGCGGGCGCCGGATCCGCTCATTCCGCGCAGCCTCGTCAGACTTCGAGCATTCGCCGCCGCCAATGCCGCTCACTTCCTGATCGGCGGCGCGCTCATCATCGCGATGGTCACGATACCGCTGATGGCCGACACGGTCCTCGGCAAGTCGCCCCTTGAAGGAGGATTGCGGTTGCTGAGACTGACCGCCGCCATACCGGTGGGAGCCATCGCCGGCGGGATGCTGACCCAGCGCTACGGCGCGCGCTGGCCGGCGATTACCGGGCTGGTGCTGGCAGCGATTGGCTTCTACCTCATGTCCCGATGGGGCCTGGACGTCTCAGATCCCTCAATGACGATTCACCTCGTCATTACCGGTGCCGGATTCGGGTTCTTGATCTCGCCCATTACAACCGCCGCCCTGCGCCCGGCTACGGATGACGATCGCGGCGCAGCATCGTCATTCGTCACCATGTCCCGGATGGTCGGGATGACCGTCGGACTCGCGGCGATCACCGCGTGGGGCACCACCCGCTTCGATTCGCTGGTAGCGGACGCGCCCGCCTTTTCCGTCGACCCGGCAGTCCAGCAGGAGATAACGCGGATCGCCGCGAGCGCAGGCCTCGAAGTATTTCAGACGTTCTTCCTGACCGCCGCAGTGGTGTGCGCCATCGCCCTCATTCCAGTCTGGGCGATGAGCCGGCGGACTTGACCGGGCCTTAGAGCCCGTAACCCTCAAGCAGCCTCAACCAGAACTCCGAGATCGTCGGGTATGCCGGCACCGCGTGCCACAGCGTGTCCAGGGTCACTTTTCCGGCAATGGCGATGGTAGCGGCATGGATCTGCTCCCCCGCGCCCGGGCCGACAAACGTGGCGCCCACGATCGTGCGCGTGTCCTCATCGATGACGATCTTGGTATTCCCATCGATGCCTTCGCCCCGCAGCACTGCCCCGGCGGTTGCACCGTAGCCGTATTCCACGGTCTTGACGTTGATGCCCTGGCTGCGCGCCTGTTCCTCGGTAAGACCGACCGCTGCCACCTGGGGGTCAGTGAATGCCACACGAGGCACTACGCCGTGATCGGCCCATGCCTTTATATCTTTTCCGAGGATCACGTCGCCGCAGATGCGAGCCTGGTACTTGCCCTGGTGTGTGAGCAGCGCCCTGCCGTTGACATCGCCCGCGGCGTAGAGCCAATTGCCGTCGACGCCGGCCGCCTTCAAATAGTCATCAACTTCGATGTAGCGGCCCGGTTCCAGGCCTATGGTCTCCAGTCCAATATCGTCCGTATTGGCCTTGCGGCCGACGGAGATGAGAATCTCGTCCGACTTGAGTTCCGTGCCATCGGCCAGAGATGCGCTCACCTCACCGTCCTCAGACCTTGAGAATGAGCTGATCCCAACCCCCGTGATCACGTCAATTCCGTAGTCTTCGGTGAACACCTTCTTGATGTGCTCGCCGGCAAAAGGCTCTTCGGTGGGCAGCAGGCGATCTTGCAACTCGACGATCGTGACCTCGCTCGCTCCCAGGTCCTTCATGGCTTGCGCCATTTCCACACCAACGACACCGCCGCCAATGATGAGTATCCGATCCGGGATTTCTTTGATGGCCGTGATGGCCCTGTTGTCCCACGCGCCGCACTCTTTAATTCCGGGAATGGGCGGCATCAGCGATTCGCTGCCCGTCGCGATGCAGACGGCCACTTTCGCCTCAAGGTCCGTTACTTTGCCGTCCTTGTCCGTAACCGTGACGGTCTTCTCGCCGGTGATCCTGCCCTGGCCGCGAATGAGCGCAACATTGACTGAATCAAGCCACTGCACCTGCCACTTGTCGTCCCAGTCCGACGTCATCGCGTCGCGGCGGCCGAGCACCTCCGCGATGTCGATGGCGCCGCTCGCGGCAGCCCGCGCCCCGGGAGTTCGTTTCAACTCTCTCAGCGCCTCTCCAGGCCTCAGCAACGCCTTCGTCGGCATGCAGGCCCAGTAGGAACATTCGCCGCCCACGAGTTCGCTCTCGACGATCACCGTCTTCAGGCCGCCATCCGCGGTCCTGCCGGCAACGTTCTCGCCCGTGGAGCCGGCTCCGATCACGATCACATCGTACTGTTCAGCCATTAATTTCCTTCCAAATCCACTCATCCCGATAATGTCCGGTCAGAGCCAGCCACGGACCGGACGTCGGACCTTGAGATCGCCGCGCAAACACGGGAAGACCGGGGCGCATGCCCATCGATAGGGTCTGATGCGTGACCCACATATTCCGGCGCGCTCGCCCAGGCGGGGATGGATGTACCGGATATTTACCTGCCGCCACCCCAGACCCTCCACTCGGCGAATCCATTATGACGCCCGAAACGTCTCAGCTACGGGAGATCAAATTGGATTCAAGTTCAACGCACCGGTCGATGACGCGGCGCAAAACGCGGACGGCCGGCAGGTGGCTTTCGGCAACGGCCGCATTTATAGCGCTGACGGCCGTTGCCTGCGGCTCGGCATCGGCGGCCAATTCTACCCCGGATGAAGCCTTCGCCGTCCGGGACGATCGGCCAGAGATCGTTCTGGATATCTCGCTCTACCTGCTCGTCGATGATGAGGCGGCCCCATCGGCCTCGATATCATCGCACCGGGATGTCGATGACCTGCGGCGCGTCCTTGACGGCATGAACGAAATCTGGAGCCAGGCAGGCATAAAGCTCAAGGCTCGCTTCATCGGCCCGGCCGTTATGCCTGATCGCACCTTGCAGGGAATCGCGAGAGGCGATACCTCTGCGTTCTTCACTGCGGACGGCGGCCACGCTGCGTTGCGAGAGCCTTCGCTGATCAACGGCTTCTATGCCCGGCAAATAGGCGCCGTGAATGGATTCGCTCCACCCGGAGCCCGCTCTTTCTTCGTCACGGACAACCCATCGGTCCATGACAGGCGGGTGAGCAGTCACGAAGTCGGGCATATCCTTGGGCTCCACCATGCCCTGGAAGACCCGGACCGATTAATGTTTTCCGGCACCAATGGAATGACACTTACAGAAGATGAGATCACCGTCGTGAGACATGCAGCCGCGGGCATTCTCAACGGCGTGCGCTGAAGATACCCGCCCAGGCCATTGCCAGAAGCCCCGGTATGGCCCTTAATAGCCGCACCCGATCTTATCGTCCCACCCAGCGGAGTGATGAATGACATCCCAGCTTGAAGAGGCACGACGCCAGATACTCACCGTCGTGCGCGAGTTCGTGCAGAAAGAAGTAGTCCCGGTCGCGTCGAAGCACGATGAGGACGACACTTATCCCGCGGACCTGGTGGACATGATGGCGGAGATGGGCCTTTTCGGCCTGACGATACCCGTCGAATATGGCGGCCTTGGACTGG
>JADFPB010000109.1 GCA_022562515.1 Chloroflexota bacterium | reverse complement strand
AAAGCGTCGAGATCCGCGCCCGGCTGGGCTACATGCCGGAGCACGACTGCCTGCCGGGAAACGTGTCTGCGGCGGAGTTTCTCACCCACATGGCGGAGCTGAGCGGCCTCCCGCCCGCCCAGGCGCGCTCGCGTGCAGCGGATACCCTGCGGCATGTGGGCCTCTTCGAAGAGCGGTACAGGGCCATGGGCGGCTACTCAACCGGCATGAAGCAGCGGGTGAAGCTGGCCCAGACGCTGGTGCACGACCCGGTGCTGATATTGCTGGACGAGCCGACGGCGGGACTGGACCCGGGCGGCCGCGAGGAGATGCTCACGCTCATCCGCCGGACCGGGCAGGAGTTCGGCATCAGCCTGCTGCTCTCATCGCACCTGATGGGCGACATCGAGCGGACATGCGACAGAATCATCGTGCTCGACAACGGCCGCGTCGTGGAGACCGGCGCAGTCACGTCGTTCACCGAGGATACTGAGACGCTGGCGATCGAGGTCGACGATAACCGGGACGCTGTCATCGCGGCGCTGATTGAGCGAGGTCTGGAGGCGAAGCTGGACGGCTCGGCCATCGTCATCGAGGGGGTTGCCGGCGACGACTACGACGCGATCAGGGATGCGATCGTGGCGGCGGATGCGCCGCTGCGCCGCCTTGCACCGCGGCGCCACGAGCTGACAGAGATCTTCGAGAGGCAGGACTCTTGAGCACGACTGCCCGCGGCGAAGTCTTCGATATCGGCTACCAACGTTATGAGGGGCCGAGGGAAGGCCGTTCGCGCGCCCGGCGAGCGATATACAAAGAGGGCCTTCGCATGGCGATGGGCATCGGCCGGGGGGGGCGCGCCAAGATCCTGCCCTGGGCCTTCATAATCGCGGCCGCTATCCCGGCGCTGGTGTTGGCCCTTATCGCCGGGACCATCGACAGGCTGGCCGGGGATGGAGTGGCCGAGGCAGTCGACCTCCCAACGCACAGCGACTATTACGGCATCGCGGCCATTATCCTGTTGATCTTCTCCGCCGCGGTTGGGCCGGAGTTGCTCTGCCCGGACAAGCGCGACCGGGTAATCGACCTGTATCTCGTGCGGCCCATCACCGGTACCGATTACATCATCGCCCGATGGCTCGCGTTCCTCACGATCATGACGCTGGTGGCGTGGCTGCCGCAGTTCGTCCTGCTCGGCGGCCTGGCGCTCGGCGCCGACAGCCCGGCAGACTATTTCAAGGACAACTGGCTCGATACGCCCCGGTTCCTGGCGTCCGGCTTCGCGCTGGCGTTATATACAACAACTCTGGCGCTACTCGTCGCCTCATTCACGAACAGGCGGGCGTACGCGGCCGCGTTCATCGTTGGCCTGTACGTAATCTCACTGCCGTTCGCGGAAGGCATGTCGCGTGACGTCGGCGAGTCGGTCGGCAAATGGATAGCGCTTATCAACCTCAGCAACGTTCCGATTCATGTCAACGACATCATCTTCGACGAGGTGAGCGGGGTGACGAGGGATAGTCCGGCGAAGGCGCTTTCGGGCTGGATACTGTTTGGCTGGTACCTGCTGCTTACGGTCGTTCCGTTCGGGATCATGTGGAGCCGTTACAGGAGGATAAGCCTGTGACCTCTCGGATTTCTGGCGAATTCGACGGAGCGCCAACGATCAGCGTCCAGGGCGTGTCGAAGTGGTTCGGCAGTATCGTGTCGGTTGCCGACATGTCATTCGAGGTACGGCCCGGCATAACAGGCCTGCTTGGCCCGAACGGCGCCGGAAAGACGACGCTGCTCCGGATGATCTGCGGTCTCGCCGGCGTGTCTGAGGGGACCGTGCAGATGCTGGGCCAGCCCGTCCGGAACAACCCTGATCTCTACCGCCGGGTTGGCGTGATGTCCGAGCATGAGTCGGTTTACGGCTTCATGACGGGACGCGAATTCGTGAAGTTCGAGGCGCGGTTGAAAGGCGTGGCCGACCCGGACGCGGCGACCGAAAAGGCTATCGGGTACGTGGGCCTGGTCGACGTGCAGAACCGCGCGATGGGCACGTACTCACGCGGCATGCGGCAGCGGATGCGTCTGGCGGCGACGATTGTTCACGAGCCAGAGGTGCTGTTGCTGGACGAGCCGCTCAACGGCACGGACCCGCGCCAGAGGATCCAGTTCTCGAACCTTCTGCGGCAACTGGCGAGCCAGGGCCGGACAATTTTGATCTCGTCGCACATTCTTGAGGAAGTAGAACTGCTGGCGGACACGGTGTTACTGATCGTGTCCGGCAAACTGGCGGCGGCCGGCGATTACCACGCCATCAGGGCAAAGCTGAACGAGCGGCCGTATCACGTGCGTGTGATGGCGGACAAGCCGCGCGAGCTGGCGAGTGTACTGGTCCGCTTTGAGGCGATCGACGCCGTGAATCTCGATCCGGACGGCGCCATTATCGTGCTGAGCCGCAACGTTGGCATGCTGCAGTTAGAGTTGCCTCGGCTGGCGAAGGAGAACGGGATTCGGCTGCTTCGCGTCGACCCGCTGGATGACTCGCTGGAGAGCGTCTTCGGGTACCTGGTGGCCGGGTGATGGGGGCGGGCTCGTGGGACTGATCTTCGCGCTGACCCTGCGCCAGCTATCCGGCAAATGGCGGCTGCTGATCATTGTTTTGCTGGCGGCCCTACCGCTTTTGCCGGCGATCATCTCGGTGCTCGTCAACGAGCCGACCAGCTCGCAGCACTTCGATGACGAACTGTTCAACGGGATGCTCGTCTCGGCGATCTTGCCCATTGTCGTGTTGGCGGTGGCCACGGCTTCGCTCGGCAACGAGTTGGAGGACAAGACCCTGGCGTTCCTGGTGCTCAACCCGCTGCCGCGCTGGAAGATCGTGCTGCCGAAGTTCCTCGCATCTATCGTGGTAGTCGGGCCACTGCTGGTCGTCAGCGGATTCGTGTCGACTTACATCGCGCTCGAGGGTGACGGGCATGCTGCTGCTGCGGTTGCTGTCGCGCTGCTCGCCGGGGTGCTGGCGTATGCGTCGGTGTTCCTGTGGGCCGGGTTGATGACCTCCCGCGCCCTTGCCTTCGGCCTGCTGTACGTATTTCTCTGGGAGGGCCTGTTCTCGAACTTCGTTTCGGGCATCAAGAACCTGAGCATTCGCGAGTACACGATCGGCATCGCACGGGTGGTCGATGACGGCAGGTTCGCGGGACCGGGACAAGATACGGTGGGCACGGCGACCGCGATCGGCGGGGTGGTGATCGTCCTGGTGGTGTTCCTGTTGCTATCGGTCCGCCGCCTGCAACGAATGGACGTGCCGTAGGCAGGCAGGCACGCCTGCACCTTCTCGGGAATGGGGCGTTTGCGGCCGGGTCGGGGATAGTGCGCCCACAGCGGTTTTGGGCTCGGCTGACTACGCCCGAATGCCGGACTGCAGATAGCCGCGGAGGTCTTCGCGGGACATGCCTGCTATTCCTAACTCCTCCACTCCCCTGCCCTCGCTCCATCCGTCGAGTCCCATGACGACCGAGCCAATGTCGATGAGGCCGCGCATGAGGGGCGTTTCGACACCGTACTGGGCGGCGATCGAGACCCACGCTGCCAGGCCGTACGGGATGTCTTCCGTGAGCCATCTCGAGTCAAGCGAGCCGGGCGCCTTGAGGCTGGTCAGCATCCGGCTGCCTTTGATGGTCGACCACAGATCGCCCTTCGGGCCGAAACCGGCCTGGTGAAACGCCTCCGCAACGGGGGTGAGTTCGTAGCCGAGGGCGCGGCCGATCTCGAGGCGCTCGGCATCGACCTGGCCGATGACTTTTGCCACAGATGGCGTGACGCCTTCTTCGTAGAAGTAGAACTCGCCGCGGGCGTACTCGATGCGGCCAGCGTTCATGAGGACGCCGGCAGGGTGGATGACCGGGTTGATCGAGGACAGGCCGCAGGCGGCGGCGTCCGGATGCGGGCCTATGCCGGGAAAAAGTTCGTGCATCTGGCTCAGCACGCGGTCTGTCTCACAGGCCGGTAGGACGCCCAGGCCAAGGCCGGTGACCTGGCCCCAGATGATGACCGAGTCAGGGCCGGTCTTACGGCAGACGTATGGCGCGGTGTCGACCTCGCCGAGGGTGACGCCCGTGACATCGCGCTCGCGCAGTATTCGCGCCCACTCCAGGGCGCCGAGGGTGCCGGGCATGAGCACGACTGTCTTGCCGGGAGAGAGGTGTCGAGCGACCTCTTCGGCGAAGGGTTTGTGCGCGTACGCGGGGACTATGAGGAGGAGGAGATCGGACGACGCGACCGCATCCGCGGCATCGGTGGTGACGTTGTGAATTGTGGCTGTGCCCTGCTCCGCGACGCCCTCTAGCGTGATCTGGAGGGCATCGAGAATCGGCTCGACCGATACGGCCTGTTCCGGCAGTTCGTACAGGGTGATCTGGTGGCCGCGCAGCGTCAGGTTGGCGGCGACGGCGAAGGCGGTGTTTCCGCCGCCGAGAACGGTTACGGATGTCATGGTTTCTCCGTTGGGGTTGGGTGGCGCTCCGGGCGAGTCTGCGCAGCGGCAATCTTAGCGCGGCTGAACAGACTGAGCCCTGTCGCCTGCGTTTTCACTCGCCCCAGCCGGACCAAATATGCCGCGACGTACACCAGCAGCGGCTTGATGCCGAGTTCACGCATGATGACGGTGATCCAAGCCAGGCTGTCAAAAGCGGCCTGGCAGCTCTAACGGATCAGCCACTGACGCCTGTAGGAGCAGCCTCGATATCTTCTGTTTCAGAGATCTCGCTCAGATCAAGGCCCAGGGCGCGTGCGACGCCTTCACCGTAGCGCCGATCCGCTCTGGCAAAATGCCTGACCTGCCTCACCTGGATCTCATGGGGCACCGTCTGCATTGAATCGGCCAGGTTGCCGATCAGTCGCTCCTGATGGTCGGCCGCCAGCAGTCGGAATAGATTTCCCGCCTGCGTATAGTCGTCATTGCCCTCGCGATGGCTGTAGCGTGCAGCCATGCCGTCAATCTCGAAGTTGTACGCCTCTTGTTTGACGCTCGAGTCCTCGAAGGGACCGCCAAAACTGTTCGGCTCGTAGTTCACGCTTGGACCACTGTTCCCATCGAACCTCATGAATCCGTCTCGATGGTAGTTCTGCGACTCAGTCGCGTGTGGAGAGTTGACCGGCAGCGTCGCGTAGTTGGCGCCCAGCCTGTAGCGGTGAGCGTCCGGGTACGCGAATAGTCTGGCCTGCAGCATCTTGTCCGGTGAAAAGCCGATACCCGGCACGATGTTCGATGGCTCAAAGGCAGCCTGCTCGACATCCTGGAAGTAGTTTTCCGGATTGCGGTCCAGGACCAGCTCACCGAACTCAACCAGCGGATAGTCCCCGTGAGGCCAGACCTTTGTCAAATCGAACGGATTGACGTGATAGTTCTCGGCATCCTCCATCGGCATGATCTGGACACAGGCCCTCCAGCGCGGAAAGTCGCCCCGTGCGATAGCTTCGTACAGGTCGCGAGTCGCATGGTCTGGATCGTCGCCGCCAACCTTGACGGCCTCCTCCCGGGTGAAGTTCTGAATGCCCTGCTTCGTCTTGAAGTGGTACTTCACCCAGAACCGCTCGCCCTCATTGTTGATCCAACTAAACGTATGGCTGCTGTAGCCATTCATGAAACGGTGCGACCTGGGAGTGCCCCGGTCAGAAAACAAGATCGTCACCTGGTGAAGACTTTCGGGTGAAAGCGACCAGAAATCCCACATCGCGGTGGGGTTTTTCAGATTGGTTCGCGGGTCGCGCTTTTGCGTCCTGATGAAGTCAGGGAACTTGATCCCATCCCGGATAAAGAAGATCGGCGTGTTGTTCCCGACGATATCGTAGTTGCCATCTTCTGTGTAGAGCTTGATCGCGAAACCTCGCGGATCGCGCGCGGCATCGATGGATCCCTTTTCACCCGCCACCGTTGAGAAGCGTAGGAATGCCTCGGTTCTCTTGCCAATCTCTGAGAAGAGTCTGGCCTTGGTGTACCTCGTGACGTCGGCCGTGATTTCTAAATAGCCATATGCGCCAGCACCCTTCGCGTGAACAACACGCTCAGGGATTCGCTCCCGGTTGAACTGCGCGTTCTTCTCGATCAATTGAAGGTCCTCGAGAAGGAGCGGCCCTCGAGGCCCTACTGATAGCGAATTCTGGTTATCGCCAACCGGCGCTCCGGCGGAAGTTGTCAACCGCTTTCTATCTGCCATGTCGGTCCTCCTCAAGCACCATTTGAGCGGTGTTCCGTTTCAGTCCTCGGCACCCTGCCAACCTGGTCCTGGCGCGCATCCGTAGCGCATTCCTCCCACGCGATACACATCGTCTTCACGCTAAAGGCCCACACAGAGGCCTACGCCACAGTGGCCACGGGTGGGCGATCACGTTTTTTCCTGCATTTCCAGGGCGCATTAATAGCAGCCCATTCTCGAATCGCCCCCCTCACGCGAGATCCCAGATCCCACTCACGTGCCGAGGCTTGCAATAATGCTAGCAATCGCACAATTAGCGAGCAACCGCGGCATATGTCCCGGCGAAGAAAACGGTGACAGGCTCCGCAGATCTTTGTTAGCTACCACAGTTTCACCATGGAGCTACTCCACATTCTTTCCTGATCTTCACGCCTCCTTCATGCCGACGCCCACCTTCCGCCATCTAAAGTGTCATGGTTGCTCACAGACGGCGTCCTCAGATCGGTGATTGTCGGCATACGGCGTTGGCGGCCCCCATGTATCGGTACAGGAGACTCCCATGAAGATCGGCCTGATGTTCTTGTTCAGTGACCTCGGAAACCTGCCCCAGGAACAGGTTTTCTCGGAATTACTAGAGGAGATCGACTATGCCGAGGAGTTGGGATTCGACTCCGTCTGGGTGCCCGAACACCACTATGCGACGCCAGGAATAATCGGCAACCCCCTTCTGCTGGCCACGGCGATCAGCCAACGCACCAGCCGGATCAATATCGGCACCGCGGCTGTGGTGTTGCCATTCCAGCACCCACTGCGCATCGCGGAGGATGCCGCGATGGTTGACGTGCTCAGCAATGGGCGCTTTTCGCTTGGGGTAGGGCGGGGCTGGCAGGTGCCGGAGTTCGAGGCGTTCCAGATCGATCAGACGAAGTCAAAGGCTATGTTCATGGAGAGCCTGGAGATCATCAAGAGGGCCTGGACGGAGGATGTGTTTTCCCACGACGGCGAGTTCTGGTCGTTCAAAGACGTTTCCGTGTTCCCGAAGCCGGTTCAGAAACCGGGTCCGCCGCTCTACTGGACGGTTGTGACGCCGGCCTCTTATGAGGTTGCAGGGAGTCTGGGAGATCCGATTATCCGGTCCCTGAATTTCGTGTCCATCGACACGGTCGAGGCCGGGACAAAACTCTACGAGGAGCAGTTGCGGAAGGCCGGCAAACAGCTCTCGGACGTCGATATGCCTTTGACCGTAAAGATCCATGTTGCAGAAACCGACGAGGAGGCGGAGCGCGATGCGGCGCCCAACGCCCAGTGGTTCTTCAACGCCCTTTCGGCATTCCTGCCCGGTGCTCCCGGGCGGCCGATGCCGGCGAGCGGGTACGAGCAGTACCCGGACGATCCAGGGGCAGTCGCCGGCGCGGCAGCAGCCGACCCGTGGGCCTGGGGCGCGTGCTACGGGTCACCGGAAACGGTTCTCAAGTCAATGCAGGCGTATTCCGAGCGCGTGTTCACAAATCACTGGATGACATGGATGCGGATCGGCGAACTGCCACATGACAAGGTGATGCGGTCGATGGAACTGTTCGCGAAAGAGGTCATGCCCAGGCTCAAAGCTCAGGGCCAGGTGCTGACGGCGTAACCAGATCCCCGGGCGTTGCCGGGGCGGTGGTCTGAGCTCACCGCCTCGGGTTCCTTGCCGCGTTATGCCTCAACCGGTTGGTAACTGCCGGCCAGCGATGAGTGGCAAAAACGTGGCCGCTTACCTGCGGCCACCATTATTCGCGCTGCGCCCTGATTCGCCCCAGGCGAACCCGCTGCGCCATCACCCGCTCACTCGTGGTGGACCGGGATCATAAGCGTTTTTTCCGGCGAGGTTCGATCTACGGACGGAGTTTCATTGCCGGGGCAGTGGTGCGGGCCTACAATCCGTGCGGCCATTTTTTGCCTTTCTGCAACTATTCGCATCTGGACCCGTGGCTCCTTGCACCGGGTGGGCGGGGACGGGCGGGCCGGGCCTGCCGGTGTCGAGAGAGAAGTAAAGATGTATTTCAGCCTCAGGCTGTGGGGCTATACAAAAGGCGTGCGGTTACGAATAGCCGTGGCGGTGGGGTTCGGGCTTGGCACCGCGGCTGCGGGCATCGCGCGCCTCGCGTTGCTGGGCTGGCTGCTTGGAGAGGTGTTCGGCGGGGAGGGCTTCGGCGATCTCGTCCTGCCGATGCTGCTCGTCATCGGCGTCATCCTGCTGCGCGCGACCCTCCAGTACTTCAAGGAGATGGTGGCGTGGGGCACAGCGGCGAAGGTCCAGCAGGTGCTTCGCCGCCGAATCTACGACAAGACTATCGAGCTTGGGCCCGCCTACTTCGACTATCGGCGCACGGGCGATTTCACGATCACGATGGTGGAGGGCGTGGAGCAGCTCGAAACGTTCTTCGGCCAGTATCTGCCGCAGTTCTTCACCGCCCTGCTCGCGCCGATCGGCATATTCGTATTCATCGCGTTCCTTGACTTGCCCGTAGCGGCCGTGTTCCTGGGCTTTGCGCTCGGCACGCTGGTTATGCCGGCGCTGTTCCATAGGCTGAACGCGAAGAGCAGCCTGAGGCGGCGGGACGCGTACGGTGCGTTCGCCGCCGATTTCCTCGATTCGATTCAGGGGCTGGCAACACTCAAGGCGTTCGGCCAGAGCAAACGGCGGGGAGATGCCCTTGAGAAACGCGCAGACGAAGTGTTCCGGTCGACGATGTGGGTGCTTGCGAGCAACGCGGCGACCCATGGCGTGACGATCGCGGGGATTGCGGTAGGGGCTGGCGTGGCGCTCGCGCTCGGGGCGACGAGGGTGGAGTCGGGGGAGATGACTATCAGCGCCCTACTCATCGTGCTGATGCTCGGCATTGAGGCGTTCAGGCCGCTGAGGGAGCTCAGCCAGCTATTCCACCAGGGACTGCTCGGCATCTCGGCAGCTGGCGGGCTCTTCGAGGTGATGGACGCGGAGCCGACCGTCGCTGACGCGCCATCTCGTGATGCAGGCGGCACGGAGCTTAATCTGGCGCCGACGGTCGAATTCAGCGGCGTGACCTTCGCATATCCAGGCGGCAGGGATCCGGCCCTGAGGGACGTCAGCTTCCGCGTTGCCGCGGGCGAGACCGTGGGGATCGTTGGCAGAAGCGGCTCCGGCAAGTCCACGCTGATGTGGCTGGTGCAGCGCATGTATGACCCGCAGTCCGGGTCGGTGAGCGTTGGCGGGGTAGATTGCCGCGAGCTTTCGTTCGACCAGATCAGGCGTCAGATCGCGGTCGTCGCGCAGGACACTTATCTGTTCCACGGAACGATCGAGGACAACCTCCGGTTCGGCAGGCCCGACGCGTCGCAGGCGGAGTTGGAGGAGGCTGCACGCGCGGCCAACGCCCACGAGTTCATCAGCGCGTTGCCGCAGGGGTATCGAACGGCTATCGGCGAGCGGGGCGTTCGCCTTTCGGGCGGCCAGCGCCAGCGGATAGCGATCGCGCGGGCGCTGTTGCGCGACGCTCCGATACTGATCCTGGACGAGGCGCTCTCCAGCGTGGATGCCGAGAACGAGGCGGCGATTCAGCAGGCGCTGGACCGCCTGATGAAAGGCCGGACGACTCTGGTGATGGCGCACCGGCTATCCAGCGTGATCGGCGCGGACAGGATTCTTGTGCTGGACGGCGGCGGCCTTGTGGAGT
>JADFPB010000108.1 GCA_022562515.1 Chloroflexota bacterium | reverse complement strand
AACTCGCCGTAGCTCAGGTTACTGCCGGAAACGGGTGCGCCCCGGCGCTTTCCGCGCTGGTGCTTACGATATTTTGTTCTGGTCGGCTGCAGCATTGGTTACTTCTTTTCCTCGCTGCTCTCTTCGTCTGTGGTGGGATTATCGTCTGAAGCTTCTGGCTTAGCCGGTTCTTCCGCTTCAGCCCCTGATGCCTCTGGCGATTCCTCGGGGGCGGGCTTTTTGGCCCTGGGTTTGGCCCTGGGTTTGGCCCTGGCCGGGGCTTTCTTAGCGGCGGGCTTCCTGGCCCTGGGTTTGGCCTTGGCCGGGGCTTCTTCCGCGGCGGGCTTTTCGGCAGCGGCCTCTGCTTCAGCCGGGAGCGTCTCTGCAGCCGGCGTCTCTGCGGCCGGTGTCTCTGTTGCCGGCTTCTCCGACGCCGGTGTCTCTGCGGCAGGCGTCTCTGCAGCCGGTGTCTCTGCGGCCGGCGTCTCTGCAGCCGGTGTCTCTGCGGCCGGCTTCTCTGGGTCGCGCTGCGAAATTGCCCTGCCGGCGCGCGGACCGGACCGGCGCTGACGGCGTGGCCGGCTCTCGGTGTCGCCACCCTGGCCGGGCGGCGCGTCAGCCTGTCTCATTGCGGTGCCCACTATGGCGGCGCTACTCGTAACTTCGCCTTTGTAAATCCACACTTTCACGCCGATGCGGCCGAACGTCGTCGCGGCTTCGGCGATCGCGAAGTCGATGTTGGCGCGTAGTGTGTGAAGCGGAACGCGTCCGTCCATCGCCTTCTCGGCGCGTGCGATCTCTGCGCCACCGAGGCGGCCCGAGCAGATCAGCTTGATCCCTTCGGCTCCGGCCTGCATTGTCCGTGTCACGGACTGCCGCATCGCTCTGCGGAATGCCACTCTGCGCTCAAGCTGCTCTGCGACGTTCCGAGCGACGAGGTAGGCGTCCAGTTCCGGCTGCCTGATTTCCTGGATATTGAGGCGGGCGCGTTTGCCCGTCAGCTTCTCCAGATCTGCTCGAAGTTCGTCTACTCGTGTTCCGCCGCGGCCGATGACGATTCCCGGCCTTGCCGTGTGAATCGATACGACGAGCTCTTGCGGACCACGCTCGATCTCAGTTTTCGAGATGCCGCCTGACTCTTCGTAGCGCGCCTTGATCATCTCGCGGATTTTCTGATCCTCAATAGCTAACGCCGCGTATGCGGGGCCGCGCGCGGCGAACCACCGGGCCTGCCATGGAATGGAGATGCCCAGTCGGAATCCTATCGGGTGGGTCTTCTGGCCCAAAATTCTCTCCCTAGTTGTCCAATTACCCTTGTTACCTCGGGGGTTACCCTGGGGGCGGGGGCTATCCTGCCGCCGCGTTCGAGGTTACTTCGTCTACTTCAACGATCAGGTGGCAGCTTGGCCTGTTGAACGCGCCGGCGCGGCCTCTGGACTTCGGCCGGAAGCGGCGCATGCGCGGGCCCTGGTCCACCGTGATCCTGATGATCGTCAGATTATCCCGGTTCATCAACTCATTGGCTTCGGCGTTCGCAACGGCGGAGTTCAGTGTTTTCAGAACGACGTGCGCGGACGGTGAGATCGTGAAGCGGAGCGTATTGACCGCAGTCTCTACGTTTTTTCCGCGCACGAGGTCGCAGACCAGCCGCATCTTCTTGGCTGAGATGCCAACACTTTTTGCTCTTGCGTGAGCCGCCATTTTCTGTCTCTGTCTCTTACTTTTGGTCTTTTACGGGGGATTCTGAAATCAATCTCTTTATGCGGGCTCTCTATACGGGACGGGTCGCCCGGTCGGCCCGGGAGGAGTGGCCCCTGAACGTCCTGGTGGGCGCAAACTCACCGAGCTTGTGGCCAACCATGTTTTCCGTGATCAGCACCGGGACGTGGCGCCGTCCATCGTGGACCGCGATGGTGAGGCCCACCATGTCAGGCATGATCGTGGAGGCTCGGGACCAGGTCCGGATTACGGTCCGGGAGTTGGTGCGCTGTGCCTCTTCAACCCGCTTGAGGAGTTTGGGTTGGACGAAGGGTCCCTTTTTTACTGATCTGGACATGATCTAAATGCTGTTATTCCGTTTCTTTCTTATGCCGTATGGGGGCCTGATGGTTGGTTAGCGCTTGTGGCGCCGTCTGATGATTAGCTTGTCAGACGCCCGCTTGCGGCGGGTTCGTGGGCCGAGGGCCGGTTTGCCCCACGGCGTCTTTGGTCCCGGCATGCCGATGCCGGCGCGGCCCTCGCCGCCTCCGTGCGGGTGATCTGAGGGGTTCATTGCGGAGCCGCGAACGGTGGGCCGCCGGCCGCGGTGGCGGGATCTGCCGGCCTTGCCAAGTTTTATGTTCTTGTGATCGAGGTTGCCGACCTGGCCTACCGTGGCGCGGCAGTCTCCGCGCACAAGCCGGATTTCACCGGAGGGCAGTCTGAGAAGCGTATAGCCCTCTTCATGCGCCATGACCTGGGCTACCGTTCCCGCGCTGCGCACCATTGTTGCGCCGCTGCCGGGCCGAATCTCAATATTGTGGACGAACGTGCCGGTGGGTAACTCGGAGAGTTTAGCCGAGTTGCCGGTTATGATGCCGTTGCCGGAGACCTGGCCAATGTTAGCTCCGACTTGAATTCCATCGGGGGCGACGATATAGGCCTTGGAGCCGTTCGGATAGGAGAGCAGCGCGATCCGTGCCGAGCGGTTGGGATCGTACTCAATCGCTTCGACCGTGGCGTTAGCGTCGCGGTCTCGCTTGAAATCGATGATTCTGTAGCGTCTCTTGTGGCCGCCGCCGCGGTGCCGGACGGTGATACGGCCGGTATTGTTCCGGCCACCGGTCTTCTTGAGGGGCGCGAGCAGAGACTTCTCCGGCTTCTTCTTCGTGATCTCGGAGAAGTCGGGGAGTACGGTGCCGCGCTGACCCGGCGATGTTGGCTTATATGTTCTGAGCGGCATTACGCCTATGCTCCCTCGAACAACTGAATGGAGTCGCCTTCTTGCAGGGTGACTACTGCTTTCTTCCAGGCCGGCGAAGTAGTCGGCTGGCGTCCGAAGCGCTTGGTCTTTCCGGGTACCCGGCTGGTGTTCACGCTGGCGACCTTTACGTCGAACGCTGCTTCAACCGCCCGCCTGATCTGGGGCTTGGTCGCCTTCTTGTGAACCTCAAATGCGTATTTCCGGGATTCGCTGAGAATCGTGGTCTTCTCAGTCACGACCGGTCTGCGCAGAACTTCCCAGGTGTTCAATGTATGCCCCCTAAGCCTCTATGGCCCTGCGTGCCGGCCTCGTAGCGGGCGCGTTCCAGATCTCGTCAACCCTCTGCGCCGCATCCTTTGTGAAGAGCAGGTGGCGGGCGCCGGTAATCTGGAGGGGGTTTAACAAATCGGCGGTCTGAACTTCTACATCGGCCAGATTCCTGGCGGACCTGCGAATGATCTCATTTTGACCTGTGGTTACAAGCAACAGGCGTTGCGTGTCGCTGACTGCCTGCAGGATATTGGACAGGTTCTTTGTGTTGGGCGTTGTTGGAGCGGAGACGCCGAGCTCGCTGACGAATGTCACGTTGCCGCGCCGCAACTGGTCTGAGAGCGCCACGCGCAGGGCGAGTCTTCTGACCTTTGTTGCAATGCGCTGCCTGTAGCTTCGCGGATGCGGTCCGTGGGCGACACCGCCGCCGCGCATGGTCGGTGACTTGCGATCGCCGTGCCGGGCGCGTCCTGCGCCCTTCTGGCGGCCGAGCTTGCGGCCCGAGCCGATGACGTCCGATCGCGTTTTCGTGTCGTGCCCGCCCTGGCGCCGGTTGGCCCGCTGGGCATTGACGACCTGATGCAGTACCGGCCCGTTCATTTTTTCGGCCCAGACGAAATCTGCCAGCTCGATGACGCCGGACTCTTCGCCTTTGCTGTTTTTGACTTGAACTTCCATCAGGATGAAGCTTTCTCGTCATCACCATTGCCGTCTGAGACCTCTTCAGAGACCTCATCGGCCGGGGGCTCTTCTTCGCGGCCTCGGGCTCTTCGGCTACCTTGTCGGCTGGAGCTTCTTCCTCTACCGCGATCTCATTGACGGTCTCATCCTCGGTGGGCTGGTCTTCGATTTCGTCGGTGGGCAGGATGGTAAATAGCGGGGTGGGCGCCTCGGAGTCGTTTCGCTCCTGGAGCTGTACGCGGATGATGCCGTTTTTCGGTCCCGGTACGGATCCGGTAAGTGCGAGGATATTTCGTGATTCGTCTACGAGAGCAATCTTCAGGCCGGTTGAGGTGACATTGCGGGCGCCCATGTGGCCGGCCATCCGGGTGCCTTTCCATACGCGGCCCGGTGAGGAGCCTGCGCCAATTGAACCCACCGCGCGATGGCGGTCGGACTGGCCGTGGGTCTTGGGACCGCCTTTGAAACCGTGGCGCTTGACGCCGCCGGCAAAGCCGCGTCCCTTGGATATTCCGCGCACGCTGACCTTGTCGCCCGCGTTGAAGACATTAGCGCCAAGTGACTGGCCGACTTCATACTCGCCAAGCTCGTCGACCTTGAACTCTTGCAGGTGGCGGTATCTGCCTCCTGAGCGCTCGAGGTGGCCCGCCGCCGGCTTGTTTACGCGGCGCGTCTCCTGGAAGCCGATTTGGACGGCCTCATAGCCGTCGCGTGCCTGCGTCCTGATCTGCGTGATGACGCACGGCCCGACCTCCACCAGCGTGACGCCATCGACGCGGCCATCCTCCCAGTAGAGGGTGGTCATCCCCACCTTGCGTCCTATGAGCCCTTGAATAGTCATTAATTATAGTTTGCCGGGTTTAGAGTTTGATTGAAATGTCGACACCTGCCGGCACGTTGAGCCGGGTCAGGGAGTCAATTGTTTTCGACGTCGGCTCAAGAATGTCGATCAGTCGTTTGTGAATGCGGAGTTCAAAATGCTCGCGTGACCGCTTGTCGACGTGCGGGCTTCGGATTACGCAGAACCGTTTTATCTTGGTGGGCATTGGAATCGGCCCGGCCACGGCGGCCCCCGTTCGTTCCGCGGCCTCAACGATCTGGCTCGCGGATAGATCGAGCACGCGGTGATCGAATGCCTTAAGAACGATTCTGATTTTCTGACCGGGCATAAATTAAGCCTTTATCGTCATGTCCGCCAGGACGGACTTTGGCGCTGGTGCGTAGTGATCGAACTCCAGGGAGAAGGTGGCGCGGCCGGTTGTGATGGACCGAAGGTCCGTAGCGTACCTGAACGTTTCCGCCAGTGGAATCATTCCCTTGATTGTCTGGGTCGCCTCGTCCCCTTCCATCATCTGGATCTGGGCGCGACGGGCGTTGAGGTCGCCGAGACAGTCGCCGAGGAACTCGGCGGGTGTCACGACCTCTATCTTCATTATGGGCTCCAGCAATCTGGGGTGGGCTCTTGCGGCGGCCGACTTGAATGCCATGCTGCCGGCAATCTTGAATGCCATCTCGGATGAGTCGACCTCGTGGAAGCTTCCTCCTGTGAGGACGCCCTTGATGTCGACTGTCTCGTATCCGGCAAGTACGCCAGACGTGATCGCTTCGCGGAAGCCTGCCTCTGCAGCCCTCTGGTAGTCCAACGGAAGAACTGCGCCGGTAATTTCACTCTCAAACTGGACGCCCTCACCGGACTTTAGCGGCTCAACTCGTATGCGGACATCTCCGTACTGGCCGTGACCGCCGGTCTGGCGGACGAAGCGGCCTTCCGCCTCCGCTGAGCGGGCGATCGACTCTCGGTAGGCGACCTTGGGCTCGCCAACGCTGACCTCAATTTTGAAGTCACGGCGCATTCGCTCGACGGTCACGTCGAGGTGCAGCTCTCCCATACCCGCGATGATGATCTGTCCGCTTTCTTCGTCCGTGCGGACGCGGAACGTTGGGTCTTCATCGGCGAGTCTGACGAGCGTTGCGTCCAGTTTCTCCTGGTCGCCCCGTGTCTTGGGCTCAATAGCAACTGAGAGGACCGGGTCCGGGAACGTGATGCTCTCGAGGACGATGGGGTTGGACTGATCACAGAGGGTATCGCCGGTGTAGGCGCGCTTCAGGCCGATCGCGGCGATGATCTCGCCGGGTCCGGCGCTTTTGATCTCCTGGCGGTGTTCGGCGTGGATGCGCATCAGGCGCCCCAGCCGCTCGCGCTGGCGACGTGCCGGGTTGTAGATATTCATGCCGGTTTCGAGTTTGCCGGAGTAGACGCGCAGGTAGACCAGGCGGCCCACGTGCTGGTCCGCCACTACCTTGAATACGATGGCTGCGACCGGGGCGTCCTCGCTGGCCTCCCTCACGATGGTCTCATCGGTTTTCGGGTTGATGCCGGTTGCCGCGGGCACGTCAAGTGGCGATGGCAGGAAGTCGATGATGGCATCCAGTATGGGTGCGATACCCATGCGGCGCAGCGCGCTGCCGCAGAGGGCGGGCGCTATTTTCCCCTGGATGGTGGCGCGCCGTAGCGCGTCCATGAGTTCGGGCTCGCTGATCTCTTCGTCGACGAGGAACTTGAGCATAAGGTCGTCATCGACTTCGGCGATCTTCTCGACCATCGTGGCGCGGCGCGCTGCGGCCTCTTCCGCGAGGTCCGCTGGCATCGGAACTTCTTCCGGGTGGATTGAGTCAGGCTCGAACCTGTAAGCGCGCCTTGTGATGAGGTCGATCACGCCTGTGAATTCCGCCTCTGCGCCGATGGGCATCTGGATTGCGATGGGGTTGCCTTTGAGTCGTTTGCGGATTGACTCAAGCGCGGCGAAGAAGTCGGCTCCCATGCGGTCCATCTTGTTGACGAAGATGCAGCGCGGCACTTTGTACTTGTTGGCCTGGCGCCACACGGTTTCCGATTGTGGCTGAACGCCGGCCACGGCATCGATGACCACGATCCCGCCGTCAAGGACGCGTAGGCTGCGTTCCACTTCGGCTGTGAAGTCGACGTGGCCCGGGGTGTCGATGATGTTGACGTCATGGCCTCGCCACTCGGTCGTCGTGGCTGCGGCGCCGATCGTGATGCCGCGCTCGCGCTCGATGTCCATGAAGTCCATGATGGTATTGCCCTCGTCGATGTTTCCGACGCGGTGAGTAGCGCCGGTAACGTAGAGGACGTTTTCCGTCACGGTGGTCTTGCCGGCATCTATGTGGGCAATGAAACCGATATTTCGGATCTTTGACACGGCATTTTCAGTTCTTGTCGCGGTCGCCATAAGTCTTCAATAGCCCGGTGTTTGAGGCGCAGCCGGTTGACTGCAGGGCTTTTCTCTGCTCCAGAAAGGTTGGTGTGATTACCAGCGGTAGTGGACGAATGCCCGGTTGGCCTCTGCCATCCGGTGGATGTCTTCACGGCGCCGAACCGCTGAGCCCTGGCCGCGCGTGGCCTCCAGGAGCTCCTCGTAAAGGCGTCTGTGCATTGGCCGGCCGCCGCGAACTCGAGCGCCCGTGACCAGCCATCGCAGTGCCATGGATGTCCGGCGCTCCGGCCGGACTTCGGTGGGCACCTGGTAAGTTGCGCCACCGACCCGGCGGGAGCGGACTTCAAGCGCGGGAGTGGCATTTCTCACCGCCTGCTCGAAGATTTCCAGTCCCGGCCGATTTAGCTCTTGTTCAAGGGCCTCAAGAGCCGTGTAGACGGCACTCTGCGCCTTCGTCTTCTTCCCACCCAGCATCACCTTGTTAATGAAGCGCGTGAGGAGGACGCTGTCATAGCGCGGGTCGGCAGGAATGATCCTGCGTTCTGCTGGCCTTCTGCGTGCCATCTGTTTCTTCTAAAGCCCGTCTACTCTGTTTGTGGTCTGGTTCTGGTCGGTGTGCCTGCGGCTGATTGGGAATGCCCATCGAGTTTCACAGGGGGAAATAGACCCGGTCTTGCCGACCGGGTGTGTGTGAGATTCTTACGGGCGCGCCGTTCCGTACTTGCTGCGGCCGCGCTTTCGACCCTCTACGCCGGAGGTATCGAGAGCGCCGCGGACGACGTGATAGCGAACGCCAGGAAGATCTCTTACCCGGCCGCCTCGAACCAGTACCACGGAGTGTTCCTGAAGGTTGTGGCCCTCTCCGCCGATGTATGCCGTTACTTCCATGCCATTAGTAAGGCGCACGCGGGCGACCTTGCGAAGCGCGGAGTTCGGCTTCTTCGGCGTGACGGTCTTGACCTGGAGGCAAACGCCGCGTTTCTGCGGGGCGCCCGCGCCACGTTTCATGCGGTTCGTGAGCGAATTGAAATTCATGCGCAGTGCAGGTGTCTTGGATTTCTTGACGCCCTTCTTGCGGGCTCCGCGAATCAACTGGTTTGTCGTTGGCATTGTCAGACTCTAAAAACCTCAATATACGCGCAGCGTCCGCGGCAGCACCGCCGCGGGCGACAAACGATAATTATAGTCAGCGCGGAATGCCGCAGTCAACGAATTCCGTAGTTAATTATTTCAGACATGGCGCTGGGGCAGATAGCAACGGCCTGAGCCGGCCGGTGCGACGGGATTCGTGACGAGACCGTGGCGCGATGGCCGTCCGCGCATTACACTCCGGACAGGTTTGTTTAGCCTGGCGCCGTAGCGTGGAGCACGAGCATGGTTTTCAGGCAGGGCAATAGGCCAGGTGACAGGGATGATAGCGACTACCGTCGGGAACCTTCCGGTCCGGTGGAGCTGGCCGAGGGCGAGTCGGATTACGATCGCTGTGAGTGCGGCCACATTCGCGGTCGTCATGCCGGAAACAGCCGCTGCACCGCTACCGGCTGTGGCTGCCAGATGTTCCGGCCAGACGTTTGAGCAAGATCTTTGAGACTGATGCGCCGCCTGATCTGGACTGGTTCCGGCCGGATGAACGGAAGAGACGGAGCGCGGGCCCCTGACTAACTCCGGACCCAAACCTGAACAAAGGCGTTGCGGCGGAGTGGGGCGTGTGCAATATTTCACAAATTAGCCCTTTCTCGGTATGATCTGACGATTACCGGGCCGCCTATGAGATTGGTATTTCGTGCCCGGCGGACATCATCAGCCACGGTCTGTCGGGCCGGGCAGTTACACAGATTACGCGCCAGACATGATTCAAGTCGCAGTGTTGGACTCAGCCGGCGAATTTAACGCGCTGGGTAAGGAGCTTGTCTCCCTTAACCCTGAGATTTCGCTGTCCAACGTGGCCCGCGGGCCCGGCGGATGGGATCGTCCGACGGGTGCTGATGTCGTACTCATAGCGGCTTCTAATGACGGTGTGCGGGATCTTGTGTCGGCCGCAAGCGCTGCCCACGGCGCGGGCCTGCCCTGCGTTGCGCTTCTTCCCATGCCCGGCCTTTTCGATCTCGATCTCGCCGGAGGGGTTGTGGAACTCTGCTTTCCCCCGTTTACCGCCGAAGAGATTGAGGTCCGCATCATCGCCGCTCTGCAGCGCGCGGGTGGGTCGAAGAACGCCAACCGGGTGGATGCTGGAGAGCTTTCCATTGACCTTGAGCGATATGAGGTCACGGTAAGTGGCAACCGGATAGACCTTACTTATAAGGAATACGAGCTCCTCAGGGTTCTTGCGTCCAATCCTGGCCGGGTGTTCTCAAGAGAGGCTCTCTTAAAAGAGGTGTGGGACTATGACTACTTCGGCGGAACCCGGACCGTAGATGTGCATGTCCGGCGGGTCCGCGCAAAGACCAATGATGCCCGTCATCGGTTCATCGAGACGGTCCGCAATGTCGGCTATCGTTTCCGCACCCCCAGTTGAGTTCCGTATAAACGCGGCCGGATCAGCCCGCATCGCAGCCCCGTATCGCAACAAACATGTAACATCCAGCGCCGCGCGCGGCGGCCTGCGAGTATTTAATGAATGAGCGGGCATTCTGGGAGAGATGTCTGGATCATGAGACACGAATCGAAATCTCTGTCTGGCGATAGACGCCCGTCAGACGGGTACGTAATGAACAGCCGGGCCCCGAAGGCCC
>JADFPB010000107.1 GCA_022562515.1 Chloroflexota bacterium | reverse complement strand
ACGTCGCGGTACGTCCGGTTGAAGTTGAATGGAGAAGCCCCAACACAGACGCTGGAGCAAAACAGGTCGCGGCTCGGCTGAAGGACCTGCGTCCTGAGCTCGTAGTTCTGGAGGCTACCGGAGGGATGGAGGGCACGGCAGCAAGCGCCCTGGCGATCCTGGGCGTGCCGGTAGTGGTGGTGAACCCTCGCCAGGTGCGGGACTTTGCGAAGTCAACCGGACGGCTGGCAAAGACAGACCTCCTGGATGCCCGGGTCCTTGCGCACTTTGCGGAGGCGGTCAAGCCAGAGCCTCGTCCTCTTCGTGATGAGCAGGCAAGGCAGCTCTCCGGCCTGCTTTCTCGCAGGAGACAGATCAGCGAGATGCTGACCGCTGAGCGGAACCGCCTTCAGAGCGCCGATAGCACAGTGCGCCGCAGGCTCAAGGTCCACATCAGGTGGCTTGAGCGAGAGCTCTCCGATATAAACGACGACCTGGACGGTGCCATCAAGGAGAGCCCGCTGTGGCGGGTGAAGGACGACATCCTGAAGAGCGTCCCTGGCATAGGCCCTGTCGTCTCGTTCACGCTGCTCTCAGATCTGCCGGAGCTTGGACAACTCAACCGCAAGGAGATCGCAGCGCTGGCGGGAGTGGCGCCGCTCAACCGCGACAGCGGCACACTCGCAGGCAGAAGGACCGTCTGGGGCGGGCGAGCTCGAGTGCGGGCAGCACTCTACATGGCCGCTCTCGTCGCCAGCCGGTACAACCCTGTGATCCGAGACTTCTACCTCCGACTCTGCACCGCAGGCAAGCCGAAGAAGGTCGCTCTCACCGCCTGCATGCGAAAACTGCTTCTGATCCTCAACAGCATGATCAGGCGCAAAGAGAAGTGGCGCGAACCTGCACCGCACCCCCGCAGTCTTCCAATATCCGCTTGACATCCAAGACAGTTGCTGCCCCCGATAGTTGTACCAGTCGCTATGTTAGTACCGGCCTCAAGTCACGAGGCCTGAACCAGGCATTTGGATGCAGTTTGCCGGGTAATTCAGTCGCTTCTGGTGCCGGTGGCCGATAGTCTAGCGAACTGTGCGGCCGGATCTGGTTGTACGTCTTCCTCCAATCCTCGATAAGCACCTCCGCTTCCCTCAACGTGTAGAAGATCTCTCCGTTGAGCAACTCGTCCCTGAGCTTCCCGTTGAAGCTCTCGTTATACCCGTTCTCCCACGGACTCCCGGGCTCTATGAAGAGCGTCTTCGCTCCGATCCTCTCGATCCATTCCCTCACCCTCTTGGCTGTGAACTCCGGCCCGTTGTCAGAGCGGATGTATTCAGGCACACCTCTGCGCACCATCAACTCGGTGAGCGTTGCCAGCACATCATCTGATCGCAGCCTGGACGCCACCTTGATCGCCAGGCACTCCCTGCTCCACTCATCGATCACGGTGAGCAGACGGATGGGCTTGCCCAGATGCGTCCGACAGGCTACGAAGTCGTAGGCCCAGACGTGGTTCACATGCTCTGGCCTGAGCCTGATGAGTGAGCCATCACCCAGCCAGAGGCGGCCTCGCTTCGGCTGTTTCATCGGTACTTTGAGCCCTTCCCGTCTCCATATGCGCTCCACTCTCTTGTGGTTCACCTGCCATCCGAGCTCTTTCAGCAGAGCGGTGATCCGCCGGTACCCGTACCTGCCGAACCTGGTCGCCAGAGCGGTGATGTCGGCCCTCAGGGCTTCTTCATCGTCCCGGATCCTGGGGTGGTGGCGCTGAGTGGATCGCGGCTGAGAGAGGGCGCGGCAAGCCCTCCGCTCAGAGACTTCCGGGTGAACTCGCTGGACGCGCTCTACGCACATGCGGCGACGAGAAGGGCTCAGAAGTTTCCCTCCGCAGCCTCTTTGAGGATCAGCTTATCCAGTGTGAGATCCGAGACAGCGCGTCTGAGACGGAGGTTCTCTTTCTCCAGCTCTTTGAGACGCCGAGCCTGTTCAACGTTGAGGCCGCCGTACTCACGGCGCCAGCGATAGTAGAGCCTGCCCTGAGCGGAGTCGAATGGGTCTGTTCTGTGACCTCGATTCCGCGGACAGCAAGCGCAACGGTCGATCCCTGGGCAAGCGCCACTTCTACCTCGCGCAACTTGCCGATGATTTGTTCAGGCGTGTATTTCCTGCGAGCCATATCTCCCCTTTCTCCGATTCCGAAACTCTAACTCTAGAGTTGGATCGGTTTTCGGGGAGCAGGTCAACCGGCCGACGCTGCCTTTGCTCACGTAATCCTCATGACGGGCGGCCGCGCTTCATGCAGGTATCAGCACCAATCTCACACGCTGGGGCTCAAATCTTGTTTCGGAGATGTCAATGGACGCCTCAAAAAAGGCGACCGGACCGTCAGCAACGGCTTGCCTGGTAATTGATCGCCATCAGCGAATCATTCAGTGGAGTGACGCTGCGGGCAAGTTGCTGAGTATTACCACGGATGCGGCCATTGGCCGGCATTGCTTTACCGCAGTTGGTGGTTGTGACTCCTACGGCGATCTGGTCTGCCGCGTGGGCTGTTCCGCAATGAAAGCGGTGCAGGACGGACGTTCCAGCTACACAAGCGCGATGGTGGTAGACCGTGGAAAAATTGAGACTCCGCTAACCTGCAGCCTTGTCGCGCTGCCGGCGTCGGCGGGCAGCGCTCTGATCACCTTGACTGTAGAGAGTGCGGGCTCACCCGCTCCGGATCGGAGTTCTGGGTCGGTCGAGACACCCGGCCTGACCAACGATTCCGCGCTCGACACGCTGCTCGACCTTGTCGGTGTCGGGAGTCTGGCTGTAAGCATGGCTCCAGACTCTATTAGCGCGAGTGCCGAGCACACTCTTGATTGGCTGCGACACAGTCTGGACGTTGAAGCCGCAGAGTTGTTCCTGCGAGAACCTGGCAGCGACGACATGCTCCTCTCTTCCGTTCGCGGGCCCGACAGAGCTGCCTTCACCCAGATAAACCGGTTTCGAACCGGGGAAGGATTCCCCGGTCTGGTGCTGAGTCAGGGTATGGCAATCCGAACAGCGGACCTGTTGGTAGATGAGCGCTATCTGCGCACCCGGGTAAAGAGCGGCGGATTCCTCTCGTACGTGTGTGTTCCGTTGCGCGGCTCGGACGGCATCATCGGAACCCTGAACGTCGCCACTCGGCGCTCAGACCTGGACCTGGAACGAACGCAGCGGATCCTCAATTGGGCCGGCGTTCCCCTGGCGGGAGCGCTGGAGAGGGCATCGCTGAAAGCACGGCTGGATGCCCTGCCAGGTCTGGCCGCAGAACAAGCCGAAGGAGAGATCGAGACCCTTGCGCGCCATGTGCTGCAGCAGATGATGCGCATCGGTAACGCCAGTGGGGGTGAGCTGATGGTTCACGCCCCGGGTCTTCGGGAGACGATGCATCGCGTTGCGGTGGGCGGAATCGAGGAACCGCTATGCAGCGACGTCCAACCTGCCACTGAGCCGGCCTGCCCGGTGATGAGCAGCGGGCATGGGATCGCCCTTCATGGTCGCCGCGGTGATTGGCCGCCTCGATGCCAGCACATGTCTGGAGATAACAACGTTACTCACTGCCTGCCCCTTGTCGCAGAAGGGGAACCGGTGGGACTGGTTCGGCTGCAATACCCCGGGGGCGGCCCGTCACCACCCACGAACCACCTGGCCTTGCTTCTGGCTATCGCCGCGCAGGCTGCCCCTGCCGTGAAACGGGCGCGAGACGCTGCTTGGCGGACGGTCTCGACCGACCGGGTGCCGGACGGCACGGGGCAAGTGGACGGCCAGCCGTTCCTTGATATTCGCTGTTTCGGTTCATTCGAGCTTCACAGGGAAGGACGCCTGCTGCCACCGGACGCCGTTCAGCGGCGAGGCGCGATAACCCTGCTCAAGATACTGCTTGTCAACGAAGGCCGTGCCATACCCCGGGACATGCTGGCTGAAGCCCTCTGGCCCGGCGCCGATCCGGCTGTTACCGCGAATCGCCTGTACGTCCTGATTCATGCGCTGAGGCGCGCCATCGAGCCTTCGTCGCGCCACCACAAACGCCGCTGGACCTTCATATGCAACGACGGCGACCGCTATTACTTCAATCCGGAGGCGCCGTACCGTTGCGACATCCATGAATTTCGCCGGGCTGTCGAGGCGGGAGAGCGACAGGAACGGAGCGGCGACTTGCGCGGCGCCGTTGACTCTTACAGCGCCGCCCTTGACCTCTACACGGGCGATCTGTTCGAAGACGAGCCATACGCGGAATGGTGCTGGGCTGAACGGGAAAGTCTCCGGGAAACGGCTCTGGATGTCGCCACAAAGACCGCGAGTCATTATGACCGGTGGGGCGCGCCGGATCAGAGCATCGTGTATTACCAGCGCGCATTGCGACTCGATCCGCTGCGGGAGCAGATCCATCGCCGGCTGATCGAGGCCCTGCTTGCAGCAGGAAGGCGCTCCGAGGCTCTGCGCCAGTATTCGGTTTGTGAAGAGCTACTGCGGCGGGAACTGGGCATCGAGCCGATGCCGGAAACGCAGCGCCTCTATCGGGTGGCCTCCGGAAACCTTTCTTAGTTCCCTCTGCGAGCCCACGTCAGCGCCTCGGCTAACAGCCCCACGTGCCGTCCTCAATGTAAGCGACCAGTAAGAGCGGTCGGGTAATTCCTATTGGTGTGGCCGGTTTCCCGACCCCCACCGGGCGCCCAGGGGAAATCCCTTGCCTGTACGCGCTCCCGAGCCACAGCAGGTAGGCCGAGGTGTGTAAGCGTCATGAAAGACGCGAATGAGAAAAATATCACACAGGACGCGAGACCCCCTCGAGGGCAAGAGCCGGGACGCGCCGCACGAAGGAGTTCTTTCGTCATGACTCTGTGGCTGGAGGGAGCCGAGGACACAGCAGTGCCGCAATGGCGGTGGCGAGTGCATGATGCGCAAAAGAACCAGCAGATCTACTTCTCCAGGCTTGCCGACGTGCTTGCGTACGTCAGCGAACAGGCGGGGGTATCACCTCCATGTTGAGCCGAGGCCACTCGGATGCGACCCGCTCGAAAGTACAACCGTGATCAGGACGAGCGGTATCCGAGCAGCGCTACACAAATCGCTCTTATTTTTCACATTGGTTGCGGTGGTGGCCGCGGCTTCACTTATCAATACCGGCCCCCTCGTATACGCCCAGTCCCCTGACAACGGCGAAACGGTATTCGCGGGCAACTGCGCCGCCTGCCACTCCACCGGAACCGACACGATCATCGGGCCGGGACTCTCCGGCCTGTTCGATCGGGCGGGTTCAACCGTCGCCGGGCAGGGTGCCGAAGATTATGTTCGTGAATCGATCGTCGATCCGGGCATATTCGTCGTGGATGGGTTTGTGAACCTCATGCCCTCCACCTTCGCAGCTTCGCTTTCCTCCGGTGACCTCGATGACCTGATCGCGTATCTGGGCGCCCTGGGGGTCTTGGGCGCTGGGGGCGGACTCGACGCAGGGGCGCCCGTACCTGAACTCATCTCGGTTCAGGTAACCGAGGGCGACGCGGAAAAAGGAGAGAACCTCTTCACGGGGCCAACCCGGTTCGAGAACCGAGGACCCTCATGCTCTGCCTGTCACAGCAGCAGCGGTCTTGGCGCGCTGGGTGGAGGCTCCCTCGGACCCGATCTGACCGGTGCCTACGCAAAGCTTGGCGACGCGCTGATCACCTGGCCTGAAACGATAGTTCCGATGAGGCCGATCTACAACGAACGACCGCTGACAGAGCAGGAGAAGGCCGACCTGCTGGCGTTCTTCAAGTCTGCCGACATAACCCAGCGGGACACCACACAGGTCGCCCAGCTATTTGGACTGGCGGTCGCCGGACTTGCCATCATCGCCGTTTTCACGCACCTCATCTGGCGGCGCCGGCTTGGCGGCGTCCGCAAGCCAATGATCGGTGACACCAACACTCTGTCGGGTCTGTCGGGACCGCGCGACACGTCGACGCTGCTCCTTGTCGCGTTCCTTCTGACGGTTGCCGGCAGTATCGCCGCGGGGCTGAGCATCATCGTCGTGACGGTTATTTAGAACACCCAGAACACCCAGAAAACTCAGAAATCAAGGAGACCATACTTCCATGGGTTGGATCCAGGACCTCGTAGACCCCAAAGCACGCAAGTGGGAAGAGTTCTACAGAAACCGCTGGCAGCACGACAAGATCACGCGTAGCACACACGGGGTCAACTGCACGGGCGGATGTTCCTGGCAGGTCTACACGAAGGACGGAATCGTCACGTGGGAGATGCAGCAGACCGACTACCCGACATTGCAGAAGTGCCTTCCACCGTACGAGCCGCGTGGTTGCCAGCGGGGCATCTCAGCCTCCTGGTACGTCTACAGCCCCATCCGGGTCAAATATCCCTACGTGCGCGGTCCGCTCATGGACATGTGGCGCCAGGCGAGGAAAGAACACGACAATCCTGTAGACGCCTGGGCCTCCATCGTGGAGGACGATACCAGGCGTACCCAGTATCAGCAGGCACGAGGTAAGGGCGGGTTCCGACGCTCCAACTGGGACGAGGTGCTGGAGATCGTCGCCGCGTCCTGCCTGTACACCGCGAAGAAGCATGGCCCGGACCGGGTGTTCGGGTTCGCGCCGATCCCCGCGATGTCCTACCTGTCGTACGCCGCAGGCTCACGGTTCCTGCAACTGTTCGGCGCCGTGAACATGAGTTTCTACGACTGGTACGCCGACCTGCCGAACGCCTTCCCGGAGGTCTGGGGCGACCAGACGGACGTCTGCGAGAGCGCCGACTGGTTCAACTCCAAGTTCATCGTCTCGATGGGCTCCAACCTCAACATGACGCGCACGCCCGACGTGCACTTCATCTCCGAGGCAAGGACCGCGGGCGCAAAGTTTGTCGTCATCTCACCCGATTACAGCCAGGTGGCGAAGTTCGCGGACGAGTGGATCCCGGTCACCGCCGGTCAGGACACCGCCCTGTGGATGGCCGTCGACCACGTCATCCTCAAGGAGTACTACGTCGATCGCGAGGTGCCCTACTTCAAGGACTACATCGAGCGTTACACCGACTCCCCGTTCATGGTGGAGCTGGAGAAGATCGACGGCGGATACGTGGCCGGCCGCATGCTGCGAGCCAACCGCCTTGGCCGCTACAAGGACGTAGAGAACGGGGACTGGAAGTTCCTGGTCCAGGACGCCGCAAGTGGTGAGCCACGCTCACCAAAAGGCTCGGTCGGGCACCGGTGGGGCGAAGAGACCGGCAAGTGGAACCTGAAGATGGAGGACGGCCTGGACGACAGCAAGATCACTCCCGTGCTGTCGTACCTCGACGAGCACGACGAGATCGTGCAGGTCTCGTACAACGATTTCGAGGCCGAAGACACAAGGCTGCGCGGCGTGCCGATCAGGTACGTGGAAACGGCTGACGGGAAGGTGCCCGTCGCCACGGTATTCGACCTGATGATGGCCCAGTTCGGCGTGAGCCGGGGGTTGGAAGGCGACTACCCCGAAACCTACGACGACGACAACGCTTACACCCCGGCCTGGCAGGAAAAGCTGACCGGCATCGGACGAGACACGATTATCCGCCTGGCGCGTGAGTTTGCCAATAATGCTGAGGCGACAAACGGCAAGTCGATGATCATCATCGGCGCCAGCATCAATCACTGGTACAACAATAACCTGTCGTATCGCGCGCCCATCACCGCCCTCATCCTCACGGGATGCCCGGGCCAGAACGGCGGCGGAATGAACCACTACGTGGGCCAGGAAAAGCTCACGCTGGTGGCCCCGTGGAACACCCTGGCGTTCGCAACGGACTGGACGAAGCCACCGCGTCGGCAGCAGTCACCCACCTGGCATTACGTCAACAGCGACCAGTGGCGGTATGAAGGTGACTTCACCGACTACGCCTCTGTGCCAAAGAACGCCCGCTGGGCCAGGGGCCATGCGGTGGACCTGACGGCGAAGTCGGTCCGCATGGGATGGATGCCATCCTATCCGCAGTTCAATAAGAACCCGATCGATCTTGCAAAAGAAGCCGAGGCCTCCGGCGCCGAGTCGATCGCGCAGTGGACCGCGGATCAGCTCAAATCAGGCGAACTTGAGTTCTCTGTTGACGACCCGGACGCGCCCGAAAACTGGCCGCGGGTCTGGATCATCTGGCGCGGCAACGCTATCCAGTCCAGCGCCAAGGGGCACGAATTCTTCCTCAGGCACTACCTGGGCACTCATGACAACGCCATCGCGGAGGAGCACGCCAAGGACAGTGTGAAAGAGGTCAAGTTCCGGGAGCCCGCCCCCAGGGGAAAGATGGACCTGGTCGTAGACATCAACTTCCGGATGGACACAACCGCCCTGTACTCGGACATCGTCCTGCCGACGGCGTTCTGGTACGAGAAGAACGATCTCAATACCACGGACCTCCACTCGTTCGTCCACCCGCTCGGCGCCGCCATCCCGCCGGTCTGGGAATCGAGGACCGACTGGGACATCTTCAAGTCGCTCGCCAAAAAGGTGAGCGAGATCGCCCCTGCGACGTTCCCGGAACCTGTGAATGACATCGTGGCGTACCCGCTCATGCATGACACGCCGGACGAACTCAGCCAGACCGACGTGCGCGACTGGCGGGAAGGCGAGACCGACGCGATCCCGGGAAAGACCATGCCTCACTTCGCGGTGGCAGAACGGGACTACGCAAACCTCTACAACAAGTTCGTCACGCTGGGACCCAACGTCCCCAAAGACGGCTACAGCGGAAACGGCGTTTTCGTTCCTGCTGAGCAAACGTATGCCGAACTCCTGGAAGCGCCGCTCGGCGGCTCGCCGGACTCCAGGCATACCCGGACAAGAGAGTGGGGCGGCAACAAGTACCCATCCCTCGAAGACGCCCTCGATGCCGCGAATGTGATCCTGCACTCGGCCCCGGAAACGAACGGCGAGGTGTCCTACCAGGCGTTCAAACATGAAGAAGAACGGACCGGCGTTAAGCTGGCCGACCTGGCCGAGGGCATTCGGGCGGAACGGATGTCGTTCTTCGACATCCAGCAACAGGTGCGCAGGACGCTGATCAGCCCATGCTGGACCGGCCTTGTGAACGATGGCAACCCGTACACGGCGTGGGCCATCAACATTAACCGGCTGGTCCCGTGGAGGACCCTCACCGGTCGCCAGCACATGTACCTGGACCACCCCTGGTACATCGACTGGGGTGAGCAGTTGCCAACGTACAAGCCCAGGCTTGACCACTCGAAGACCGGGGACATAGTCCTCACTGAGGTCGACGACGAGAGCCTCGTGCTGAACTACATCACGCCACACGGCAAGTGGAACATCCACTCGACGTTCAAAGACAACCTCAGGATGCTCACGCTATCGCGCGGCATGGACCCGATCTGGATCAGCGTCGAAGACGCAGACAAGATCGGCCTCAAAGACAACGACTGGGTAGAGGTCCTCAACGACAACGGAGTTGTGGTGACGCGGGCGAACATTAGCGCTCGTGTGCAACCGGGAATATGCCTGTACTACCACGCGGTGGAACGGACCATTTACATCCCGAAATCGCAGGAGCGGGGCGGAAGGCGGGCTGGCGGGCACAACAGCCTGACCAGGACGCGGATCAACCCGGTGTTGCTGGCCGGCGGTTACGCACAGTTCACCTACGGTTTCAATTACTGGGGGCCCATCGGGATCTTTACCCGCGACACGTACGTGGTCGTGCGCAAGCTGAAAAAACTGGAATGGTAACCATGCTGAAACCGAAGCGGGTGCACGAACCGGCAAGTGATCTCGAAATGGCCGCCCGGCGTTCCTGGCGAAGGAGTTTTTAATGGACGTTCGATCTCAGATATCCATGGTGTTTCACCTGGACAAATGTATCGGCTGCCACACGTGCAGCGTCGCCTGCAAGAACATCTGGACCGATC
>JADFPB010000106.1 GCA_022562515.1 Chloroflexota bacterium | reverse complement strand
GGCCGGTCGCCCCTGCAACGCCCATCTGGCTGATGATGTGCAGTATCAGGTCCTTCGGCCCCGTTCCCGCGGGCAGGTCTCCATCGACATGGATTTCCATCGTCTTGGGACGCGACTGCACGAGACACTGTGCCGCCAGAACGTGTTCAACCTCCGACGTCCCGATACCGAACGCAAGGGACCCGAAAGCGCCATGCGTGGCCGTGTGGCTGTCTCCGCACACGATCGTCATTCCCGGCTGGGTGTAGCCCTGCTCCGGGCCGATCACGTGGACGATGCCCTGGTACGGGCTGTTCATGTCGTACAGGCGGATGCCGAAATGCGCCGCGTTCTTGTCCAGGACGTCGAGCTGCTGCTTGGCGAGCTTGTCCGCGAAGGGAAGGTGCCGGTCGCTTGTCGGAACGTTGTGATCAGCCGTCGCGATGGTCAGATCCGGCCTGCGAACTTTGCGACCCGCGAGCCTGAGCCCCTCGAACGCCTGCGCGGAAGTCACCTCGTGCACGAGATGGAGATCGATGAATAGCAGCGCGGGCTGGCCTTCTGGCTCTTCAACAACGTGAGAGTCCCAGATCTTCCTGAACATCGTCTTAGGCAACGGTTTTTCTTCCCTCCGCGCTGCAGCGTCCTGCGCTTTCGGGTTGCAGCGTTTTGCAGCTATTAAACTCAGTTCCCATGCGGGGGCGCGACCAATTGTGCCACGGGGCCGCAAATTGCGGCCCCGTGGCACTCTATTTTCAACTACGAATCACACCCGCTGCCCGGGCGCAGGGCCAACATCGCCAGCCATGGCGAGAACTCGGTTTATCGCGTTCACATACGCCTTTGCAGAGGCCACCACTATGTCGGTCGAGCTCCCGCGGCCGGCGTAAATGTGGCCGTCACGGCCTCTTACCCTGATCGTCACCTCGCCAAGCGCGTCGATGCCTTCTGTCACTGAATTCACGGCAAATTCCGTAAGCTCGATCTCCTCGTCCACCATGCCGTCGATGGCCTTGCAAACGGCGTCTACCGGACCTGTGCCCAGCGACGTGTTGGAACGCTGATGGCCGTCCGGCGCCGTCAGGGTGATCGTCGCCGACGGCACCTCAACGTCGCCCGCCGTCACCTGGACATTGTCCACCCGGTAGGCACGCTCGATGTCGGCGAAACGGTGCTGCTCCGACATCAACGCCTCAAGATCGTGGTCCGTCACCTCTTTCTTTTGATCGGCGAGGTCCTTGAACGCCGTGAAGGTCGTCACCAGCTCTTCATCGGTCAGGTGGTAGCCAAGATCTGCAAGCCGGGACCTCAGCCCGGCCCTTCCGCTCAACTTGCCCAGTACGAGCGCTTCTCCGCGCCAGCCAACGGAATCCGGCGCCATAATCTCGAACGTCGTTCGCTCCTTGATGAAGGCATCCTGGTGGATGCCCGAGGAGTGCCTGAACGCATTCCGGCCGACGATCGCCTTGTTGTACTGGACGGGGAATCCGAATATGCCCGCGACCAGTCGGCTGACGGGACCGAGACCCTCCGGATCCACCCCGGTCGTAACACCGTAATGGTCTGGACGCGTGATGAGCGCCATGATCACTTCTTCGATCGCTGCGTTTCCGGCGCGCTCGCCAAGGCCGTTGATACAGCCCTCGACCTGCCGCGCCCCGGCCTCCACTGCGGCCAGGCTGTTCGCCACGGCCAGTCCGAGATCGTCGTGGCAGTGAACGCTGACGACGGCTTTGTGGATATTGTCGACGTTCTCGAAAACGCCCCGGATCAACTCCGCGAACTCCTTCGGGTTCGAGTAGCCGACCGTGTCTGGAATGTTGACCGTTGTTGCGCCCGCGTCAATCACCGCCCTCAGCACCGCATAGAGATACTCGGGGTCCGTGCGTGTGGCGTCCATCGGCGAGAACTCCACGTCCTCCACGTAGCCCTTCGCCCGGCGCACCGCGTCCACCGCCATCGACATGATCGCTTCGCGGTCCTTGCGCATCTGGTGCATCATGTGGATGTCCGAGCTTGAGAGGAACGTGTGGATCCGCGGCCGCTCGGCGCCTTTCAACGCTTCGCCCGCGGCGTCTATGTCACTGGCTACCGCCCGCGAGAGCGAGCAGATCACAGGGCCCCTTATCTCACTCACTATCTGCTGTATGGACTTGAAGTCCCCCGGCGAGCTGGCGGCAAACCCCGCCTCGATCACGTCCACCTTGATCGTCTCAAGGTGGCGGGCTATCCGGAGCTTTTCGTCAGCCGTAAGACCGGCGCCGGCTGTCTGTTCGCCGTCGCGCAGCGTCGTATCGAAGATGATTACCTTTTCGTTATTCATCATCGTGTCCTTTCGCCGCTCTAGAACCCCAAAGCCCGGGGGCTCAGGTCGTCTCCTCGAGCCAGGGCATCATGGCCCGCAACTCTCGGCCGATCTTCTCCACCGGGTGGGCAAGATCGTCTTTCTGGAGCTGGCGATAACGCGGCAGGCCCTCGTCGTTCTCCGCGATCCACTCCCTGGCGAATTCGCCGGACTGGATCTGTTTGAGCGCCTTCCGCATGTTCTCCTTTACGTGCTCGTCGATGATCTGGGGGCCTCTCGTGTAGTCGCCGTACTCGGCAGTCGTGCTGATCGAGTACCGCATACCCTCGAGTCCGCCCTGGTAGATCAAATCGACGATTAGTTTCAGTTCGTGCAAAACCTCGAAGTAGGCCGACTCCGGCTGGTACCCGGCTTCCGTGAGTACCTCAAAGCCGGCCTTGATAAGGCCCGTCACGCCACCGCAAAGGACAGCCTGCTCCCCGAAGAGATCGGTCTCGGTTTCTTCTTTGAATGTCGTCTCCAGTATTCCCGCCCGCCCGCCGCCCACGCCGTGGCCGTATGCCAGTGCGCGGGCATGGGCCCGGCCGGTATAGTCCTGAGAAACCGCTATCAGGCACGGCACGCCAAGGCCCATCTCATAGATCTTGCGGAAGCGATGTCCCGGCGCCTTTGGCGCAATCATCGTCACGTCAATGTTCTCGGGCGGCTTTATCGTCTCGTAGTGGATATTGAAGCCGTGGGCGAACATCAGCATGTCGCCTTCATCCAGGTTCGGCTCGATGTCCGCTTTATAGACTTTCGGCTGGACCGTATCGGGAAGGCACAGCATCGTAACGTCCGCTTTCGCCACCGCATCGGCATTCGACAGAACTTCCAGGCCGGCCGCCTCCGCTGTCTCTTTGCTCTTGCTGCCCTCGTAGAGGCCAACCACAACATCGAAACCTGAATCCTTCAGATTCAACGCGTGGGCGTGTCCCTGGCTGCCGTAGCCCAGGATCGCCACCGTCGATTCCTTCAACGGCGCGGGGTCGATGTCCTTGTCGTAGTACAGAGTCGCCATCTGTGCCTTTCCTGATCGTCCGCTTGAAGCGGACTGTGCGCCGCCCGCGGGGCGCTATTTTTGCTTATACGCCTGATTTGCCGGACAGTGGCCGCTAGACCGAGCCTGTCCGTTTTTTCGCTGGCGAATCTGGCGAATCCGAAACCCAGAACTTAGGGTCCTTATCTCTCACGTTATGGCCGTCTATGCCACCGACCTCGAGCGATGCGCGCGGCATCGCCACGCGCCCGGTGCGCATGACCTCCCTGAGCCCGAACGGCCTGAGCAGCGTGATCATCGAATCGATCTTGTCCGGATCACCGGTTACCTCGATTCCAATCGCCTCGGCGCCGACGTCCACTATCGTCGCCCTGAATATCTCCGTGAGCTGCATGATCTCGCCGCGCGTCTCGGCCGTGGCCGAGACCTTTATCAGGGCCATCTCCCGCCAGACGATGTCCCACTCAGTTACGTCCTGCACCTCGACGACCTCGATCAGCTTGTCCAGTTGCCGTGCGACATGTGACACGATCTCCGGGTCGCCCTCGACCTCGAACGTCATGCGCGACATGCCCTCTCGCTCCGATCGGCCGACCGCGAGCGAGGCGATGTTGAAGCCTCGCCGCCGGAACAGCCCGGCTACCCTGGCCAGGACTCCCGGCTGGTCCTGTACGAGGGCAATTACGGTGCGCTTGGTCAGACCGCTCGTGCCTTTTCCAGGGGAAGAGCCATTCATGCTCATATCGGTTCCTCTATCAACTCGCTGATGCTCTCGCCTGCGGGGATCATCGGGTATACGTTCGCTTCCTGAGAGATCTGGAAGTCGACGACGACCGGGCCGTCGTGTGCCATCGCCTCTTTGATCACAGACTCAAGCTCATCCTGGGAAGTTGCCCGAAGGCCCTTTATCCCGAACGCTTCCGCCAGCTTCACGAAGTCCGGATTGCCCGTGTACGCGTTGGCGTAAAAGTCCTTGTCGTAAACGAAGTCCTGCCACTGGGTGATCATGCCAAGCTGGTTGTTGTTCAGAATGGCGTACTTCACAGGGATGTTGTTCTCTTTGAGAGTTGCGAGTTCAGCCATCGTCATCTGAAAACCGCCATCGCCGGCAATCGACCACACCATCTCATCCGGAACGCCCACCTGGACGCCCATCGCCGCCGGCACCTCGAAGCCCATCGTTCCGAGGCCGCCGGACGTGTGGAAGCGGTTCGGCTGGTCGAACGTGCTGAACTGCGCCGCCCACATCTGGTGCTGGCCAACGCCGGTAACGATGTGCGCCCCGCCATCGGTCGCATCGGCGATCGCCTTCACAACATGCTGGCCGAGCAGCTCGTCCGTCTCGCGAATCGACAGCGATGGATGCTCCGCCTTCAGGTGCTCGATTCGCCGCAGCCATTCGGTATGCGTGCTCTTCTTCAAGGCAGGCACGAGCTGGTGAAGAACCTTTTTCAGGTCGCCGACCAACGCAACGTCTACCTTTACGTTCTTGTCGATCTCCGCGGGGTCGACGTCCATGTGGATTTTTTTGGATTGCAGCGCGAAACGCTTTGTATCGCCGGTTATCCGGTCGTCGAAACGGGCTCCGGCCGCGATGATCAGATCGGCCTCGTCCAGCGCAATGCTGGCGTATGCCACGCCGTGCATGCCCGGCATCCCCACATGCAGCGGATGATCGGTGGCGATGCCGCTGATCCCCAGCAGCGTCGTTATCACCGGAATCTCGGCGCGCTCCGCGAACTCGCGAAGTTCGTCCGACGCATGCGATATCAGCACACCGTGGCCCGCCAGGATCACCGGCCGCTCTGCCTTGTCGATCAGCTCGACCGCGGCGGCGATATCTTCCGTATCCGCCTCGCCGGGCGGGTTGTATCCGGGCAGGTCCATCTCGGCATTCCCGGAGTAGATCGCCATCTCCTGGAAGACATCCCTCGGAATATCGATCAATACCGGTCCAGGCCGGCCCGTGCGGGCAATGTGGAACGCCTCCTTGATCGTCCGCTCAAGATCGGACGCCCGCATGACAAGATAGTTGTGCTTCGTCATCGGCAGCGTTGCGCCCGTGATGTCCATCTCCTGGAACGCGTCGCGGCCAATCGCCGCGCGGGGGACCTGGCCTGTGATCGCAACCACGGCAGACGAGTCCATCATCGCGGTGGCGAGGCCCGTAACGAGATTCGTGGCGCCGGGGCCGGAAGTCGCGAAAGCGACGCCGACCTTGCCGGTGGCGCGCGAGTAGCCGTCTGCGGCATGCGCAGCCCCCTGCTCGTGGCGCACGAGGATGTGGCGTAGCGGGTACTGCCCCAGCACGCCATAGAGCGGCAGAATCGCGCCGCCCGGAAGGCCGAATACGACGTCGACGCCTTCCCGAAGGAGTGATTCGCAGACTATCTGCGCCCCGGAAAGTTCTCGACTATCGCTACTCATCTTCTCGTCTCCGTCTCCCATACTGCTCACTATCTCATTCGTTGATATTTCTGGCGTGATTATCCAGACAATAAAAAAACCCCGCCCAATCTGGTCGAGGTCGTTGCTTTCCTATTACCGGAACCCCGGTTCGCGCTCAAACCCCGCCCGTCGAAGGACGAGGCCAGAGGCCCCGCGGTACCACCTTCGTTGCCCGCCGACACCTTACACATGCCACTGGCGGACCACTCTTTGTGTTCGCTCACGGACGAGTTCACGGGGGACTGGGGCGCCGGACTTCCACCTACTCCGGCTCGCTGCTGCCCGCCACACCCGGTACTACTCCCGGTCATAGCGCTATTCAGTTTTACGAAAAGGCAAGTCTACCACCTGGGCTTAACTGCGTTCAATTGGACGTTAAGGCGCCGAGACCCCGCTCTCCACTTTAGAGATACCCCAAATCCCTCCTACGAGAGACGCTTATCACACCTGCCCCCGATAAACTGCAAATATGCTTGAGCGCCTCACACACAGTTACAGTGAGCCGGCGAACGCGCAGCGATACAATCTCGCCGCGTTGCTGATCGCCACGGCTGCGTTCGCATTCATCGGCGTCGCCAATGCCGTGGACGCGCCGGAGCCTGGCAGCGTCTATGAGAAGGAAGACGCATTCGGCATCCTCCTGGTTATCGGGCAGACACTTCCGCTCGCCCTCGCGCTCCGATTCCCGATGGCTGCGCTGTTCGTGATCATGGGCTCGTTCACGGTGCATGCAGGTCTCGATTATGACGCGATCTGGGTCGTCCAGTTCTCGGCCCTCTTCTCATTCTTTATCGCCGTCATCAGAGGCGGTAATCGCCAGTCCTATCTCGCGCTTCTCGTGATCTACATTGCCGTCTTCGTTTCATTCGGCATTCTGCTTGATGATGGCGAAGTGGGGGACGTCGTGGTTCAGTTTCTGCTTTTCGGCGGAATCTGGGTCGTCGGTAATCTGTTCCGTACTCGAAGAATTCGGCTCGAGTCGACAGAACAAGTGGTATTAGAACTGGAAGCTGAGCAAGACCGGATGGCACGCGAAGCTGTTCGGGACGAGCGCGCCCGCATCGCACGCGAGCTCCACGATGTCCTGGGACACACGCTAAACCTCGTCGTCATCCAGGCGGGGGCCCGCCAGGCGTCTGCCGGCGTCGGTCTCTGAAGACACCCAGAACCCATGCTTCAAGAAGTCTCCTGCGTGCCTCTGTTCTCCGCAGTACCCTTGGGCGCAGGCGGGATTTGGAGCTCGGAGCCGAGGAGGGGCGGGAATGCCGGAAGTTTTTTTTGCGGGTGACATTTAACGATTACGACCAGTGGAAAAAGGTCTTCGACGAAGCCGACGATTTCCGCCGGTCGCATGGGGTGGTCGCAGAATCCGTCCACCGCGATGTCGATGATCCTCAAAAGGCGGTCGTGCTGTTGACGGTCGAAGACTTGGTCAGGCTCAGGGAGGCGATGGGCTCCCCCGAGTTCCGGGAAATCATGCAAAGGGCGGGAATTCAGGGGCCGCCCGAGGTCTGGCTCGCGGAGAAACGCGCGCAGTAACTGTCTCAAATAGCCGATACGGTGTTGCGTGGTGGCGGCGATACCTCCCAGAAGGTGAGGCCGGGCTTGCAGACCGCAGCTCGGCGCCCCGACGCTGCCGGAGACGCACCGCCCGCCGGCTTGAACGCATCATCTGCGCCCTCCGCCTGCCTGAGAACCTGGGGCCGCACGGGATCGGCTGGCGACTGGGGATACCCTGCTCCACGGTATATGCCGTGCTGAAGCGGGCAGGCCTCAACCGCCTTTCATGGCTCAACCGCATCGACGTCGAGGGTGACACGACGGAAGCCGAAGCTCCGGCAGTTCCGGCGATCCCTCGGGTAGCACCGGGTGGCGCAGCCGACTAGCACGAACGTGTCGGCACCCTCAAGCGCGGGCGGTGGGAGAAATCCCGCCGCCCGCATCTGTTTGGCAATGGACGCACCGTCCCAAAAAGCGCTGGTTGACTTCTCATATCGATATCGCACCCGGAACACGACCTGCTTAACCGACATACTGATCCGCACTATGGGTGCTGTCCCTCAAATCTGTCCGGGTAGACATCACCTAGTCCAGACTGGTGCGATCCTCGAATCGTCCTGCGCATCCGTCGCCTAACGTAAGTAAAAGCCAGGTAAACGCCGCCCCGGCAACAAATGCCGCGGGACGGGGGGAATTGCACCGCCACCGGCAGAGGTGAACTGACTTGAGGCTATGGAGCGCGGGGATCCAGTATCCCGCCAGAAGCCGCATCGCTTACCAGCGAGGAATCACCGGGCTCGAAACAGCGATCATTCTGATCGCGTTCGTAGTCGTGGCCTCGGTGTTCGCGTTCACCGTGCTCACCACCGGTCTCTTCTCAACCGAGCGCAGCAAGGACACGGTCTTTTCCGGGCTTGAGGAAGCGCAGAGCACTCTCGAGCCCAAAGGCAGCGCCATCGCCTATTCAGGCAAACTCTCAGACGGAACTCAGGCGATATACAAGATCACGCTCACCATCGCGAACACCATCGCCGGCGTGCCGGTGGACCTCACGCCGCCTTACACGTTCGACGACTTCCTGACCGACCCCGACCCGGCGAGCTCCAACCAGTACACGACGATCATCTCGATAAGCGACGAGAACCAGTTCCTGCGCGACGTGCCGTGGACGCTTGGCTGGGTGGGCAACAACGACGGCGACAACCTGCTGGAAGCTGACGAAACGGCCGCTATAACGATCTGGCTGCTCGACCGCAACACGCCGCTGCCCGTCACGATCAACAACTCCATCGCCGTCATGGACGGCGGGCTGGAAGGCGGAGACGGCGGCATCACGTCGATCGCCAACGCCATCGTGGCCAATGACAGCTTTAAGATCGAGATCAACCCCCCGAATGGGTCGGTCCTCTCGCTCCCGCGCAAGGTTCCCATCGGCCTGGACAACGTCGTCGCCCTCAACTGAGCCGGCTCCCCGGGTCAGAGCCCGGAAATCACGGCCTGACTTTTCCATTCGTCCGGCGTGCCGTTCCCCACGTCATACGCCGGAGTCGGTGCAGATTCGCTCGCTCCGGCGCAAATCCCGCATTCCCAGCCTGCCAATGAGCCATCAGGCTCACCCGAGGATACCCGCGGGATGCCCCGCCTGACCACATCAGCACGCCCATAGGTGGGTCGCGTCGCGCAGCATATGAGGGGTAATAGCAAGAAGAAGAAAATTAAAAACCCACACCTGAGAGCAATGACACACACAATGACGCCGGTCAAACGGCCCAGCATCCCGAAATTCAGAGCTCCCCTCTTCAATCGGCCAGTCCTGGTTCGAATCGCCGCCGCTACTGCATTGCTGATAGCAGTGCTCATCGGCTCCGGAATCGCCTCGGCAAGCACGGGATTCGGCCCCTACGCATTCGCTGCCAACTCCGCCTCCCGGTCTGTTTCGGTCATCGACACCTCGACCGGGGGCATCGTCGGAACGATCCCCGTTTCCGGTGACCCGTTTGAAGTTGCGACGACTCCTGACGCCAGCCGTATCTACGTCTCCTTAGGCAATCCGTCAGGCATCGCAGTGATCGACACGGCCAGCAGGACCGTGATCGGCACTATTGCAGTTGGCGCAGATCCCCTGGGCCTGGCGGTATCCTCCGATGGCGCCCGGCTCTACGTCGCCAACCAGAATTCGAATACCGTTTCAGTCGTCAACACCTCGTCCAACACCGTCATTGCAACCATCGGTGTCGGCACCCTGCCCATCGGAGTCGCGGTGGCCCCGGACAACGGCCGGGTTTATGTGACCAACAGGCTCTCCAGCTCGGTCTCAGTGATCGACACCGCATCTAATACCGTCGTCAAAACGATTACGGTCGGCGATGCTCCCTGGGGCGTTGCGGTTCGGCCTGACGGCAAAAGGCTCTTCGTATCGAACCTCCAGACCGGCACCGTATCCGTCATCAACACGGCCAACGACACGGTCATCGCAAGCGTGGCGATGTGGGTTCCCCGAAGCATCGCCTTCACCCCTGACGGCGCGTACGCATACATCACGAACAGGCTCATGAACACCGTCACGGTGGTCGATTCGTCGTCCAATGCCATCGTCGCCACCATCCCCGTTTCCGGCGGACCGTTCAATGTCGCCGTGACGCCGGATGGAAGC
>JADFPB010000105.1 GCA_022562515.1 Chloroflexota bacterium | reverse complement strand
GTGTTGCAGGCGCAGATACCGAGCTCGGTGGCCGCGTCCAGATCGACCGAATCGACGCCGACGCCGGACCTGCTTATCACCTTCAGCTTCGGGCAGGCCTCGAGCACCTGCCGGTCCGTCAGCGGCCAGATGCCGATGAGCGCGCCATCGACGCCCTTCAGGATGTCGATCACATCTTCCGTCGTGGTCGGCTCAGCCTCCACAACTTCGATTTCAGCATCCTTGAAAATTCCCAGTCGCGGGTTGGGTCTGCCGATCGATGCGACCTTAAGTGCCAACGTTCACACCTCCATGTGAATTGCGCCAATTGGCTGCAAGTTCAGACAGGGCGGAAGTATAGACCCGTGCGCAGGACCGGAGCCGTTCGCCGCCATCGAGATGGCGGCGATGACCCGCCTGACAGATCACCCCGGCCTGAGCCGGGATTAAGCCGGTATTACTGGAAGCACGATGTGCGACGGCCTGGCCGATGAGTGGAAAATCTCCTGGTGCGCCTGCCGGATCTCCGTGCTGCTGCCGTTATCCTGCCCGGTATTCAGGTTGCGGTCATAGCGCGGGAAGTTGGACGACGAGATCTCAAGCCGCACCCGATGGCCGCGCTTGAACACGTTCCCGGTCACGCCGACGTCGATCTGATACTCATACGTCTGGTTCGGCTCAAGCAGCTCGGGCTCCTTGAACGAATCCCGGTAGCGGGCTCGGATGATTCCATCGCACAGGTTCATCGCATACCCGGAAGGAGACACATCGACCAGCTTCGCCGTCCAGTCGGTGTCCAGCCCGTCTGTCGCCGCGTACAGCACGACCTTGATCGGGCCCGTCACTTCCATGTCCTGAGCCATCGGCGCGCTGGTGTAGCAGAGCACGTCGTTCCGCATCTCTGCGGGCCGCTGGTCGTACGGACCCCAGGGAACGACCTCCGGTGAGCAGCAGTTTCCTCCGCCAAGCGTCTGGACCGGGAAGCGAGGATCGTAGAAAAACTGGTCGCGCGGCTCGTCTCCCGGCGGATCGGTCGAGAGCGCGCCGTCGCCCAGCAGACTGTTGGCGTTGCCGTCCGAGCGCAGGTACCAGACCTGCCAGTCCGTGCGGTCAAGCGGCCACTCATGCTCATCCCGCCACTCGTTTATGCCCATGATGAACAGCCGCAACGGCGGCTCGTCCAGGATGCCCGTCTCCTGGTCCCTGAGCCAGTAGTCGAACCACCGCATCTCCTCGCCATCGAGGTCGAGCACCGAGTTCGCCCCGAAGTCAACGTCGCCCGTCTTCTGCGAGGCGCTCAGGTGGTGCGGCCACGGTCCGACTATCAGGCGTGATTGCCGCGCCTCTTCCGACCCGCCCTCGGACCGCATCCCCTGGAACTCCTGGAAGACGTCCCTCGAGTACAGGTCGTACCAGCCGCCCATGATGAACGCCGGAGCTTTTATATCGTCCCACCTGCCCACGATATTCACTTCGTCCCAGTACTCGTCGTCGTTCGGGTGGTTGAGCCAGTCTTTCCAGAACTCAAGATCCCGGCCCGCCACCCCGGCCAGGTCGATTACCGGAAGCGACCGGAACACCTCGGTCCAGTTGTGATAATCGATGCTCTGTCCGGTCCGGCCGTTGGTGCGCATTCCCCAGGTCATCATCACGCTCAACTGGAATGCGCCGCCCGGATGCATCAGGCCCTGGTAGTAGTCGGCGCACATCACGCGCGGCACAAGGCACCTGACGTTCTCGTTCGCCAGCGGAGCGCTCAGCCACTGCACCGCGCCGCCGTAAGAGGCCCCTGTCATGCCGATTCTGCCGTTGCACCAGTCTTGATCGGCCACCCACTTCTGAGTGTCGTAACCGTCCTCTATCTCCTGGTGGAACGCGTAGTACACGCCATCCGAGTCCCACCTGCCGCGGCAGTCCTGGATAACGCAGGCGAATCCGTTGTTCGCCAGCCGCCTCGCCTTCTCGATCATCGGGTCGGTGTTGTTCGAGTACGGCGTGCGCATCAACACCGTCGGGAATGGCCCTGGCGCGGCCGGCAGATAGATGTCTGCGGAAAGTAATACCCCGTCACGCATACGGACCTTTACGTCCAGCCTCATCTCGACGTCGTAGTGTTGCTCGGTCATCTCCCTGCCTCCCCGCTGCGCCGCCGGCCGCTGCATGGGCCGTATAGTAACCGGAGCCCACCGGACCGGCTCCCCAGCAGGGGAATCGCTTGCGGGTCCCGAGGTTGGGCGATCGGCCACATCGGACGGACGGGGTAAGCCCCGCCCCTGCGAAAACGGATCATCCCCCGCGGGCACCCACCCCCGACCCGGCCAACAACGCCCTAATCCCGATGTAGTCCAGAGTGGGTTGGCTGGCTGGTAGAATTTCTTGAGTTGCTGCGAATTCCGAAAAATCTGTACGCGACCTGCGTCAACTACGCCGCCGGTCGCCAGACAGCCGGTCAAAAGAGGAGTGGCGCCAGTTGACGAGCACCAAGCGGACCGATACCGGAAGCTCCACCGAGGATCGCTATGCCCCGGCCGAGATCGAGCCGAAGTGGCAGGCTCGCTGGGATGAGTCCGGCATCAACAAAACCCGTGACAGCGAGCCGGACAAACCAAACTGGTACGCGCTGTCGATGTTCCCGTACCCGTCAGGCGACCTTCATGTGGGCCACTGGTTTATGTACGTCGGGGCCGATGTCCATGCCCGGTTCATGCGAATGCAGGGCTACAACGTCTTGCATCCGCAGGGCTTTGACGCCTTCGGACTGCCGGCCGAAAACGCCGCCATCGCACGCGACATCCATCCACGGGATTGGACCTATCGCACCATCGCGAACATGCGAGGCCAGTTCCGTCTCATGGGCGCCTCATACGATTGGGACCGCGAGATCGTTACCTGTAATCCCGACTACTACCGCTGGAACCAGTACTTTTTCCTGAAGTTTTTTGAGAAGGGCCTGGCATATCGTGCAGAGGGCCCCGTCAACTGGTGCGAAACCGACCAGACAACGCTGGCCAATGAACAGGTGAAGGACGGCGTATGCGAGCGCTGCGGCACGCCGGTGGGCCGGCGCAACATGACCCAGTGGTTCTTCCGCATCACCGACTACGCCGATGAGCTGCTCGACATGAGCGCAATCGACTGGCCGGAAAACATCAAGACGATGCAGACGAACTGGATTGGAAAATCCACGGGCGTCGACATTAACTTCGACATCTCCGAATACGCCCTCGAAGAGAAGCACATCACCACGTTCACGACCCGTATCGACACCGTCTACGGGGTGACGTTCATCGTCCTGGCCCCGGAGCATCCACTGGTAGAGAGCCTGATCCTGCCCGAGCAGGAAGGGGACGTGCGCGCCTACATCGCCGCGGCCGCGCAGGCGAGTGAGATCGAGCGCACGTCCACCGAGCGCGAGAAGACCGGCGTTCCCACCGGCTCGTACGCCGTCAATCCGCTCAACGGCGAGCGGGTGCCCATACTTGTTGGTGACTACGTGCTGTCGACGTACGGAAGCGGCGCCGTCATGGGCGTTCCCGCGCATGACGAGCGAGACTTCATCTTCGCGAAGAAGTACGGGCTGCCCATCCGCGTCGTCGTCGCGCCGGACGGCTGGGACGGAGGCGAACTTGAAGAGGCCTACCTTGCGCCCGGAAAACAGGTTAACTCAGGCGAGTTCGATGGCCTGTCGAGTACCGAAGGCATGGAGAAGATCGCCGACAAGATCGAGGCCAACGGCTGGGGCAAGCGGACCATTTCATACAAGATGCGGGACTGGCTGATCTCACGCCAGCGCTACTGGGGCACCCCGATTCCGATGATCTACTGTGATCACTGCGGGATAGTGCCGGTGCCGGAGAGCGATCTTCCGGTTCTGCTGCCAGAGGACGCCCAGTTTAAGCCGACCGGCCGATCGCCATTGATCGACGACGCAGATTTCGTCAATACGAACTGCCCGGAATGCGGCAAGCCCGCGAAGCGTGAGACGGACACCATGGACACCTTCATGGACTCGTCCTGGTATCACCTGCGCTTCACCAGCCCGAAGAACGACAAGGAGCCATTCGACCCGGAAGTCGCGCGTAAATGGGTCCCCGTGCACCGCTACATGGGCGGAGTGGAACACGCCGTCATGCACCTGCTCTACTCCCGCTTCTTCAACAAGGCGCTCAGGGACCTTGGCATCGTAGATTTCGACGAGCCTTACGCCCGGCTCTTCAACCAGGGCATGATGACCACCGAGGGCGGAAAGATCTCCAAGCGCAACCGGCCAACGCCGGCCGACCCGCTCGTGGAGCGGTTCGGCACCGACACCGTCCGCTGCTACCTGATGTTCCTGGGCCCGTGGGGCGATGGCGGCGTCTGGTCGGACGAGGGCATGAACGGACCCTCTCGATGGCTGAACCGGGTGTGGGACCTGTCGCGACGCGACCCGGAACGGCTGTCCTCGGTCACCGTGGACCAGAGGGCGGAGAATGCTGTCAAGCGTGCCGGCCACATCGTCTCGAAGCGCGCTGCACACGACTACGAGCAGTTCAAGTTCAACACCGTCATTGCCGCTCTGATGGAGTACACCAACGAGCTAGCCCGCCTCTGGGACGCGGGCGGCATCTCGCCGCCCGCCTGGCGGGAGGCAATCGAGAAGCTGCTCCGTCTTCTGGCGCCCATCGCGCCACACATCACTGAGGAGCTATGGGAGAGGTCAGGACGCGACTTCTCGATCCACCGCGAGCTGCTGCCCGAGTGGGACGAAGCTCTGACGGTCGCCGACCTTGTGACAATCGTCGTGCAGATCAACGGCAAAGTACGCGCCAAGCTGGAGTTGCGGGCAGAGTCAACCGAAGACGAAGTCGCCACGGCCGCCATGGCTGATCACAACATCCAGACACACATCGAAGGCAAACAGATCCGCAAGCAGATCTACGTCCCCGGCCGCCTGCTCAACCTGGTAGTCGGGTAGGGGTCGTCGAGCAGCCAGACCGCCCTGCCCCGATCCGCCGGCCCTGTTCACAGTCATCCTGAGATCCCGATGCCCCATCGGGACGAAGAATCCCGGCGTGGGACAGCGCTAACTGTGCGTCTTCCTACCAGGTCTTCGCCTCATCGGCTTTTGACGGCGCCGGCCGTACGCGATTCTTGCCCTGCTCGCGCCGCTTGCGGTTGGCCCGCCATGAAAGGCCGCCGACCAGGCGAACGGCCCGGTACATAAGAAACCGCCTCCAAGAGGCCACACCGAGCACGCCCATCGCCTCGCGGAAAATGTCGTCCGACTCTTTCCTGGTCTTGTTCTGGTCCCAGTACATGAAGTCATGAACGATCGCGGCTTTACCGTACTTGCCCCACCGTGGTATCAGCGGCCAGGCGACCGACGGCACACTCGCGAAATCAGTCTGAAAGCCTTCGGGGACCTCAATCGTGTCCCCGCTGCCTTCCTCTCCAACGTCGTACCCGAAATCCCGTTGTATTACCCAGGTGCGCCCGTCGGCAAGTGGAGATACGAGTAGGACGTCCGTGAACCTGCTCATATCGGAACCCTCCTTCACATATATGAATCACCACGAAATACGAACCAGCGACATTGATTATCGACTTAGTGCACCCAGTGTGTGCGACATATGAAAAGGCCCGGTTCGCCTTTAGCAAACCGGGCCTTTTCTTTCCGCGAGCGTCGAGTTCGATCAGCTCTTGATTAGCGCGTCCAGGACGCCGTAGATCTTCTCGACCTCGCTGCGGGTCAGGCCAGCCGGGTATAGCACCGATGCCGACCTGCCCTTGCCCAGCGGAACGTCGATACGCGGCCGTGCCAGGAACGCTTCTTCGCTGGCCGCAGGCTCGCCTGCATCAGCGGCAACAGACGCGTCCTCGAAGTCAACGTCTTCGATAGGCGTGACTTCCGCAGTCTCTTCAGCCTCCGGGGCCTCCGCAGTCTCGATTGCCGGCACGACGTCTTTCAGGTCGCTGATGATGTTGTTGTCGTCGTCCAGCACGCCGGCAAATCGCAGCGATTCCGTGAGTGCCCTGGCCGTCTGGCGCGCCGACCTCTGAGTGAAGCCCTTCTCCTCGAATCGGGCGATCAGGGCATCCTCCGGCGGGAGTTTCACGCCAAAGTCGCCGCGCATCTCCTGGAAGACCGCCGCAGCGTCTACCGTCTCCAGGGCGAGCTCCCTGAACCCGGCCGTGTCGCCCCCGGAGCGCGCGAACCTGAGCCCGCGCTGGCGGTCGGTGAGCGATAGGCCGATGTTGGTCCTATCGACGAACCCGAACTGCCACAGCGATGAGACAAGGCGGTCGGTGGTGCTTGCGCCCGCCGAAACGCCAATAACGCCTGCCAGCGCTTCCTGGTCGAACGTCTCCCGGCCGAACTTATCCTGGAGCCGTGAGGCTACTTCGAAGCAGTGCTCAACGCTGTAGGCGGGAGCGAGTGGGCTGCGGCGTTTGCGGGTTGTGGTGGCGGATGGACTCATCTTGGCAGCCTCCTGGAACTGAGCCTTCCGGGCAGAGAAGGCGGGAATTATTGCGCAATCAAATCTGAAGGCCGAGCGCGAGCAACCTTCGCCCCAACCCTAGCCTTCCCTCTCGCGCATGCACGTGCCGGCCTGTTGAAAAACAGCGCGATTCGCCCGCGCGATCCCCCTCTAACCCCGGTTATCCACAATTTCGGCGTAAGATGGCGCCGCCAATTTCGACAACCCAACCGTCCGTCCGGCGCGAGACATCGCATTCGACCGGGCCGGACCCGAGAATAAAAATGCCACAGACAGTGACAGCGCAGACCGTATTCGAGCCGGTGCCCCTGTGGGCGAAGATCCCACACGGAATCACCTTTCGGGGCGATGCCACGTCTGTTGGGGTCGACTCAAGCGATAACGTTTACGTATTCAGCCGCGGTAACGTGCCTGTGACAATTTTCGACTCCGATGGGAACTACCTTCGGGGCTGGGGCGAGGGAGAGTTCGTCCGGCCGCACGGCATCTTTATTGACGATAACGATGACCTGTTCCTGATCGACGATAACGGCCACTATGTTCAGAAGCGGACGAAGTCGGGAGAGGTGATCTTCACCCTGGGTACGAAGAACAAGCCCGCCGAATGGCAGAGCGGTGGGATGTTCAACCGGCCGACCGACGCCACCGTCAATACTGCCAACGGTGATATCTTCGTCTCCGACGGCTACGGCAACTCGCGCGTGCACCGCTTTGACAAAGACGGCAACCATCTCCTGAGCTGGGGCGAGCCCGGCACAGACCCCGGCCAGTTCAGCCTGCCACACAACATCTGCATGTGGGGCGACGACAAAGTAGTCGTCGCAGACCGTGAAAATTTTCGCGTCCAGATCTTCACCGTCGACGGCGAGTTCGTCGACCAGTGGCACGTCTACCACCCGATGTCCGTGGTGCGCGGGCGCGGCGATGACACAGCCTTCTACGTCGGCCTCATGGGGCCGCCACCCGTGCAGGACGGCGTGCCGAACGTCGGCTTCGGCGTGGCAATGCTCGACGAGAGCGGCAAACCTATACAGGAGATCGGCGCGTCTTTGCCGGGGCAGGGACCGGATCAGTTTCTCGGCCCCCACGGCATGGCAATCGACTCGCAGGGCAGCATCTACGTCGCCGAGGTCTCCTGGACCTTCTACTACTCCAAACGCGAAGACCGGCCCCTCGGCGAAGTCGTCAGCCTCCGCAAATGGAAGCGCACCAGCGGGTAGATCGCAATAACCAACGACATCAAGCCCATCAATAAATAGTCCCCGGAGGATCAGAATGATCGCCGACCTCACAGGTTCAACCGCCCTCATCACCGGCGCCGGCCAGGGAATCGGCCGCGGCATAGCGCTCGTCATGGCCGAGCAGGGCGCGGACATCGCACTCGCAGACCTGCCATCCGGCAGCGCCGCGGACGTGGCGAAAGAGGTAGAAGCCCTCGGCCGCAAGGCCATCGTCATCGACCTCGACGTCACCAACAAACAGCAGTGCATTGACGCCGTCGCGCGCGTCATCGACGAGTGGGGCAAGATGGACATTCTCGTCAACAACGCGGGAGTAGCAGGCGCGCCCGGCTCGTTGCCGACGCGCCCCGGACGCGACGTCGACTGGGAGTTCACCTGGCAGGTCAACGTCAAGGGCGTCGCAGACATGACCGAGGCGGCGCTGCCTCACCTCAAAGAGCGAAAGTCTGGAAAAATCATCAACACCGCCTCAGTGGCCGCCCGCGCGCCCCTCTACAACACCGCCTACTACGCCACCACCAAGATGGCCGTCATCGCATACACCCAGGCCGTGGCGAAGGAGATGGCGCCATACAACGTCAACGTCAATGCCGTCTGCCCGGGCCGGCTCTACACCGCATTCCACAGGGACTGGCTCATCGGACGCGAACAGGCGGGCGACGAGGCAGTTGTCGGGCGCGATCACCACGAAGTGTTCGACGAAGCCCTCAAACTTGTCATACCGCTTGGCCGCGAGCAGTCACCGGAAGACATCGGCGCAATGGTCGCGTTCCTCGCATCGGAGAGCGCCCGCAACATAACCGGCCAGTCCATCCAGGTAGACGGCGGCCAGGTGATGGCCTAGGCAACGAGCCCATTCCAGCATCGGAGTAGCCGCCGCGTGAAATCGTCATCCCGAGCCCTCCTCAGGCGGAATGGATCTAAGCCAGCGGGGGCGGCTCGCGTCCGACCTGGCCGATAACGTCCCATTCCCGACAAGATGCAGGCGTGACTGCTGTTCCCCATGTGGGTGCAGGGGACACCCTGTCTGGTCACACCTTCTCTATTGTCACCCCGAGCCCGAACGTCCGGAGGCGGTCCCGATACAGCTCCGCCCGCTCCAGCGGGCACGAGACAACAAGCGCGCGATCGGACGTATGAGCCTCCATCATGATCTCGACCGCCCGCTCCGTGCTCAGCTCCGGCACGCTCTTCACCAACGCCTGCACCACGTACTCCATGGAGTGCGATTCATCGTTATGCAGGATCACTGAATACGGCGGTAGATGTTCCGTAAGGGTGTGAGCGCGCTCTTCAGTGATGGGCTGAACCATGCCCAAATTGTCGCGCCGGGGCGGACGGCTCGTGCAGGAGTTGATAAACTGCGTCCAACAGGCGGTGCGCCAACTCTACCTATTCCTCGAGCGGGAGTAACTCAGTGGTAGAGTATCTGCTTCCCAATTATGGGAGCCTCAGCGCAATGCGCCCCCTCTTGGCACCCCTACGAAACGCGTCCAGTTATATGCTGAAAACGCGCGCCTGGGAAGCAGCCTCGAAAACGCGATTCCCCCGCACTCCAAACAGGCGGGCCGGAAGCTACTTTGTCTTAGCCTCCGGCCCAGGCCGACACTAGATAGGAGTGTGACCCAATGCGTAGATTACGCGATCCGCGTCTCGATGATGAATTCATTGCAGACTGCATCATTCAAGGACTGTCCCCGCGGTACGCCCTGCTGGCGGCGTATGCGGCCACGAATTCCCGCCCGTAGATATGCCCGCAAACCGGGTTTCCCCGCTTCAACGCCTCGGCAATTATTGCATGGCTGCGCTCGTCGCTCATGCAAACAGGCACGAAGTCCATTTTCTCGCCCAGAGCAACCGCTTCCGGCCAGGCGTCGAAAATAGCGCCAATTTTTTCCGGTGTAAGGTCGCCCCCGGCAGTTTCCAGTTTATCGTTGGTGGCCGGGATGGTGCTTGGGATAGTCAGAAAAATATTGAGCGGCGCCTGCCGGGCGTCTTCAAGCATCCATTCGACACCTTCCCGGTCGCAGACATTGCCGATCTCATGGCTGTCGCAAAAAATCGTGGTTGTCCCATTGAGGAGCGCTCCCTCGGCATAGGCGCAGGCCGTCATCATACTACTTTCAATGTGGATGTGCGGATCGACCAGGCCAGGGGCCAGGCAATGCCCGCCGCAATCGACCACCTCGATGCCCTCGGGCACGCCGTCGGCGAACAGGGCGGGACCGAGATC
>JADFPB010000104.1 GCA_022562515.1 Chloroflexota bacterium | reverse complement strand
CATCCAACCGAAGTACTCGTGTGCATCGTCGGACGTGATCTCTTTGGGATCAGGCTTCCCAACGTGGGCAAGAAACCGCTCGGCATCCCTGATGTAGCAACTGATGGTGTGGGGTTTGAGTCCGTCCGCCAAAAGGCTTAGACGGTATGAGCGGATTAGTTGGTTTTTACCGACTGAACCGATTGCTGTATCCATGATTTGCCTCCAGGCACTTGGAGGGCAAAACGGCGCATGCTCAGTTCAAATTGAGCTGTCGGTTAGCCGTTGGTGGGCCCGGCAGGAATCGAACCTGCGATCAATCGGTTATGAGCCGACTGCTCTAACCACTGAGCTACGGGCCCCGATAGCGACGCTCTTAGTATGCCACTCCGCAGACCCGCATCGCACCCGTGTCTGGCCCGATCATCCGGCTCGACATCGAGACGCGACGTCAAAGCGATAAGACAAGAAAACGGCCCGCAGATGGCGGGCCGTTCACACTTGAGTGGACCAGAAGCCTTACCGCGTCCCCCGCTGCACTCGCAGGTCCGGCTGGTAAGCCGAGCGCAATACTTCGGTGTCGAACTCGACCGGCTTCTCGCCGTTGGAGTACTCGTAAAGCGCGGCCTTGAAGATGCCTTCCATCGCGCCCACTACGCCGAACGCGATCGAGATGGTGATGACGCCCACCATGATCCCCAGTACCGGCGAGACAGCGAAGACCAGCGCCGCCGGCAGTATGGCGACGACACCGGCAATCATCCGCATGATGCCAAACCCGAACGAGGCCGTGATCTGCCGCCCCCAGGTCCCACGAATCATGCTGGACGACCGCTTTATCGCCGCAATCGGACCGAGGCCCTCGGCGACAAGCACCGGGATGACGAAGAAGGTCATCAGCGACCATGCGCCCTGCAACAACCCGACAAAGAGCTGGCCGATGAAGTTGTCCTGGCGGTCCCGCATCATCTGGAGGATCAGGCCCACAGTTGCAGCGATGACCGCCCAGCCGAGAATGGCCGGGATGTGGCGCGATGCCACCGCCAGCCCGGAGCGGATGTTCGGGTCTCCCCCGCGCAGCCGCTCGAGCGCGGCTGCGATCAGGGCGGCGTTGAAGAAGATCGTTACGAAGTAGACGGCCACGTAAAGAAGCACCAGCAGGACTATGTCACCGGTGGCGAGGGACTCCTTCGTTTCGGAATCGGATATGACATCCTGAATGCGGTCGAGCGAGCCCGCAGCCGCAGCTATGGCCGCAAAGATCCCCACGGCAATGCCCGCGCCAATCACACCGAAGATGGGGAAGAAGATCAGCTCACGGTCCTTCATCAGAACACGCCAGCTCATCTTCATGAGTTCGAAGGTATGGCCGATAGTTCTAAACATGCGTCGAGTATAACCGCCCGCTATTTGACCGCGCGCTTCGGCAGTCCGCTGATTGTATGCAGATTGAGATGCACCTCAGTCGCGGGCGCTTCCCGCCGCATCCTGACACCGCCGCCGTCCGGCAGTACCATTCCCCGAATCGTCCCATTTGATTATCAGCCGGGCAGGCTGGCGGGCGCAAACCCCTGGCAGGTTCGCCCCCCTGGAGGAGCCGTCTTGAAAATCACGAGCGTCGAGATGGAAGTCTACCGATGGCCCCGCCGCACCCCCATCACCAACGGCCTGTACACGTATACGCACTCCGGGCTGAATGTGATCACCGTGGAGACCGACGAGGGCGTTACAGGCACCGGGATAAGCTCCGGAATCGAAGACGCGCCAGAAGTGGGGAAGGCCATCCTCGACTACCTCAAGCAGGTCGTCATCGGACGCGACCCTCTCGATAACGAGCGCCACTGGTACGAGATGTGGAGACCCAAGCTCGTTGGAAGACGCGGCATTACCACACGCGTCCTCGGAGGACTCGACATCGCCCTCTGGGACCTGAAGGGCAAGATCGCCGGAATGCCGCTCTACAAGCTGCTCGGCGGCTTCACGGACAACGTGCCGGCCTACATCGCAGGCGGCTACTACGAAGAAGGCAAAGGGCTGAAGGAACTCGCAGACGAGATGGAGGCGAACCTGGAAGTAGGCGCGCGCGCCATGAAGATGAAGGTAGGCGCCTTACCCATCAATGAAGATGTAGAGCGAGTCCGAGTTGCGCGGGAGGCTATCGGCCCCGATATCAAACTCATGGTGGACGCCAACAACGCCTACCGGCACTACGAGGCGATTCAGTTCGCACGCAAGATCGAGAAGTACGACGTCTTCTGGTTCGAGGAGCCGGTTGAGCCGGACGATTACATCGGCCAGCGCGAGATTACCCGCGCGACCTCGGTACCCATCGCGGCTGGCGAAAACGAATACACCCGCTACGGGTTCAGAGACCTGATCAACCACCGCGCGGTGGACATTCTTCAGCCTGACGCGCTGGTGCTCGGCGGAGTCACGGAGTTCATGAAAGTCGCCGCGCTCGCCCAGGCGAACGACCTCGACATAGCGCCACACGGAGCACAGGAGGTCCACATACACCTGGTATGCGCCATCCCCAACGGCCTGATACTCGAGTACTACCGCGACTCCGTTGACCCGATGCACGGCAAGATCTATAAAAACACCATACAGATCAAGGATGGAAACGTCTTCGCCCCGAACCTGCCGGGACTGGGGCTCGAGCTCGACCGCGATGTGCTTGCGGAGTACCGGGTCGCGTAGCTCTGACTTGCATTGCGGATATAATGCGGCCCCATTCAAGACCCGTTGAACCGTAAAGAAGAGGGCATGAGGAGTTCACGTGGCGGACTTTGAATTCGCGGCGCCGGTCGATCTCGAGGAGGCGTTACGCCTGCTCGGTGCAACGGCCGGATCACGCCCGCTGGCGGGCGGCACCGACCTGATCGACCAGCTCAACGCCGGGCGACGCGCCACAGACCTCGTGGTCGATCTGAAGCGCATCCCGGCCTTGATGCGGCTTGAGGTGGACGGCGACGGCCTCCACATAGGCGGCGCCCGATCTTGCACGGATGTCCAGCAAGACTCCGCTGTTCGAGCGGACTATGCCGGGCTGGCTGAGGCGTGTGGACTCATCGGCTCCGTGCAGATTCAAAACCGCGCCGCGGTGGCTGGCAACGTCTGCAACGCCGCCCCATCCGCAGATACGATTCCAGCACTGATATCCCTGAGCGCAAACGCCATAGTCAGAAGCCAGAGCGGCACACGCGAGGTGCCGCTCGACGAGTTCTTCGTCGGCCCCGGCCAGACCGTGCTGAAGGATGGCGAAATCCTCGAAGAGCTGGTCCTCCCATCCCCGCCCGAATCGAGCGCCAGCGCATACCTGCGATTCATACCCAGGAACGAGATGGACATCGCTGTGGCGGGCGTTGGCAGCTATGTCGAGGTCGACCCGGAATCCAGAATCATAATCAAGGCCCGAATCGCACTCGCGTCCGTGGCCCCCACTCCCGTGCGGGCGAAGGAAGCTGAATCCCACCTTGAGGGCAAGGTGCTGTCGGATGAAGTGATAGACCAGGCCGCCGCCCTCGCGCCTCATTCGGCAAGCCCCATCACCGACGTTCGTGGCTCGGCGGACTTTCGGCTGCAGCTGGTAAAAGTGCTCACGGCACGCACGCTCCGGAAATGCGCAGAGCGGCTCAGCAACTAAAACCGATCATTCAGTCACATACAGGACAGGCAACTCTCTTGGCGAAAATACAGATCACCACAACCGTGAACGGCGATGAGCACGATCTGCTGGTAGAACCCGGCTGGACGCTCCTCCGTGTGCTTCGGGATGAGCTGCTGCTCACCGGCACCAAAGAAGGCTGCAGCAACGGCAACTGTGGCGCATGCACGGTGATTCTGGATGGTCGAACCGCCAACTCCTGCCTCGTGCTGGCCGCTGAGGCCGACGGCCGCGAAGTCACCACGGTCGAGGGGATCGCCTACGGAGCCGAGCTCAACGCCGTCCAGGAGGCATTCCTGCAGGACGCAAGCATGCAGTGCGGCTTCTGCACGCCTGGATTCATCGTCGCCGCTACTGCATTGCTCAGGAGCAATCCCGCTCCGGCGGACGAGGAGATCAGACTGGGGCTCGCCGGTAATCTCTGTCGCTGTACCGGATACGACAAGATAGTCAGGGGCGTGCAGGACGCGGCCGCGTCTCTTGAGAAACAGGGCGCCAGACTCTGAGAGCCAATCACTGCATCTAACTGGATGGAGGGCGCCGCCGGCCACTGCTTCCTTACCCCCTACCGGCCGAAAGGCGTCCTCCGTATGCTAACCTCTAAATAGCGATTCACTCTTGCGTAATCAGAACGGAATCGCGTCTTGACGCGCTCTGATTTGCCGCAACGAGGACCCGGATGGAACAGGTATTCCGTGACGCTGTAAACCAGCTCCGTGATGGCCATAAGGTAGTCATGGCGACGGTCGTGCGCACATCCGGATCCACTCCTCAGAAACCGGGCGCCAGGCTTCTCGTCAGGGAGGATGGAAGCGCCGTAGGCACACTGGGCGGCGGATGCGTAGAGGGCGATATCTGGTTTGCAGCCCGGATGCTCCTGAAAGAAGGCGGCCCGGCACAGGTTCGCGACTACGAGTTGAACGAAGACCTCGCCGCGGTTGACGGCTTGATCTGCGGCGGGACGATGTATTTCCTTATCGACCCGATTCGGGAACCGGGCGACCTGCTCCCGCTCGCGGAAGAAGTCGTCGCCGCCTATGACGGCGGGGTCCCGGTGGCGGTCGGTACGCTCATGGCCGCAGCGCCGGGATCAGACCTTGCCATCGGCGCAAAGATACTCATACGGGAAAACGGCGCCACCGAAGGGTCGCTGGGCGACGGCGAACTTGACGCAGGCGCGATCAAGCGCGCCAGCCAGCTCATGGCTCTGGGCAGGCAGGAGTACGTTAAAACTGACGCCGGGAACGAATATTTTCTCGAGGCATACACTACTCCGCCAAGGCTGATCCTGGCCGGAGGCGGCCACGTCAGCAAGGCAATCGCCCCGATAGCCGCGAGCGTCGGTTTCAACATCACGGTGATCGACGATCGGCAAGAGTTCTCGAATGCAGAGCGGTTCCCGGAGGCGGATGAGGTCTATACCGAGGACTTCGTCTCCGCGCTTGAGCGCCTCCCGATCAACGCCAACACCTTCATTGTCATCGCAACGCGCGGCCATCGATACGATGATGTCGCGCTGGAAGCGGCCGCGAAGTCGAAGGCCGGATACGTTGCACTGCTGGGTAGCCGCCGAAAGACCATCCTGATCTATGAGGCACTGCTGGAGCGCGGCGTTGGCGCCAGCAGGATCTCCGAGATACGTGCGCCCAGTGGCCTTAACATCCACGCCCGCACACCCGAGGAGATCGCCGTCAGCATCGTGGCGGAGATGCTCATGTTCCGCCTTGGCGGGGATGGGACTCCGATGAAGCTTGAGGAGCGCTACCTCGAGAGGATCCAGACGAAAGCTGCGCCGACTACTGCCGCCGACTAACGCGCCAACGGGCAGTAACTGGACGGCCGCACATTGAAAACATCTGCAATCCTGCTCGCTGCCGGCGAGTCGACGCGCATGGGTTCACCCAAGGCCCTTCTCGATTGGTTCGGCGTGCCGCTCGTTCAGAGCCAGATCAACTCCTTGCTCGGAGCAGGCGTCAATTCCGTATTCGTCGTCACCGGCCACCGCGCCTATGAGGTACGGGACGCGATCGGCGGCGATCGCGTTCAGGCTGTCATGAATCCACATTACAAAGAAGGCAAGTCCACATCCGTGAAGGCCGGCCTCGCCGCCTTGCCGGATAATATCGACGCCATTGTCCTTCTCGCCGTCGATCAACCCCGCCCTCCATGGCTCATCAAACAGGTCCTGGACGCCCACATTGACCGGAAAGCCGTGATCTCATGCCCCAGGTACGATGGCCACGGTGGGCATCCGCTCATATTCGACGTCAGCCTGATGCTGGAACTCGATCGCATATCCGAATATTCGCAGGGTGTACGCGAGGTGATGCGCAATCACGCCGATGAGATCAATTGGATCGAAGTCGATTCACCGCTTGCCCGGCTGGATATGAACACCCCGGATGCGTACGAAGCCGCCAGAGAGGCATACGCGGCCTACGATAGGTTTGCCAACGATGGGTCTAAATGAGCGCTACGATCGAGTCTGCTCAGGAGTTCCTGCGGGCCGATGAACTCGATGGCTGGCTGCTGAGAGACTACTTCGGCGCGAATCCCATTCTGTGGAACGTGCTCGGCCAGAAGGCCGAAAACATCACGCGCCCATGCTGGCTCTTCATCCCACCCGACGGGCAGCCCACCGTTCTGGCACACGATGTCGATACCGGCCGATTTGGCGAGCTCTGGGCAGAGCTTGGTGAAGAGGTTGCGGCCGTCTTCGGCTATTCGAGTCGTGATCGAATGGTCGGCCTCCTCGGCGCACTGCTCGAAAACCGGCATCGCGTGGCGATGGAATACTCACCGGATGGCGCCTTGCCACGCGTCGGACGGGTCGATGCAGGATCAGTCGAGCTGGTCCGCGGCCTCGGCGTGGAAGTCGTCGGGTCAGGAGATGTCCTGCAATATGCGACCGAGCGCTGGAACGAGGAGCAGCTGGCGACCCACAGAGACGCAGCACGCAAGCTCACCCGGATAGCCACCGACGCGTTCGAGTTCGTGCAGGAGAACATCAACTGGAAGATAACCGAGCACGACCTGGCAGAATTCATCAGAGGCCGGTATGACCGCGTCGGGCTCGTGACCGATAACGGACCGGTCGCGGCAGTCGACGCGCACTCGTCCGATCCCCACTACGAGCCGCGACCGGACAGCGCAGCGGTCATCAGGCGGCGCAGCTGGTTGCTGATCGACCTCTGGGCACGCAAAAAGGGTGATCCGGACGCCATGTACGCCGACATCACATGGACGGCCTATCTGGGTTCAGAGCCGTCCCCCGAGCACCGCAAAATCTTCGACACTGTTATCGCGGGGCGTGACGCGGCCGTGGAACTGATACAGAAGAAGATGGCGGCCGGCGAGCCGGTGCAGGGATGGGAGCCCGACCGGGCTGCCCGGGACATCATCGAAAAGGCGGGCTATGGAGAGCAGTTCGTCCACCGCCTCGGCCATAGCCTGGGGCGAACGGTTCACAGCAACGCCGTGAATCTGGATGACTGGGAGACGCACGATACGCGCACACTGTCTCCCGGCCTTGGCGTTACCGTGGAGCCTGGGATATATGTCGGCGACTTCGGCGTGCGCTCGGAGATCGATCTCTACATAGGCGAAACAGGACCGGAAATCACGACCGACCCGCAGACCGAGATCTACCTGATCAACGTTTAACGCAACGCCGTCAGGGCACCTGTATGCCCACTCCCCGCTCCACCGCCATCCTGTAAACGCGCTCCCCTACCGCAACGTCCTCCAGTGCAATGCCCTGGGACTCGAATAGAGTCACGTCATCGTCAGAATATCGCCCCGGCGTCTCCCCGCCGACCACAGACGCGAGTGGCTTCACCTGCTGCCACGTCAGGCGGCCGGCCTCCACAACCCGTATCAGATCGGCGCACTCGATCTGCGCCTGCGCCACGTCGTCTGTTGCGATCACGCTGGCCATGGTGACCGCGGCAGTATCCAGCTCGCGCCTGAGAAAACCGTTTGCGCCCGCGGCATTGATGTGAACGCCGGGCCGGACGTGGTCACCGGTGATTACAGGCTCTGAGGCGTTGGTTATCGCGATGATCACGTCCGCCCCTTCTACACACTCCTCCACAGACGCCGCCGCCTTTACAGGTAGCTCCAGATCGGCCGTCATCGCTGAAGCGAAGCCTTCCCGATTGATTTTGGTCCGGGAATAGACCCTTGCCGAACTGATGTTCAAGGCCATCGCAACGGCTTCCAGTTGGGTGCGGCCCTGGTAGCCCGAGCCGATCACTGCAACCGTGGCGGAGTTGGGTCGCGCCATGTACTTGCTGGCGAGCCCGCTGGCAGCGCCGGTCCTGATCTGCCCCATCCGGTTTGCCTCGATGATCGCTAGCAACCCCTCGCCCGTCGTGCTGTAGATCAGAACATGGAAGCCCACGCCGGCCCGTGAGGCCGTGTATGACTTCTGGCCCACGACGTTCTTGCCATGCCACGCCGCGGACATCAGGTTGTAGCTTCCCGGCGAAAGGGGAATCCGGGAGCGGGGAGTGTTGACCGCCTCGCCCCTGGCCTGGGCTGAAAAAACCTCGTCAAGGCAGTCGATGGCGATAGGCATGGTCAGCAACCGGTTTACGTCTGCCTCAGTCAGATAAAGGGGCATCTTCACGCGTCCTTAATGCGGCTCTGTTGATCGGATTCGAAGAAGTGGTTGAGCGGTCCCTGTCCCGCGCCAATCGGATACGCGCAGCGAATCGCCTCGGTCACATATATCTTTGCATCGGCCGTCGCGTCACCCACGGACTTGCCCTTTGCCAGGCCGCTCGCAATCGCTGAGGAGAATGTGCATCCGCTGCCGTGGGTGTTGTTCGTGTCGATACGGGGCGCGCTAAACTCCCGGAACCCCGCGCCGTCATATAGCAAATCTGCCGACTCAGGGCCTTCCATGTGCCCGCCCTTGATGATGACATTGCCGGCGCCCATCCCGGCAATTGCGCGGGCGGCGTCGCGTATCTCATCGGTCCCGGAAAGACTGCCGCCGACCAGCACCTCCGCCTCGGGAATGTTTGGCGTGACCACGAGCGCAAGCGGCAATAGCGCTGACTTGAGCTCGCCGATGGCATCCTCGCGCAGCAGCCGGTCTCCGGATGCCGCCACCATCACCGGGTCGACGACAAGATTTTTTATGCCGTGCCTCCTTATACCGCTGGCGACGGTTTCGATGATCTCCGCACTTGAGAGCATCCCGGTTTTAACCGCGTCTGCGCCGATGTCTGACATTACGGCGTCGATCTGGCCTGCAATGACGGACAGGTCGATCTCCTGGATGGCCCTGACGCCAAGCGTGTTTTGCGCTGTGACTGCCGTGATTACCGTCGTGCCGTACACTCCGAATGCGGCGAATGTCTTGAGATCGGCCTGAATCCCCGCGCCGCCGCCTGAATCAGAGCCCGCGATCGTCAACGCCTTTGGCCGTCCGGCACGGCTCTGGCTCGTCATTCGGCCGGCTCCCCCTGGTAAGCCATGTCCCAGAAGCCGACTTCGTATACCAGCGCCTTCTCAAAAGCCCTTGCAATGCCAGCTGACAGGCCCTCCGGCGCTCCGTCGACCACATCTGTGAGAAATGCTACGAAAGCGCCCAGGATGGCGGCCGTGTGGATCTCAATCCATTCCCTGTAAAAGGGATTCTCCGGACGCGCGCCCTCACTATTCAGCCGCTCACCCCAGTCAAGGTACACGCCCTCGGTAACCAGCATCGCGGCGCAGATCTCCTCCCAGGCGCCCTCATATGCCAGCCGAACGAGAAAGTCGCCGAATGCGGCGGTCGTCGGCAGAGGCTTCACCGCACGGAAAGTCGATTCGGGAATGTCCAGATCGGCGAACGCCCGCAAGAAGAGCGCGTCCTCGGCGCCCATCAGGTTGGCGAGAAACTCATGCACCGGCCGAGCCGAAGCGAGATCCGGCGCCCGGGCAATGGCGATGCCGGACATCCGAGCCAGGTCGTTCACGAAAACGTAATCCTGGAGAAAGTAGCGCCTGAATTTCTCAATCGGCAGGGTGCCGTCTCCAAGCTCCTCGATAAATGGGTGCCGGGTAGCGCGAGCCCAGAGATCGGCGTATTCAGCCTTTAGCGTCTCGGTTCGTGCCAACTGCAGGTCCGCGCCTTTCGAATTCAGGTCGAATTCAGGGAAGCAGTCTAGCATCGCGCTGTACAGGTTGAGTTCTGGTCGTGCACCCTGTCAGCCGACCCGATAGCGCCGCGGAGGCGACTGGCGTGGCGGAGATCAGCATCCGCGACCACATCATCTACCCTCGGAGCCCATGAAACCCATGCGAGTACTGTTGGCCGCCATAAACTGCGCTAAGGGTGAGAT
>JADFPB010000260.1 GCA_022562515.1 Chloroflexota bacterium | reverse complement strand
GCCAGCTCAACAACGGCCGCCCGCGTCCGGTCTACCTGGACATCCCGCCCGAGGCGATGCTGGAACTGGACGAGATCGATCTGCTTGAGCCCGCTCCTGTTGAAAGGCCGACGCCATCAGACGCCGTGTTGGAAGAGGCTGCCAAAATACTCGCCGCCGCATCCAACCCGATCATCTACGCCGGAAGCGGCGTACTGCGCAGCGACGCAGTGGAAGAACTCGAGCGGTTTACGGACGAAACCAACATCCCGGTATTCACCTCGCGCGGCGGAAAAGGCGCTATCAACGACGGCCATCGGCACTTCTTTGGCGGTGTGCCACGTGCCGTCGGCCGCCTCTCCGAGGTGATGGCAGAAACCGATGTCGTGCTGGTTGTCGGGTCGCGACTTGCCATGGGGAAGCCAAACCCGAACGTGAAAATCGTACAGATCGATGCGGACCCGTACGAGATAGGCCTTCGCAACGACGACACGCTGGCGCTTGTGGGCGACGTCAAGTCCACGCTTCCCGCGCTCGCCGCCAGCCTGAACGGAGTTGGCTCCAGGCGCCCATCGCCCGCAGCGACGGTTGCTGAGGTCCGCGAGGAGGTGGCTGGGCCGGAAGGCCGGATAGAGCCCCAGAACACGCTGCTGAACGCCATCCGAGAGGGCTTCCCGGACGATGGCATAGCCATCTACGGCGTCACGCAACTGGGTTATATCTCCCGCACATACTGGCCTGTGTATGAGCCCCGGACGTTCATAGACTCCGGCTACTCGGAAAACCTCGGCTACGCTCTGCCGACTGCCATCGGGGCCAAGGTCGCCCGGCCGGACAAGCCGGTGTTGTGCGTCTCAGGCGACGGCGGCTTCGGGTACCACACGCCGGAACTCTCAACCATGGTGAAGTACGGCATCAACGTTGTAACCGTCCTGTTCAACGACAATTCCTACGGAAACGTGGCCCGAGACCTGGACATGGACTTCGGCGGGCAGTACGAGGTGGACCTCCACAACCCCGACTACATGGAACTGGCCGCTGCTTACGGTCTGGAGGGCATGAAGTGCGACGACCATGCGCAGCTATCCAGATACGTTGCGGACGCCGTCCAGATGGACAAGCCGGTGTTGATCGAGGTGCCGTTCACCAGGATGCCGCGCCCGTGGCCCGCATCCTCTCGCCCCGAGTGGACGAAGCCTCAAGAGTAGGGGCCCATGTAGTCGCCTGTCACCTGAAGCAAATCGAAATTCATATGGGAGAAGAAATATGCCGCGAATGACCGGTGGTGAAGCTCTCGTGCGAACGCTGGTGCGTGCCGGAGTTGAAGTGATATTCGGCCTGCCCGGCGTCCAGATGTACGGTCTCACGGTCGCCATACGAGACGAGCCCGGGATTCGCATGATCACTCCGCGCTCCGAGTTCGCACTCACCTACATGGCGGACGGCTACTCCAGGGTGGGCAATCGCATCGCCCCGGTGATGGTCGTGCCGGGGCCGGGCGTCTACAACGCGTCCGGGGGGCTGGCCACAGCCTATTCGGTCTCGTCGCGCGTGCTGCTCATAGCCGGGCAGACGCCTCGCGACACGATCGGCGGCAATACCGGCGCGCTGCACGAAGTCAACGATCAGCGCGATACGATCAAGCCGATAACCAAGTGGCAGGGACGGGCGCTCCACGTCCGCGACGTGCCGGGGATCGTCGCAGAGGCCGTCAGGCAACTCAACTCCGGCCGGCCACGCCCGGTCTACATCGACCTGCCGCCTGAGGCGATGCTGGAGCTTGACGACGTCGAGATCCCCGAACACGCGCCCGTCGAGCGACTCACCCCGGCCGACTCCGACATCGAATCGGCCGCAAAGCTCATCGCTGCCGCGTCGAATCCAATCATCTATGCGGGTAGTGGAATCCATCTCTCTGACGCCCACGACGAGTTGCAGAGCCTGGCGGAGATGTACAACCTGCCCGTGAGGACATCCCGCGGCGGCAAGGGCGTCATAGCAGCCGACCACCCGCTGCACCTCGGCGCAGTCAGCCCGACCTGGTTACGCGATGGCGGCTTTGCAGATCCCGATCTCGTCCTCGCAGTAGGCACTCGCGCCGCAACGGCCTTATTCGACGAATCGACGCCCGTGATCCAGATCGATGTGGACCCGGATGAGATCGGCC
>JADFPB010000103.1 GCA_022562515.1 Chloroflexota bacterium | reverse complement strand
AGGCGATCGCAGATCAGAGAGCGTTCTTCCAGAAGGAATTCGATAGTGACGATGTTTTTGTTGATCAACTGCTGTTGGAAGCCGGTGCAGGTATTTTCTTGACCTCCGTCGAATTCGAGACTACCGAGGAGATATCCGCGTCAGGGTTCGTGTGGCAGACATTCCGGGATCGCGCCCGTGCCCGACTTGAGACGTCGGGCGAATTTACTGCACCTGTCTTCAGTTCAGGAATCTTCCTTCCCGACGCGGTCAAGGGCACGTGGCGTATCTCGCAAGGAGCCGTATCTCAGGCGTACACTCAGAGAAGGCAGGGTCCAAACGAGCAATTCGGATGGAACTTCTCAGCGCTGTTCCCGACTAAATTCGACTTCAGCCGGTATCCGTTCGACCGAGAAACGCTGTCCATCCGCATCAATTCCACGGACCTGGGACGTGCCTTCTTACACGTTCCAGACCTTAAGAGTTACGACGATCTGTCCCCAACATCACTCCCTGGCATACAGAACGGTCTTGAGATAGATGGGTGGAATCTAGACCGGAGCTTCTTCAGCTATTCAGTTCGGAATTACGGCACTGATTTTGGACAGGTCACGGCACAGGGTCTCGATCACGCCACTGAGCTGGCATTCAATCTGCAAATAAGCAGAAGTTTTGTGGGTCCATTTATCTCCAATATGCTGCCGTTGATCATCATCGCGATTTTGCTATTCACAGCCTTGACGATCACCACTAAGATGCCACATTTCGTCCTGGCAATCGCCGGCAGGACGCGCGCACTTGGCGCCGGCGAAATCATGGATGACGGAACCATCAAGCACGGTGGCTCACCCACATACGGTTTGATCGCGACGGCTACAGTTTTGTCGTACACCGTTGCGCTGTTCTTCGCGATTGTTCTCGCGCACGCACGTCTACGTGGCCAGTTCCCTGACGTGGGGATTTTGTACATCGAGTGGTACTACTTCGTAGCCTACTTGGCGGTCCTGGGAGTGACCATCAACGCGATTCTATATGCAGCGCATCTTGGTGGCGGGCTTATCCACTTCCGAGAGAATCTGATCCCACGGGTTGCCTACTGGCCAATGAACACGTTCTTCCTGTTCGTGGTCACCTGGATCTCGTTCTGGGGCGAATAACCAGATAGATACGCGATCTGGCGTTCAGGCCAACAAGCATTCTGCGCAGGCCAGATCTATCTGTACTCGACGGTAACCTTGATGTCTTCGCGATCCCGATCGAACGCCTCAAGTCCGCGATCGATTGGCACGGGTCGATTCAACAATGACGACAGCCAGCCCGGCCAACGGGCCTCGATCTGGCCCAGGTGCTCGACACCCGTTCGAAAGTCCTCTATGTGCGCGTTAACTGATCCAAACATTGTTCGATTGCCGAGCACCATCGACTGATTGAACATGTCCGAGTCGAATTCGATATTTCGAGACCCGCCCGAGACTCCCAGCAGACAGATCACGCCGTTCAGTGACAGAGTCTGGATGGCGTCGAATATCAGGGGGGTATACCCGGTGGCCTCCAGAACGAGGTCGAATCCCCCCGATTGGCTCATAGCCCCTTCCAAACGGGCATCAGACAGGTCAGTGATTGGCCCCAATCGCTCGAATCAGTCGGCTCTTAGGCGAGTCGGAATCGGTGCGATTGGCGACATATGTGTCCACGTTGCGAAGTCGAAGCAACGCGGCGCCCAGGAGGCCGATCGCACCGGCGCCCAATACCGCCGCTGATTCGAGTCGCCATGGGAGTCGGCTCTGTATCGCATCCGTGTGCCTCAACGCCTTCTCGACAACACTCAGCGGCTCGAGTAACACTCCGACATCGGCCAGCTCGGCTGGAATCTGGGTGAGCCACCGTTCGTTTTCCACAAAGTACTCTGCGTTAAATCCGTGGGCCCCGCCGATTCCTCGCTCAACAAAATTTCCCGTGACGCACATATCGTTGGAGTTCCTCCGACATGGCTCGCACGAATCGTGGGGACACGGGCGCCGAACGGAAGAAACAACGAAATCGCCTGGTCGTAACCTATGGGCACCGCCTCCGAATGCCACGACCTCGCCGATCGCCTCGTGTCCAAGAATCAACCGGTCTTCACCAGCGGGCGCTCGCCCATACTCGGCTGCGGCAATTTCTAGATCCGTTCCGCAGATTCCGACCCTGGTTGTTCTGATGAGGACTTCCCCGTCGCCCGGTTCGGGAGTTGCGACCTCGACGATCTCTACCGACCCGGCTACTCCGGGAGTTACCGCAACGGCTCTCATTTGTCCCCCTCTACGAAGGGCTGGCTTGCCAGCACGGAACGTGGCGAATCAATCGACGATTACACCCCTCGGCCAAGCGCTCGATCGAGATTGTAGGCTGCGCTGATCAGGCCCATATGTGTGAAGGCCTGCGGGAAGTTCCCCTGCGCCTGGCCTCGTGGGCCGATCTCCTCGGCGTACAGCCCGAGATGATTCGAATATCCAAGCATCTGCTCGAAAATCAATCGGGCCCGATCCAGCCGGGTGCGATCGACTTTTCCGGCCCTGGTTAACGCCTCGATAAGCCAGAAGGTGCACATCGTGAACGCCCCCTCTTCTCCTGCGAGGCCATCGGTTGAGGTCTCCGGGTCGTATCGGTACACCAGGCTGTTCGAGACCAGCCCACCCTCAGACGTGGGGCGATCGATAGCGTCGATCGTCTTGAGCATTCTCGGGTCGGTCGGAGAGAGAAAGAACAGGAAAGACATCGTGAGACTGGAAGCATCCAAAAGATCGCTGTCGTAGGCCTGCACGAAGGCCTGGCGTTCCTCGCTCCATCCCTTTTCCATAATTTCCTTGTAGATGGTGTCCTGAACATCCATCCATCTACCACGCGGATGCGGGAACCCGCGTTTATCCGCCATCCGTAGCGCCCGATTGATCGCCACCCAGCACATTACTTTCGAGTAAACGAAATGCTGCTGACCGCCTCTGGTTTCCCATATCCCTTCATCAGTGCGTTTCCAGTTGTCACACACCCAGTCCACCAGGGTTGAAAGATGCTCCCAGAACTCGTATGAGATCGGTGAGACCCACTTGTTGTACAGATAAACAGAGTCCAGCAGTTCCCCGTAGATATCGAGCTGAAGCTGATCGTACGCGCCGTTGCCGATTCGAACGGGCTTTGAATTCAGGTAGCCCTCCAGGTGATCCAGCTCCTGTTCTGGAAGTTCGTGCCGGCCATCAATCCCGTACATGAGCTGCAGCGATCCGTCCGGACCTAACTCCCGACAACGGTCCTCAATCCAACCCATGAATCCGGTGGCCGCATCTCCAAGACCGATCCTAAGAAGCGCGTAAATCGTGAACGAGGCATCGCGTATCCAGGTATACCTGTAGTCCCAGTTTCGAACTCCGCCAAATACTTCGGGCAGGCTGGTAGTTGCGGCGGCGATCACTGCTCCGGTATCGGCATGAGTCAGAAGTTTGAGCACCAGGGCTGAGCGATGTACCTGCTCTCGCCAGCGCCCGGTGTATGTGCATCCCGACAGCCAGCTGCGCCAGTAGTTTGCCGTCCTGTTCAGATGATCATCGTCGCCGTAGCCGAGCAGGACTAGCGGGTGGCGGGAGCCTTCATCCAATTCACCCAGCACGAAAATCGCCGAGCCTCCCTCTCGAAGCGTGAACTCGCCACTCGCTATTCCATCCTCACTTTCCAGCGGAATGCTGGAGAACATGCCGACCGTCAGTTTGCCGGTTCTGAAAATCACACCATATTCGCTGACGTCGGCGACATGCTCCTCTCGTGCGTAATCGAAGGCCGGCTTACAGACCATCTTTAGCCTGAGAAGGCCTCTGACCCCGGTCACCTTACGGACGATCACGTGGTGGGCGCCTTCCTCTTCTCGACCGGCGACAGGCATATAGTCGACAATTTCCGCCACTCCCTCGTCGGAAAGGAACCGGGTCACCAGAATGTTTGTTTCGGGAAGGTAAAACTGCTTGCTGTCCCAGTCGTCGCCCACGGGAGCAATCTGGAATCGACCGCCTTTTTGATCGTCCAGAATCGCCGCAAACACACTCGGAGAGTCGAAGTTGGGAATACAAAACCAGTCAATCGACCCGTTCATCCCAACGAGCGCGGCCGTGCGCATGTCGCCGATGATTCCGTAGTTTTCAATCGGCTGATAGCCCATTCATCATCTCCCTGTGCGTTGAGCTCGAGACCGGTAGTAACAACACATTAGTCAGGGCGGGAATCATACCCGACCAGCAACCCGCGCTCTCGTCAGCCATTGGCGAGTCCACAGAATGGCGGCATGCCGAGTACCGGATAAGATCATCCATAAGACGGGATCATCGCCCTGGACTCAGGAATCGGCGCGATCATAAAAACCAGATTGCCGGGCTGATAAAAACTCCGCCGGGCGATGACTTCGCTTACCATGCCCGCGTCAGAAACTCTCCCGCTGAGCTATCCCCGCTCGTCAATCACGCTGGGAGGGAGTCCGGCCGACGGTGGTGATGCACCGGGCTGGAAGGCACTGGCCTCGAGCACGCTCTCCCCCCAGGGAATACCTCAGGGGTTCGAGGCTAACATGCGGACCTTTTCGGCTCCCCGATACCTGCGCCGCGGTTCCGGCCGCCCTCTCAGCCACTGGTCACACGAAGGCTCAAGCCACAGATGCCGTCCGGTTCAGCCGCCGATCAGACCGCGCTGTGCGATCTGCCGTCATAGAGGATCGATCAGCACACCCGGATTCAGTATCCCGGCGGGATCAAGGACGCGTTTCGCAGCCCGCAGCGCCTCTGCGAACAGATCGGGGCGCTGATTGTCATACCAGGGCCTGTGCAACTTGCCCACGGCGTGATGATGCGTGATCGTCCCGCCGGCCTCGGCAACCGCGTCCGAGGCGACCCGCTTGATCTCCGACCACGCCTCTATCTCCCCCCCTCGGCGGCCCATGCCAATAAACGTGTAGTAAGGAGCCGGGCCATCCGGGTAAACATGGGTGAACCGGCAACTGACGGTCCCACCGCCGCAAACCCGCTCCAGCGCCTCCGTGACGGCGGCGCGCACCGACTCATCAAGACCAGGCCAGCGATCCCACGTTATGGCCGTCTCGAAAGTGTCATGCACAAGGCCGAGCGGAACAGTGGCGTTCATCGCATAGGGGGCTCTTATGAACGATTCCCGCCATGCGCCAACCGGACCCTGCCGCCCGGCATCGGCGCTACCCTCGTCCGAGATGATCAGGTCGTCATTTGAAACGCGTCCACCCGACTCCCTGGCGATGTCCACGGCATCCCGCAGGTTCGGTCCCTGTGGCACGTCGGTGGACTCGAAACCGATCACGACCAGCGACTCCCGGCCGTCCATGCCCGCGGCGAGGTGCGCTTCGGTCGCGTCCAGCAGCCTGAGATTGGCGGGCCATAGCTTGGCCTGCACGACGTTCCGGACCGCCTGCCACGCGGCTTCGTAACTCTCGAAGTACACGCCGGCAGACGCCCGATAATCCGGCCGTCCCTGCAGCCGCATCCATGCCTCTGTGATGACGCCGAGCGTTCCTTCGCTGCCCAGCACCATGCGATCAGGGCTGGGGCCGGCTCCACTGCCGGGGAGACGGCGTGATTCCCAGGCGCCCGAAGGAGAAATCATTCGAATCGACTCTGCGAATTCGTCGATGTGGGTGTGGTTGGTCGCATAGTGGCCCCCTGATCGGGTAGCGAGCCAGCCACCAAGGGTCGAGTACTCGAAACTCTGTGGGAAGTGGCGCATCGTCAGCCCGTACGGCCGCAACTGGCTGTCCAGGGCGGGACCGTACACGCCGGCCTGGATACGGGCCGCGCGCGAGATCTCATCAACCTCCAGCACCCGGTCCAGTCTCTCCATATCGATGGTAACCACCCCTTCCGCGTCCGCCTCCGGCTCGAAGCCGGAGACAACGGACGAGCCGCCGCCAAAGGGAATCGCGTGGTAACCGCGGGCCGTGCACCATTCCAGCAACCGCTCTATGTCTTCCTCGCCGCGCGGCCTGGCAATGACGTCGGGGGGAGATGGGAACTCGCCGCGGAATGCGCGAACCCGGTCCGGGTAGCTGCGGCCATATGTGTGGTACGCCCGATCCCAGTCGTCTGTCGAGCAGATGCCGGCCAGATCGTCCGGCGGTGATAACCGGGGCGCCCTCAGCGCAAGTTCGGTCGGCGTATGAGGAGACGCCGTTTCTACATCGACTCCGTAGCGGGAGGAAAGTTGCAACGCCGTCTCCTGGAGTTGCGCCAGCGTCGGCTCGTCAGCTTCCATTCCCCAGGCCCAGAAACTACGCCTTGGCACGTCGCCTCCCTTCATCTGGTCATCTGGTAGACAGCGATGATAACGGGGTGACCCCGGGGTTAGTAGTGGCCCGGGGAGGTCAGCAAGGGGTTATCGACCCGGCAGCGCTGACGGGCCGCGTGGAAACCAGGAGTGGGGACCAGGCAATACGCGTCAGGATCGGGCCGTGCGGGTAGCTTTCACACGCCGCTTCACGAGGCGAGCCCCGCGGCGGTGTATCGTTTTCAAACGCTTCGTCTGAGGCGGCGCGGCAAATGTCCTCTTGCCGTCGCGGGCGAAAAACATGATCCGTGCGGTTCCCTTGTTCGAGATGGCCATCGCAGCCCGCATCCTGCCCTCGCGGTCGGCGAGAATCACGTTCGTGGAACCGTCCTCTCTACTCGACAACACGGCGCGGTGCCTGCCTTCGGAATCGACAACGAAAAACCGTCGCGCCTTTATCTCGGTCGCTTTGAGTTGATCGAACTCTTCCGGTTCATCGACGCCCGCTACCGGCATTGGAGGCGCGGCGTTCGCCCTCGCGGACAGAGATGCCCTCCTGCCGGTCTTCAGGGACTTCTGGGCGGCCTTGAGTATCGTTTTTGCCTTGCGCGCTACGTCTGAGGAGTTCGTATCGCCAGCGACGAGATCGACGAAGACCCATGCCTCGTCTACGCCATAGATCTCCCGCTCATCTGTTCTTGTATGGAGATAGGAGGAGCCGGTCCACTCTTCATCACCCGTCAACCCTGAAGCTTCGCAGGCAAAAATCTTCCCGACGCGAACTTCCACCGCTTCGAGGTTGTTCTTCATGAAGATGGTCGCGTTGCTGGCGACGACGCGCATTATGTCGTTGACCGCGCCCATCGCTGAATCACCGCCTGGCGTAATTGGGCGCGAGCCGAATTCGTTGGCTGCTCTTGCCGCCGTCCTGGCCTCGAAATAGTAGACCGCGAAGCCCTGAACCGTGCCTGACATTGTCAGGATGGCCCCGATCAGCGAACCGGCGGGCGTCAGATGTTCCTTATCATCATCCTCGCGAATCAGTTCGCGGCGAAACTGGCCCTCCCACGTGAGGACCACCGGCGCAATAAATGCGTCGGAGTATTTCCTGCGCTGTGAGTCCGTTGTCAATCGCCGCTCCGGCAGGCAGCCGCTTTCAACCCGGGCTGACCAATATCAGTCCTGGGCAGTCGTGGATACATTAGTTTCCGGCGCAGCGGAGCGTCAGGCATACGGCTACCGCGTCAGGCGTTATAGGGGATATTACCCATCCGGTGAGGTGGAATGGCGCCCATGCAGGCAGACAGGCAGGTCATTTCGCGCTCATCAGGGGAGAACCTCTCTGAATAACCGGAGCATGTTCCCGCCGGCGATCTTGTCGATCTCTCCAGGACCGAAACCACCATTTTCCAGGGCTGGAAATAGATTCCCTACTTCTGCGCTCGACTCCAGGCCCCTTGTCCATGAAATATCCCCCTGGTCCGTGTTGCGCTTGTAGCGGGCATCGCGCTCGGCGTTGCCAAGTACGAAATCCGGTCCGAGCCCTACGACGTCGATACCGCCGGCATCGGTCAAATAGCGAATCTGCCTGACAACGTCCTCGACCTCCGACTGCCGGTCGTCAACGCCCAGGACCAGCCGTGAACAGAAGTGGACGCCAATCACACCCCCGTTTTCCGCCATCGCCCTGATCTGATCATCCCAGAGGTTTTGCAGCTTGGGCGCCAGTTCCCGAGAACCGGAGTGCGAATTCAAGATGGGCTTTCCCGTTATCTCCATGACATCCCGGATAGTAGCCGGAGCCGAGTGCGAGACATCGACGATCATGCCCAGTTCGTTCATGGCTTGAACTACGGAACGCCCGAACTCCGTCAAGCCGGGCCGATCTGACTCGTCCTCATTAGCCTGGCTGGCGCCGATCTGGTTGCGCATCGCCCAGTTGAACTGGATATGCCGGAGCCCGAGCCTGAAGAACACCCTCAGCAGGCCAAGATCTTCTTGAATCAGCTTGCCGCCCTCCGTGCCAAGTATCAGCGCCAGTTCGTTTTGCTCTCGCGCTCGTTCCAGGTCGCCGGATCCACGAATCACCCTGACACGGTTTTCCGGCGCATCTTCGTGCTCCAGCACCCGTGCGACCGCAACCAATCCCCGTTCCAGAAAGCCGTCATAGCCGTAGTAACTCGCTTCGTATTCGTCTCTGGTCGGGGCATCGAACCAGCTATCGACGGCCAGATGAAGGATCTTTCCCGTGATCCCACCGGCGAGATCGCGCGCGAAATCTTCTGGCCGGTCCATATGGTCGTGGGCCAGATAGATGGCGGGCAGAGTCCGCAAAGCCTCCAACTCGACCTCCAAATAAAACGACGATCAGCACCGATGGATACCTGATCGTTGCGCACGAGATCCAGCCCCCGCGGGCTCAATTACGTTATCGAGCGTCAACAGGCTCACTAACCCGGCGTGCCAATCGTACCCATGCGGCCGGCGGGCGTGGTCAATTGCCGGACTGGACCAGTAGTAGAGCACCAGGGCGCGCTCGGGCGCCAGATATACCTCCAGAGTGTCTCCAAAGTAGTCGGTAATCCTGCCCAACTCCTGCCCGGCCTCAACTATCTCCCCTTCTCGGACGTATGAGTGCCAGACGCCGGACTGGTTGGCGTTGACCTGGAAGCGGCGGCCCTCGACAACCTTCTGAGGCGGCCGCTCAGGTTCTCCGGGCAGCATCCCGACGGTCTGCATGGCGGCGATCACCCCGTCATGGTGGATGGCGATATGCTCCTCGTCCGGCAGGCCGTTCTTGCCCACTTCCGCCCACAGATTCGCGATTCCATCGTCGGCAAGATACGAGGCAAGGCGGGGAACCGAGCTTCTCTCACGCCGGAGTTCAACGTATTCGACCCTGTAGCCCATCGATAGCGACCGGGACGCTTCCTGCACGTCCGCGGCGCCCACCATCGGCACAGGAACCCACGGGTAAAGCGCCTGGGCGAACTCTCCCGAGTGCATGTCGATGACGAAGTCCGAGCCGCTCAGAATGGAATAGAGAACGTCGACATGAAATTCGGTGTATGAGCCGTCAGGATTGCCGGGCGGGTAGTAGTGGACTTCCCGCTCGTCTACCGGCGAAAGCTGCATGTTGCGGGCCATGAATGCCCGGGTAGAGATAACCGGCACAACTTTCAGAGTTCCACTCAGTTGGCCGGGAACTATCGTCTGGATAAGGCGCTGCGCCGCAAGCACCCCGGAATACTCTCCGGCATGCATCCCCGAAATCACCGTGAAGATCGGGCCGGAACTCGCCCCATCGATCGTGGCAACCGGAATCTCCAGCGGCTCCTCGCCCCGGAATTCCCGCCTCACGATTTCCGTCTTCACCGTCTCATCCTCCGGTAAACTCGTCCAGCAAACTCGGCCGGTAACCTCGATGCGACCCGATCCGCTAACCTTTAACCCGCAATTCCCTTTAGCGCGTAATCCGGGAGTACTTTATTCGACCGGGCGGCGATACAGCGCGACACTCGCGCCAGCGGCGCCATGTATGCATCTGACGCTACGGAGAGCGAATGACAACCGCAGAGCCATTAATCAGAGCCCTGAACGTAAGCCGCAACTACCATCTGGCGGGCGAAGAGGTCCAGGCGGTCCGCGACGTTTCACTGAACATCCCGACCGGCATCTTCATCGCTTTCGTTGGCCGGTCGGGCTCCGGAAAGACGACGCTGCTGAACCTCCTCGCCGGACTGGACTCGCCCACGGAAGGGAC
>JADFPB010000102.1 GCA_022562515.1 Chloroflexota bacterium | reverse complement strand
CTTCCAGCGGGCCGCCGGCCACGTACGGCCGAATGATCTCCTCGCCATCACGCGTGAACTGGACTATCAGGCGACGCCGGGGTTCCCTTTCGAGAAAAAGTCCGCCGAACGTGAATATCTCTTCCGTCCTGAGAATCTTTTGCAACTCGCCAATATCAGATATCGGCTCCCGACTGCGCGTAGCCTCGTCATCTGCCTCAACGGTACCCGCCAGGACTCCGTTCAGGCTCGGAGGGGCCGGGACCTGATTACCACCGCAGGCAACGACCTGCGACATGAAGACCGCCGCTATCAGCCAGGACGTTATCCGCACGAATCCTCCCACGCGCCTGCCTCGCTCTCGGCGATTGTAACGTTCGTCCGACCACCATGAATTAGAATCGCTGCTCGCACTCATGACCTCTTCGGCCCGTCCCCAGGCGACCGAACATCGTGGGCGTAAGAAGCCAGAAAGATCGGAGCCACGAATTGGGCAAATTTTACGACGGCGCAATCATCCCGAATGAACTGCGTCGCAACTTCGACGTCTACGACCGGGTAAGCGAGCTGGGAATCGATCTCAAGTCACAGGACGAGATCGTCACGTCACTGGCCGGACGCAACATCGCCGGCGCGGTGTTCCACGAGAGCGGGCTGGTCTTCCTCTCCGGCATCGGCATCGGCGACATGCAGATGAGCGACGATCCGGACATCGTAGCCCACGGGCAGGACGCCGGACGGCAGTGTGCGGAGCACCACATCCGGAACCTGCACTGGGCGCTCAAGTGCGGCGGCGAGGGCGGCGACCTCAACGACGTTCTGTACACGGTCAAGGCACTCGGAATGGTCGTATCGACAGACGTTGCGTTCAACTCAGGCCCCGCCGTGGTCAACGGCTTCTCCAACCGGTGGCAGGACGTGTTCGGCGGCGGCACAGGCCATTACGCACAGGATGGCCTCGACCCCGGCGGCTATGCCGGAGTGCACGCCCGCAGCGCGATCGGCGGATTCACCGGCCGCTTCTCGCTTGAACCGGAAATCATCGTGGCGATTCCGCCGGAGCTGTCGAAGGCGATCATCCAGAATCGCGGCTGGATATTCCCGCTTATTCCGTCAATGTGGGACAAAGTGACGGGCGGGTAGAGCGAAACACCACTGAGGAAGATAGAGATGGTGACTCAGCCATCTCGTATCGTAGGCGTAGGTCTAAAACCTGTCCGTGCGTCACTTAAGACAATGACCTGCATGTAAACGACGACGGTGGGAACTACGCCTACCTGAACTTGCCGCGGCCTGCGACTTCCACGATCTCCTCGAGGACGCCGTTGCGCACACAGAAGTAGTAGTCATGGAGGTTGATCGTCGTGCCGCCGTGGCTGGGCAGCAGGAATACGCGGTCGCCGACCTTGAGGTTCTGCGCATCCCCTGTGAGTTGCAGCGTCCCGTGCTCTTCCGATAACTTCGTGAACTCGGCGCCCTCTCGTCCCATCACACGCGGGGGGCCATAGTCGTTGGCCATCGACTTCAGGCCGATGTCCAGGATGGCGCGGTCCGGCGTCGGGCGGCTGATGATCTGCGTCGCGACAGTGAGAGCGATGTCGAACGGCAACTGCTGGTCCACGTATTCGCCATCCATGAATACGTAGCTTCCAGCCTGTATCTCCGTCACCTCGGGTACTTTCGACGTGATGTCGTAAGTGCTGGTGCCGCCAGAGCTGACGACCTCGACCGGCAGGCCGGCGTCTCTGACCTCGGAGACTGCGTACTGGAGCTTCTCCAACGCCTCTAGCGTTTCAGGGATGCGGTCGTCGCCAAGTCCGTAAACATGGCCCTCATAACCAAGCAGGCCATCGAACCGAACGCCTGGCAGGTCGTTGACGATTCCCGCGAGCGTGGTCGTCGGCTCTCCCGGCTCGACCCCGCAGCGGTTGATCCGGATATTCACGTCTACCAGGACCCCGATCTCGGAGCCGGCGGCCGTTGCCGCATCGGATAGCTCGCGGGCATTGGCCTCGTCGTCTACTGCGACCCTGATGTTCGCGCGGCGCGCAATCGCCGCCAGCCGGCCGGTTTTGGAATGGCCCACGATCTCACTGGTGATCAGGATGTCCCTCACGCCACCGTTGACCAGCACCTCCGCCTCGCCAACCTTGGCGCAGCACACGCCCGCCGCGCCGGCCTCGATTTGCTTGAGCGCCCAGTAAGGGCTTTTCGACGTTTTGGTGTGCGGCCTGACGGCGCAGCCATTTGCAGAGACCGTCTTTTGCATGTTCCGGATGTTAGCTTCGGCCGCATCGAGGTCGATGATCATAGCCGGAGTATCGATCTCCTCGACAGGCGTGCCGGGAAGGGGTAAAAAATCTACGGCCATCGGGAATCTCCAACGGAGCCATGCAGCCCCAGATTGCGGTCAGCGGATATATCTGCCCAGCGTGCAGACCGTCTTGAAAAGGCCGCTCCGGCCAAATCGTAACGCGTCGGCGAGCATTATCAGAAATTTCATCAAGATAAAACGTTCGGGCGGTTGATCACCATCTTGTAGGCGTAGTCCAGGGCGGAGCGCATATTGGCCGGGTCGGCTATCCCCTGCCCTGCTATGTCAAACGCCGTGCCATGATCGACGGACGTGCGGATGATCGGCAGTCCCACGGTCACGTTTACGCCCTCTGCGAAGGCCACGAGCTTCATCGGCACGTGGCCCTGATCGTGGTACATCACCACCACCAGGTCGAACCGGCCTTCGTACGCCTGCCGCACGCAGGAGTCCGCCGGAAGTGGTCCCGACGCCATGATGCCGGTCGCGGCCGCAGCTTCTACGGCGGGCCTGATCTCGTCCTCGTCCTCATCGCCGAAGAGCCGGTTTTCTCCGGCATGGGGATTGAGGCCGCACACCGCGATGCGGGGCGTATCGATGCCGAGTTCACGCATATGTGCATCACCCGCCTCGATGCAGGCCAGAATGCGATCTTTTTTGACCCTGCCAACGGCATCCGCCACTGAAACGTGTGTCGATATGTGAATGACCTTCAGGCGCTCGGAGCCAAGAACCATGAAGTAGTTGCGTGCGCCCGTCAGGTGCCCCAGCAGGCCGGTGTGGCCATCATATTTGTGCCCGGCCAGATGCATCGCCTCCTTGTTCAGAGGCGCGGTGACGATGGCGTCAACCCTGCCCGCGATCGCGTCTTCAGCGGCACGAACTACACATTCGTATGCTGCGCCCCCTGTGTAGGCGTCCACGGTGCCGACCTTCACGGAATCCGGGTCGGTGTTCCCGAGATCCATGACGGCTACCGTGTTCTGGCCGGTCTCGCCCGCCTCATCGGGGTCTGTGATCGCCACGGCCGTCCAGTCGGGTGAGTAGCGGGCCAGATCCTGTGCGACAACGCGAATGTCTCCATAGACGATTGGCGCCGACCTGCCGAGTTCGATCTCGTGTGGAATTGCCTTCGCGATAACCTCCGGGCCTATCCCGGCGGCATCGCCCAGCGTAATCGCAACTCTGGCCATTCTGGGAAGACCGGTCATGTGCGCCGCCTGCCGGTCGCCAGATAATCGAATACGTGGAGGAGAGTTTCTTCGTCTCCGAAAGCCCCGGCCTTCGTCACCACCGGTGCGCCGTCCATGGCGCCGCCGTGGATGACACCGGCAGGGACGCCGGGGAGCGGCTCGTCCTGCAGCACGATGCCGGTCGCGTTGATGGCCTTGAGCGTTCCAAATGCCGTGTCGCCGCCAACCAGCACCAGCGCGTTGGCGCCGGCGCCTATCACAGCGCTGGTAATCGCTCCAAGTTCGGCGACCAGGCGGTCGCGGGCGACCGACAAAAGGGCGGCTCTGCCCGCCCCCGGGCCGACAGTTCGGCTCGTCAGCAGCAACGCCGTGCTGCGCCCCTCCTTTATCGACCGCGTAGCCACGCCGATGGCCCTCTCGCGCTCCGCCGCGCCCTCGATCGCGTCCAGAAGACGGTCGCCGTTTACCTCGACGATACGCGCCCTTGCCTGGCGCCGCAGCGTCTCCAACTGGGCCCGAACGATCTCACGCTGGCTGCCTGCGACCACCAGGTACGGCTGGCGCGCCAGGCGCTTGACTTGCGACTTTTTCGCCTCGTCAGTCCCGTACGCCTTCGCGAGCGATCCCGCCAGGCCGCCCGAGCCGGTCAGCAGCAGCCGCCGGTTACAGCGGGACGCCCCAACTACGATGTTCCAGAGGTCGTCATCGGACTCGCTATCGAGCACCGCCGCCGAGGCGCCGCCTGCTGCCAGTCTCTCGAAGAGTTCTGCCAGGCGCTCGGGCCCGTGCCGGACTTCGTCAAGCCTGATGGAGGCAACTTCGAGCCCGGTGTTGGATCGCATCAGCTCGACGACACTGCTTGCGGGCACTGGATTCAGCGGGTCTCTCCCCACCTCAGTCTGATTGACGGGTACCCCGCTGATGAGCAGGTGGCCGTCCACGACCGTGCGACCCTGCGCCGGGAACGCGGGCGCTACCAGCATCAGCTCTGCCTTGACAGCGCCAAGCACGGCATCTGCCTCGAGTCCGGGATGGCCTCTCAGCGTCGAATCGACTTTATTGAATAGCGGCTCGAAACCTGCGGCCTTCAGCGATGAAGAGGCGCGTATCGCAGCCTCTCTCGCCCGCCGCTCATCGCGGCGCCGGGAGTCCATGTTCAGTGCGACGACCTGGTACATGCTGCGGGCGCCGATCGGCACCGTGGTGCTCGTGGATACGAATGTGGCGAGCCCGCGTGCGGGAAACCGCGCGCAGGCATCGAGCGCGCCGGTCAGGTCATCGGCGAAGATTCCGACCTTCGAATCAGCCATCAATTGCCTTTGAAGCGTGGCTTGCGCCTCTCCATGAATGCCGCCAGGCCTTCTTTGAAATCGTCTGTGTCAAAGACGCTGTACTGCAGCGCAAAATCCTCGTCCGTCATTCCGGCCAGGCCGGGATTGTCCGCCACCGTCCGTATGATTTTTTTGTGGTCGGCGTGTGACTTTGGAGCAAGCTCCGCCATGCGGCGAGCAAGACCGTATACGCGCTCTTCGAGGGCCCGTGGCTCGACCAGTTCGGTGAGGAAGCCAATGCGAAGCGCGTCTTCGGCGTCAATCAACTCGCCGCTCAGGGCAATGTACGAGGCGTTGCCCGCGCCGACAAGCCGCACGACGCGGCGCATCTCCTTGAAACCTGCCGTTATGCCAAGGCGCGCTACCGGTATGCCGTAGCGGGAACCGTGGGCGGCAAAGCGAATGTCCGTCGCGCTAGCCAGCTCGAGCCCGCCGCCGACGCAAAAGCCCTCGATCATCGATATCGTCGGCTTCGGGATTTCGTCGATGGCGTCCAGCGTGGCCTCTATGGCCGTGCCGTAAGTTCTCGCGGACTCGGAGTCATAACGATGTTCGGGAAAATCCTTGATGTCGGCGCCGGCGGAGAACGCCTCCCCTCCGGCGCCCCGGAACACGACGCATCTGATTTCATCGTCCCCGGCAAGTTCGGACATGTGCTCGGTGAGCGCAAGCCACATGTCGTAGCTGATGGAGTTGCGCTGCGCGGGCCGGTTGAATACGACCGTGGCAACTGCTCCGTCGCGCTGGAAGAGCAAGTGGTCGGCACTTTTGCTGGAGGTCATGAGGCCAGTATCCACCCTCGCGATGACACAGCCAACTACTTTTCGGCGATGAACTTGCGGAGTACGTAGTTGAGAACGCCATCGTGGCGGTAGTACTCCACCTCGATTGCGGTGTCGATTCGGGAGAGCACGCTGAACTCCGTGATATCGCCAGCATCTGAGACGGCTCGAACGGTGAGTTCTGCGCCGGGCTCCAAACCATCGGCTACGCCGGTGATATCGAACGACTCCTCGCCGGTGAGACCCAGGGATTCAGCGGAATCTCCACCGGTGAACTGGAGCGGCAGCACACCCATGCCGATGAGGTTGCTGCGGTGAATTCGCTCGAAGCTCTCCGCGATCACGGCCTTCACGCCAAGAAGGCGCGGACCCTTGGCCGCCCAGTCCCTGGACGAGCCGGTCCCGTACTCCTTCCCGGTAATCACGATGAGCGGCACGCCCTCGCCGCGGTACTTCTCCGCGGCGTCGAATATGCGCATTTCTTCGCCATCTGGAAAATGCCGGGTCCAGTCTCCGGTCTTTTCAGGCGTGAGGTTGTTGCGAAGCCGGATGTTGCCGAACGTCCCACGGACCATCACCTGATGATTGCCGCGCCGGGCGCCATACGTGTTGAAGTCCCTGCGCGGCACGTCCTCGGAAATCAGGAACTGGCCTGATGGAGCGCTTTGCGGAATAGCTCCCGCCGGCGAGATGTGGTCCGTCGTCACCGAATCGCCCACCGATACCAGGACCCTGGCCCCGATCACGTCTGCGAGCGGCTCCGGCTCGTCCGGCATATCATCGAAGAACGATACGCGTTGGATGTACGTTGAGCCCGGGTCCCAGTCGAACAGGGTGCCGGTGCTCGCCTCAATCGCGTCCCATTGCTCGCTGCCTTCGAATACGGCGCCGTACTTTTCCCGGAACATGTCTGCGCTTATCGCCTGGTCGACCGCCTGCGCGATCTCATTCTGAGAAGGCCAGATGTCGCGTAGGAAAACGTCGTTCCCGTCCTGATCAACTCCCAGCGGATCAGCGGCGATGTCTGTGTTAACGCTGCCCGCGAGCGCGTATGCGACTACCAGCATCGGCGAGGCCAGGTAGTTGGCCTGAACCTGCGGATGGATCCTTCCCTCGAAGTTGCGATTGCCGCTCAGGACTGCCGCAGCTATCAGGTCGTTATCATCGACTGCCCGGGCCACCGCCGCCGGTAGCGGTCCGCTGTTGCCGATGCAGGTGGTGCAGCCATATCCCACCAGATCAAACCCCAGCGTCTTCAGATCATCCATGACGGCCCCGGCCTCGAGATAGGCGGTGACCACCTGTGAGCCCGGCGCCAGGCTAGTCTTCACCCAGGGCTTGCGGCGCAGTCCCTTTGCCACCGCATTTCTGGCCAGCAGGCCTGCGCCCATCATTACCGACGGGTTGGAGGTGTTGGTGCAGCTCGTGATGGATGCGATGACCACGGAGCCATCGCCCACGACGCCGTCCTCACCGTCGATATCGATGGCCACGCCGTTGCGAACGCCGTCAACGCTCGCGCCGTTCGCTTCGCCGGGAAATACGTCCTTAAAGTTGCCCGCAACCTGGCTTAGCGTAAGCCGGTCCTGGGGCCTCTTCGGGCCGGCCATGCTTGGCTCCACCGAACTGATATCGAACTTGACCACGGTGGTGTACTCAGCGTCAGGCGTATCTGCGGTGCGGAACATGCCCTGGGTTTTGTAATACCTCTCAACAAGATTAATCTGCTCCTCGCTGCGGCCGCTCATTTTCAGGTACTTGAGCGTCTGCTCATCGACCGGGAACAGGCCGCACGTGGCGCCATACTCGGGTGACATGTTGGAGATGGTGGCCCTGTCGGCAACAGGCAGGCCGTCCAATCCCGGGCCGAAGAACTCGACGAACTTTTCTACGACGCCGACGCCCCTCAGCATCTCCGTGATCGTCAGCACAAGGTCGGTCGCAGTAGCGCCCTCGGGCAAACGTCCGGTGAGCTTCACTCCCACAACTTCCGGCAGCAACATGTAGTAAGGCTGGGCCAGCATGACCGCCTCGGCTTCGATACCGCCGACTCCCCAGCCGAGAACGCCAAGGCCGTTGATCATCGTCGTGTGGGAATCGGTGCCGATGCAGGTGTCCGGGTAGGCGACTATCCTGCCGTTGACTTCTTCGGTCATCACCACCGACGCGAGGTACTCCAGGTTCACCTGGTGGACGATGCCGACGCCGGGAGGGACGATACTCAGGTTGCTGAACGCACCCTGCGCCCACTTGAGGAACTGGTATCGTTCCAGATTGCGCTCGAATTCGCGCTCGATGTTCATTGCGAGCGCGCCCTCGGTGGCGAAGTAGTCAATCTGGACGGAGTGGTCTATGACCAGTTCGGAGCGGACGACGGGATTGATGCTTGCCGGGTCGGCGCCGCGATCCGCCATCGCGTTCCGCATCGCAGCCAGGTCGACGATCGCGGGCACGCCGGTGAAGTCCTGCAAGACGACACGGCCAGGCATGTACGGGATTTCACCCTTCGGAGTGTTCGTCGGGGTCCACGAGGCGACGCGGCGGACGTCATCATCCGACGCAACGCCGTCCGCCGTGTGCCGCAGCATGTTTTCCAGCACAATCCGTATGGAGTACGGCAACGCCGAAAGGTTGGCGATTCCTGCCTCTTCCAGCGCGCCGAGACGGTAGTAGTCGACCGTACCCGCGGCGGTCTCAAGTGTTGCGAGGGCGCCAAATGTATCCGCATGGCTGCTCATGCAGTAGTGCCTCCCGAGGGTTTCATGTCGTCATCGTCGGCTTCGCACTGTGGCTGCGCGCGACCGGCCCGAATTACTCACTGCTCTGGTATCGCCCAACTTTACCAACTTGGTGTTGTACTCGCTGCGATTACTGCCCCGTTTTCTGATGCTCCAATTGGGTCGATGGTAGGATTTCGGACGTCCGCCGGCCCTTATTTCCCACCCGCTTCAGGCGGGCTGGCCCACGCTGACTGGGGACTTCATTCTGTGACCGACCAATCCCGTATCGCGGCGCGGCTGCCGTTTTTCTACGGCTGGGCCGTCCTGTACGCTGCGGGAAGCGATGCGGACGCCCACCCTGTGGATGCTCGCGCTGGCTGGCGGGATGGTATTTTTCGTCCACGCCGGGGTGACCATCCACCAGGCAGCGTTCCTGCATGACAGGGGCATCAGCCCTACCGGTGCGGCTACCGCAATCGTCGTCCTGGCGGTCGGAGCCGCGGGCGGGAGTCTGGTCTGGGGAAATCTCATGGACAGATTCTCCGGCAGATTCGTATATGTACTGGTCGCTCTATGGATGGGCGGCGTGTCGATGCTGTTTCTTACTGTGAACCAGGTTGGCGTGGCTCTTGTGGTTGCCGGACTGTTCGGCGTCGGCCTCGGCGGCCTCCTCGTCGTCCCGCCGGTCGTGACTGCCGACTATTTCGGACGCGCTTCTCTGGGATCCATACGCGGGGTGCTGGAGCCGTTCGTTGGCATCGGACAGGCGTTTGGCGCGCTGGGCGCCGGGATCATCTTCGACGTCACAGACAGCTACACAGCCGCATTTCCCACATTCACCATAGTTGCCGCGCTTGCCGCCGCTTTGCTCATCTTCATCCGGGCGCCGCGAAAGGCTGCAATCGCTACCGACTCGATTGCCGGGGTGGAGCAGGCCGACTAATATCACTCCGCCGCCAGAATCTTCCCTGGTGGCGAATCGCAGTACTGGCAGGCATCACAACCGAAAGCGAGACATGGCAGGCAACGGAATCCGTGCGAGTGAGATAGTCGCTGAACTGGAGCGCCAGGGCGTGACGCACGTGGTGACGCTCCCCGACTCTGAGACCGGCGGCATGTACAACGCTATCGAGGCGTCTCCCCTGGTCCACCTGGTGCCTGTTTGCAGGGAGGGCGAAGCGATTCCTATCGCCGCCGGGTTGTGGGCGACCGGCAAGAAGGCCGTCGTGATTATCCAGAACTCCGGCCTGTTCGAGTCCGGTGACGCGCTGCGCGGGCTGGCGATTGGCGTGAGCCTGCCGATAGTCATGCTCATCGGCTACCGGGGCTACACGCATCACGGCGACACGCCCGATACGGCGGCGCAGATGCTGGAGCCGTTTCTCCACTTATGGAAGGTGCCGTTCTACCTCCTGGAGTCGGGTGACGACCTGGACCGGATAGCGCTGGCGTACAAGACCGCCGAGGAGACCAGCCTGCCGGCGGCCGTGCTGGTCGGCGTTGAGTACGAGGAAGAGTAGGCCAGCCCCCCATGACACAAGAGACTCAAAAGACCAAAACCATCAAGTACGTCGATGCGGTCGAAGTGATTCACCGGGACCGCGGGGACGCGATAGCGGTCACCACCATGACGCAGACCCCCCACTGGAACCGGATCTCCAGCCGGCCCGACCTCGATATCGGCATCGCCAACGCCATGAGCAAGGCCTCTTCCGTGGCGCTGGGCATCGCGCTGGGAGCGCCCGACCGGCGGGTGCTGGTAATGGACGGCGACGGCTCGCTGCTGATGAATCTTGGCTCGCTTGTGACGATTGCGACGCAGGCGCCGGAGAACTTCTACCACTTCCTGT
>JADFPB010000101.1 GCA_022562515.1 Chloroflexota bacterium | reverse complement strand
CCCAGAGAATCTGGCCGGTGTAGTGGAGAACCATCTGCCTGGCTACTGCTTACGCTTTCCGCGCCTGCCGATCACCAGCAGGCCAAAGAACCCCGCTCCATACAGTGCAGACTCGGCGCCCGGCAACCCGCCGTTGCTGACCGGCAGGCTGCAACTCCCGCCGGTGTGAGCCCGCGCATCCGGCGGCTCGCCGCCGTTCTCACGAATTGACGCCGCGATAATAGACGCCGCCGTCGCCTCGATCTCCGCGTTCGTGTAGCTCGGCGGCGCTGGCTCCACGGTCGGCGTGAACTCGGGCCTAGGGCTTGCAAGCGGAGTTTCAGGAGGCTCGCCAGTGGCCGAAACAACAGCCGTTGCCACAATCGCGGTAGGTGTCAGGGGCCCAACAGTCGGGTTGGGAGTCGCCGTACGCAGGACAAATGGCGTCCGGGTAAGCGTCGGTGTTCGAATATTCGCTGCTGCTGTGCCAACAGCGTCCGGGACGGAGGTCGCCGTCGCGTCCGGCGTTGCCACGGGCGTGCTCTCGAGCACATTCGGCTCATCGTCGCCCGGCGGCTCAGGCTCTGTTATCGGCATGGGCGTCGCCGTTGCCACAGGCTCCGGCGTCGGGACCGGAACAGGCGTCGGCGATGGCGGCGGAGTTGGCGTCGGTGGCGGCTCGGTATCGGCAGTCGCGACCGGCTCTGATTCCGGCTCAGGCCCAGACCCCGGCGGCGGATCAACGTTGATCAGGAACTGCAACAACGCCTCGGGATAGATATTGCCCGCATCGTCCTTCGCTGAGACCTTTACCGTATACCAGCCCCGAAGAAGTCCGGCAACCTTGTATTCCCATACCGTCCGATCCGCGTTGGGAATGAATTCCCCCGTGATATCGGCGCTGTTCATCAGCGCCTGAGTCACGGTGACTCCCGGCGATGTATCGCCGGTGTACTCACCGGCCTCGCCCGGATAGCTGATGCGCAGCAACGGATCCCAGACGATCAGGTGCGCGCCCCATTCAGGCTCTATAACAGGCTGAGAAACCGACTGATCAAGCTCGAAGCGAGCCGCGCCGGCCGGGTAGTCGATGGCAGTCGCGTCTTCGCCGGCCATGCCAACATTGCCCGCCTTGTCAAATCCGGTCGCTTCCACGTTCTTGATCCCATCGCCCGAGAGCAGATCATCGAACGCGTCGGCGTCTATCGTGAATTTCCAGCGCCGGCTGCCCACGCTGATCGCCGTGCCCTGGGTCTTGTTATTGACCACAATCGATGGCGGGGCCGAAAGAGACTCGTTTGACTCGACCTGCGCGACGATCTGCCGGTTCGTGATCGCGCGATCAAGGCTCAACGACAGCACCGGGCTGATCCTGTCGGTCACAGTCGCGGTGCCTATGCCACTTTGAATCCCGGCGAGGTCCGCCACCGCGCCCGCCTGAACGAGCAGATCGTCGGGGTCGCTCAGCAACAGTGGGACCGTCAGCCAGACCGTGTCCGGAAAATCACTGTCCACAACGGCGGCAGAAGCCGCGCGCGCGTCCACTGAAAACAGGTTCGGCAATACTGACCCGGCATCCAACGGTTCGCTATAGACGACCCGCACACGGTCCCGCTGGTTCGTCAGCACCTTCTCCGCAACCGTGTCATAGGATTCGCCGGCAACTGCGGAACTGATCTGCGGAGGAGTCGAATCGACGATGAACTTGTAGTTCTGATCCCCCTCCTCGGTCACGGACGCATCCGTCCGCACAAAATTCCCCGCCTGATCGGTCGCCTCCAGGTACCACTCCGTGACGCCATCGCTGCCCATATCGGGCAGAGTGGCGTCGATGCTGAATCCGTTGACTATCGATGTGGCATCGGAGGACGAGATCAGGATCACCTCCCCGGCCTCACCGAAAATCCCGTTCCGGTTGAAATCGACGTTGGCCTTCACGTCCGACAACAACAACCCCAGGCCGATCTCCGTTACCGTTCCCTTGATGGTCGCCTGATTCGGAAACACGTAGTCACCGGTCAGGGATCCGGTCACTGAGATCACAGGTTTCTGGGTATCGATCAGCACGGTGTTTTCTATCAGAGTCAGCGGCGCCGCGTCCGTATATGAAACAAACACCGACGAGCCATCCACGACCTTGATCGACGGCCGCGCGGAGGCAGAGGGCGAACCGGCATTGGTCGTGTCCGTCGCCGTTCCCGTCGTGAATGTTCCGGTGAAAACCGAGCTGTTTGCCGCCGTCTCCGCCAGCGTCAGCGTGAAGCCGGTCGAGTCTGCCGTGCTGTCCACCTTCACCTCTGCGGTGGTGGCGAGCGCCGTCTCATAGTCCAGTGTGAACGCCGTGGCCTGATCGTGTGAGCCGGTCCGGGATATCTTTATCAGCCCCGTGCTCCGCTCCACCAGCGATATCGTGGCGGCGGCCAGCCCGCTCCCAATCACATCATCCGTGTCCACAATGCCGTCGCCCGTCACATCGGCTATCGGCGGGAACTGAACCGTGAAAAAGAACTGATCAAAGACGTTGGCGGCCGGCAGGACGAGGGCGTTCGAGAGAGCGTCCTGTGTGTAAGTGACATCCCTGCGATATGTAACGGTGAAGGCAAGCGCGGACCCCACGTCCTGGTTCCTGGTAAGCAACGCCGTTCCCATGCCCACATCGACGGACGTGATTGAAGCTTCCGTGATATCAAGCTCGTAATCGCCCGCTGAAACATCTCCGCTGCCGTCGTAGTCGAAGACGCTCACCGTCGGCAGATCGATCGTCTGCGTGGTCCCGGAAAGGCCGGAGGCAAGGCTGTACGGGCTAGGAGAAGGGTCCGAATCCGCTACTATTCGCTCCCTCACAGACAGGGCGTACGAGGTGTCGGAAGCGGCCGCTGCAGTGCGGGTCACGGTCACCTGCGTCCCCGAGGCGTCAACCGCAGTCACCGTCGCGGCAGAGATATTGATCGACACATCGTTCTCGTCGATGACGCTGTCGCCGTTTGTGTCGTCAAAAGCCGGCGAAGGAAGATCAATCGTGAAATTCTGGCCGATTCCGCCCGCCGGGATCACATATGCGGCCCCGCCCGCGTCCTGGCTCTCACCACTCCTCGAGACCGTGCTGTTCAGATCGGGGTCATCGACGGTGACAGAGATCGTCGTGCCGGTGGAAGCCCGGTCGCGGCTGACGGTCACCGTGCCCACGCTGGCGCCATGCGCGGCAAAGACGCTTTGCCCGTGTGCCAGTGGCAGAGATGAAGGCGCGCCAGACGCGAATACGCCAAGCGCGAGAGCAACCGCCACTAGAGCGACGCGCTTTATCCCCGGCGGTAAAGCCGGGATTTCAGGGGATTGAAGCTTCAATCGACTTTGGCCCAGGACCAGGGACAGTCTCGCGGCACGAGTAAGAAAATACCGCCTGTATTCCAATTTACCGGCCTCTGAAGCCAATTCCATCCGTATTTGATGCAACACGGCGCGCGGGCTCGCACGCAAGGAGCCACGCGATAATCACCCGCAACCGGCCGCGATCCCGCCCGAGATGAGCCGCCCGCAAGCGCGCTCGATCGCGCTCCTGTACGTATACTGATCTGCGCCGGCCAAATGGCCGTATTCAGCCGATCGGCTGTATTCCCAAACGGCCGCAATAAAAAGAGACTCGCGGAAAAGTTGGAATCGATTTGATGTTGGAAGGCCCCGGCGGCTTGTTGAGCTCGTCACTTTCGCTTGTTGTCTGCTGGCGAACATACGCCAGAATGCTCTACCTGATAATCGGCCTTCCGCTGGGCCTTTTTTACGCCGTCTTCATATTCGGCGCCATCGTTCTTGGAGTCGGACTCTCGCCCATCGGCCTCGGCGTTCTGCTGCTGATCGGACTGGCCATGGGCTCATGGATCCTCCTGGCCATCGACCGCGAGCTGGCCGTGCTGCTGATAGGCGTGGAGCTGGATCCACTGATAACTCCCAGAGCGGAGTCGGATGGATTTGTCGCGAGCGCAAAGATGTACTGCACACACAGCGGAACCTGGAAATCCCTCGGCTACCTCATCATGAGATTCCCACTCGGCGTCATCACGTTCGCCATCGTGTTCGTCGTAATCGGCATCGCCAGCACCCTCACCGCGGCGCCCATCACATTGCTTCTCACCGACCTCGACCTGGGCTTCTGGGAAATAGACGAAATGTGGGAGGCGTTCGTCCTCGCCCCCCTCGGACCGCCTGCCGGAATCATCGCCCTCTTCATCATCGACCGCGTGGCGCTCGGATACGCCCGCATCATCAATGCGGTAATCACCTCGTAGCTGTGCGGCCCCCCCAATCTGTCCAACTGAGGACACCACGCGGCCCCCGCGCATTCCCGGTCGCATTCCTGATGAGTGCGGCAGTTCTTATTGTCGTTGCAGCCTGCGGTGGAGGAGAGACCACCGCCGAGAAGGAGGCAACGCTGGCAAACGCCGCCGCCACCGCGCTGGCAAGAGTGCCCACTCCAACCCCATCTCCCACCCCGCCACCGACCGCAACACCGCCTCCAACCGCAACGCCTCTCCCACTGCCAACGCGCGCGCCATCGCCAACGCCTGACCCCTCCGGACTCGATCCCGGCGACCCGGCATTGATCGACATCGGCGATCCGCCAGCCGGCTGGGCCGGAATCCAGCCAATCGAAGCGGCCCTGGAGTTTCACTCCGTTAGCCCCCTCCCTGGCGGCCGTGCCGTTTTGATCGGGGGCAAGGACAGCGACGGCGGCGCCGCAGATTCCGTTCAAATCTATGACTCGGAAAGCAACTCATGGTCTTCCGGTCCCAGAATGGACGTCGGTAGATTCCTGCACTCAGCCAGCGTCCTGCCCGGCGGCGACATCCTGATCGCAGGCGGGTGGGGTCCGAGTTTCCTCATCCACAATTCCTCTCGAATACTCAACATTGGCACGGAGACGTGGGAAGACGGGCCTTCTCTCAGGAATCGGCGCGTCGCCCACAGAGCCGTGGCGTTTCCCGACGGCAGCGTCCTCGTGACCGGCGGCTGGGACGGCGTTCCACTCGCCAGCACCGAACGCTATGACCCCGTCGAGAAACTGTGGCGTTCCATGGGCGACATGCTCGAAGCGCGCTTCGACCACACCCTGACGCTGCTGCCTGACGGGCGCGTGCTCGCAGTGGGAGGCGAGGGCGAGGGCGATGAGCGCCTCGTGAGCGCCGAAATATACGACCCGGCCAGCGGTCAGTGGGAGCCCACCGGCAGCCTTTCTGACGCGAGATACCAGCACTCCGCAAGCCTTCTGCCAGACGGCCGTGTCATCGTCGTCGGCGGCTGGGGAACGGAGTTCAGATCGAGCACAGAAGTGTGGGATGCCCAGAGCGGTGAATGGACCACCACGGGCTCACTCTCGCAGGCCCGCTCCCAGCACACAGGCGCTCAACTCCCCGGCAGCTACTACGTCGTCACCGGAGGACTCAACTCTGACGGCATCGTGGGACAATCGGAAGCGTACGATTGGCGAATTGACGAATGGGTCGACTCCGGAGAGCTCAGGCAGGCCCGATTCAAGCATACCGGCGTGATCCTCGATAACGGCCGCCTGGTAGTGGTTGGCGGACTGACCGATACCGGCCTCACAAGGTCCGCCGAAACGGCGCGAATCGCCAGATAATCCGCCCCGCAACAGCTCTGTGCGCCACCGCGTATAGACTCACTATCCATCGGCGACTCGGCCAAACCACCGCAAGCTACTGGGGAGCGATCACAGTCAGTGGCATTCCTGGACAAACTATTCCAACCCGTTCGAATCCACGTCCTTTTCGCAACACGCGTCTACCAGCTCGGGGAAACTATCGAGATGGCCGTTCAGATCGTCACCCGCGACCGCCTGGAAGTGACGGGCGCGAAAGCCGAGCTACTGTGGACGCCGAATGGGCGGGGAGCGGCCAATATACGCTCACAGATGGGCGAAGGCCCCTTCGTACACAGCTCCACACTCTTCGTCCAGCGGCAAACGTTACGCCCCGGCAGCGAAGAGAGCTTCAGCGTCAATCTACGCATCGGAACCGACCCGCCCGCGGGTGGCCTCACGGACGCCAACTGGAAAACGAGAGTGACAGTGGAAACGGCAACTCGGAAGACCTACTCGCTCGAAGGCAAAATAAAAATATTGCCGCACTGGCTTATAGAGCCGGATGACCTCAGGCTGCTCTGATGGGACACGAGAACCTTGGACACAGGAATCTTCTCCACCCGGCTGTCGCCGACTACCTGGACCAGATAGGCACGCCGTACGAGATCGTCCCCATAGACCCCGAATTCGCCGACACCGCGGCCTTCTGCGAAAAGTACGGATTTCCCCCCGGGCAGTCGGCAAACACCATCATCATCGCCTCGAAGAGAAAGGACCCCACCGTCTACTGTGCCTGCGTCGTGCTCGCAACGACACGCCTCGACGTGAACCGCAGCGTGAAGCAGTTGATGAATGTCTCAAGAGTCTCGTTCGCCAACGCCGAGCAGATGATGGAGCTGACCGGCATGGAAATGGGCGGCGTAACCCCATTCGGCCTGCCCGACGACCTCCCGCTCTACGTCGACTCGAGAATCATGGCGCTCGACTGGATCATCCTCGGTGCCGGAGGCAGAGAGGCAAAAATGAAAATATCGCCCGACGTCTTCAAACAGATGCCCTCTGCAAAGACCATCGAAAACCTGGCAACCTGATGATTCGCGTACGCCGGCCACCACGAGAGGCCCCCCGGCATGGCGCGTGAGTTCGTAGTCTGGGCCGCCGCGGATGCCCACGTCGGAACCGATATCAAGTTCGGCCGCGAAAGCCTGGCAGACGCTATCCGCCAGTCTGAGGGACGGGATCCCGCAAGCCCCGGCTTCCACTGGGACATCATGATCGATACCGGAGACGACTCCGGCGCACAGGGCCTGCCCGACGACGACGAGGGTAGGCTTCTCGTCCAGCAGTTCGGAGAGATGCGCGACCACAACCGCAACCAGGTCTACAACGTCGTTGGCAACCACGATGCCACCCATGCGTCCGAAGACGGCGCGTTCGATACCCAGTGGTGGCATCGAAAATGGGTAGACCCAACCGGTGATAACACCGCGTTCTCAGGCGTCGACAGTGCCCGTCGCCCTTATCCCGTAACCGGCACGTGGGAGCACTACGACTTCAGCGTTGGCAACATCACCTTCCTCATGATGGCCGATCGCAACGACTATCCGCCGCCCGTCGGTCGCGGCCCCATCGGCGGCTTCCCCGCCGGCGCGATCTCTCTGGAAACGTTCGACTGGTGGAAGAACGGCCTCCAATCAGCCGCCGGCGGCATCGCCATCTCTGCCCACCACCATATGATCAAGGAAACCACCGTCGCATCCGGCGATTGGGAAGGCGTCGACAACAACTACCACGGCCGCTTTGAGCACGGCGCGCCAATCGGCGCCTCGTACATCCATTTCGTAGGCGAAGAGCCAGACTCCGGGAAGATCGAGCGATACCTGGAAGACCACCCCGGCGCCCTGGACCTCTGGCTCGGCAGCCACACCCACACCCACCCCGACGACCGCACCGGCGGCCGTTCCCACATCGAGCGGAAGTGGGGCGGCGCAACGTTTGTAAATATCGCTGCCCTCAGCAAATACCACGGCATGCGAAACGTCCCCATGAGCCGGGTGATCACATTCACTCACGGTAGTGACGAGGCCCGGATCCGCTGCTACATGCACACGTCCGACTACCGTCCGCAGGGCTGGTACGAAGATGCAGAGAGAACCATCAAACTCACCACACCCTTCGAGGCGCCCCGATGACTAATAAACCGCCAGACGAGTCCACCCCAGACGAACAGGCCAGCGTCAGAGACATGTTCGATATGACCGGGCGCGTCGTAATAGTCACCGGCGGCGGCACCCACCTCGGCCGCGCGATGGCAACCGCGATGGCCGAGCTCGGCGCGTCCGTCACCATCGCAAGCCGACGCCGTGACCTCTGCGAACAGGTAGCCGGGGAGATGCGCTCCGAGGGCCTCGACGTCACCGCTGCAGGATGCGACGTCACCGTCGAAGACCAGGTCAACTCCCTCGTAAACTCCGTAGTCGCAGACAAAGGCAAAATCGATGTGATCGTCTGCAACGCAGGCGGCGCCCGCACGACCCGTTACCTGCCAGACGCCTCGATCGACGAGTTCAAAGAGACGATGGATCTCAACGCTACGAGCACCTACATCTGCGCCCAGGCCGCGGCCCGCCACATGATCCCCGCCAGATACGGCCGCATAATCACCATCGGCTCGATACACGGCTTCCTGACGTCGAACCCGGCCTTCTATGAGGGCCTCAACTTCCAGCGCTCCGGCCCCCCGTACCAGGCCGCAAAAGCCGCCATCATCAACCTCACTCGTGCCCTGGCGTCAGAACTCGGCCCGCATGGCATCACCGCCAACTGCATCAGCCCCGGCCAGATCCCAAGACCCGGCAACGACCCGGAAATGAACGAGCGTGCAAGAAAAGCCAACGCCCTCGGCCAGGTCGGGCAGGCAGAAGATCTCAAAGGCGCTGTCGCGCTCCTCGCCTCAGACGCCGGCCGCTGGATAACCGGCCACAACCTGATAGTCGACGGCGGCTGGAGCATCTGGTAAGCCCATTCGTCCCATCACCCCCACCCGGTGGGCAGACCCCCGTGCCTGCCCACCGGGGTAATTCGCCCCCGACACGGCCAACAACGTCCCAATCCCCGAGAAGGTGCAGGCCACCGCCTGCTAATTGCCACATCCCCCGCCGTGAGCAACAATCCCCCGCATAAGGCTGAACAGGGCAGGGCAGATGCCATAGGGAGAACACCAATGGGTGAGTTCGACGGCAAGGTAGTAATCATCACCGGCGGCGCGCTCGGCATGGGCGGCGACGTCGCAGTCGAATTCGCACGAGCAGGCGCAAGCGTCGCCATCGCCGATATCAACGAAGTCGCTGCCGCGTCTACCCTTGAGAAGATGCGCACTGCCGGCACGGAGGGCATTTTCGTGCACGCCGACGTCTCGCAGTCACCAGCATGCCGCAGAGTCGTCAGCGACACCGCCGCCGCGTTTGGCGGCGTAGACGTTCTCTTCAACAACGTCGGCATCCAGCCATCCGACTCATATGCCAACGTTGAAGGCACGTCCGAAGAGCTATGGGACCGGATAATAGGAATCAACCTGAAAAGCCGGTTTTTGATGTCCAAGTACGCCATTCCGGAGATGCGCAGACGGGGCGGCGGCGTAATCATCAACAACGCCTCAGTACAGGGAATCCAGTCGATGCCCGGCGTGCCCGCATACGCCGCTTCCAAGGGTGGCGACCTCTCCCTCACCCGCCAGATGTCGCTCGACTACGCCGCTGAGAACATCCGCGTGGTGGCCATATGCCCCGGCACGATCGACACCGAGATGGTCCGCAACGTGGCCCGCGAGGAGCTGGGCACGGCCGATGAGGATGCAGTTGCCGCACGAGTGGCGCAATACGGCAAGGACCATCCCCTCGGCCGCGTCGGCACCGGCCTCGACATCGCCAATGCCGTCATGTTCCTCGCCAGCGACAGAGCCTCTTTCATGACCGGCTCATACCTGGCCGTAGACGGCGGCTACCTGGCCCGGGGCGCATGGGCCACCGGCGCCGGCGCAGAGGCTTAGACGACCGTGCCCGAACCCGAGCCCCTCGGCATCCCCCGCCACATCCTCGAACAGATCTACCGGCAGGCGCGCGAAATATTCCCTGAAGAGTGCTGCGGCTGGCTTGCCGGCGCACCGGACGGGCAGGGCGTAACCATCGTCCGCACATGCGAGAACGTCCAGGCTGCAGGCAACCACCCGATAGCCGCTGACCGCCCCGCAGAAGCAGCGTACGTCTTCAAAGCCGAGGACCTTCTCGAGCTGTCGCGCAGCTTCGATACCGACACCCCTGCGCGCATCATCTACCACTCACACCCAAACGGCATGGCCTACCTCTCGGATGTCGACCGGTCGGTCGCCACCAGCCCGTGGGGCGGCGAGCCCGCCTTCCCCGTCCAGCAACTCGTCATAGGCATCGATAGCGCGGCCGTGCGCGAGGCCGCACTCTTCGCGTGGTCGCCCGAAGAAGACGGCTTTATCCAGATCGCCCGCTTCGACGGCGCCAGGATCTGACCGCCGCCACTCTCAGCCATCTGGGGCGAATCGCGCCCGCATCCGACTCCAAACGCCCCAATCCCCATGTAGTCCTGAGACACTTGGC
>JADFPB010000100.1 GCA_022562515.1 Chloroflexota bacterium | reverse complement strand
ATATCCGGAAAGGTCCCCCGGACCGCCTGAAGCATCTCCAGGTCCCAGCCGCGCGCCACTTTCAGCTTGATGCGCGGGAAGCCGGCATCCACCGCTTTCTGCATATTGCCGAGCAGCATGTCGAACGAGTCCTGGATGCCGAAATCTGCCCCCGCCCCAACCTCGCGCGTCTCGCCGCCCAGAAGGCGGTGCAGCGGCGTTCCGGTCTTCTTCGACTCCAGCGTCCACCAGCAGATCTCGAGAGCGGCCTTCGCGAACTGGTTGCCCTTGAACACAGATAGCCGCCTGTCCACATCGGCCGGCGTCTCAAACTCCTGGCCGACCACACGGGGCCCGAAAAATTCAACGAGGTTGCGGAACGCCGTTCCCGCGCCTTCCGTCAGGTAGGTCGGGGCCTCCAGGGGCGACGACTCGGACCATGCCGAAATGTCTCCACTGGCCGCCTTCACAAGCACCGAGTGAATCTCGTAGTCCTCGCCATAGGCGGTCCGCCACGGGTAGATGAGCGGCATCGCGACGTGCCAGATATCAAGCCGGTCTATATGCATGAGAGGCGCAAGGGGGTCAGATTTGCTCGACGGGCGCCGTCGCGCCGTCGCGGGCGGAGGCCAGAAGGGCCACAATCGCCGCCATGTTCCGCAGGCCGTCTTCCGGCGGGTATTCCGGGGCCTTGCCGGTAAGAACGCACTCAGAGAACTCATCGAACTGGACCTGGAACCGGTTCGGAGCTGGCGTCGACTCGGTCTCAACGTCGTTCCCTCTGGTGATCACGATGGGACCGCCGTCATCGAACATGTCGGGAATGTCTATTCGCCCGTCCGTGCCGCTCACTTCGAGAAAGCATCTGCGCTCCTGCTCCATGCTGGCCCCGACATGGGCCACGGCGCCGTTGGAAAACTCCAGCAGCCCGGAGAAGGTTGTGTCGACCCCCCAGTTGCCGCTGTCACGGGCGAAGCCGATGGCTCGGACCGGCTCGGCCGACATCGCAAAGCGCACGGCATATACGGCGTAGCAGCCGGCGTCCATCAGGCTCCCGCCCGCAAGTTCCTTGCTGAAGCGCACGTTCCCCTCGGGCTCATCGACGTTGAACCTGAGCGCCGAGTCCAGGCCCGTCACCTCGCCGATGGCGCCGTCCGCGATCAACTGCCTGGCCTTGCGCAGATGCGGGCTCCAGCGGTGTGTGAACGCCTCGACCAGGATCACGTTGTTGGCGTTGGCGGCATCGACCATGCGGCGCCCCTCGGCCACGTCCACCGAGAGCGGCTTCTCGCAGAGTATGTGCTTACCCGCTTCCGCAGCCTTGATCGTCCACTCGGCGTGCATCGAGTTGGGCAGCGGGTTGACCACGGCATCCAGATCGGGGTCGGAGAGCAACTCGTCGTACGTGCCATACCACTTCGGGATTCCGTGCTCTTCGGCAGCCCGCCTGGCACGCGCGTCGCTGCGGCTTGAGATCGCAGTGATCTCTGAGTTGGCAGACGTTCGTGCGGCCGGAACGTGCCGGTTCAGTGCAATCTGGGCCGTGCTGATGATTCCGTAGCGGACTACGCCGTCGGGCATGCTCTCCCCGTTAGTGGCCTTTCTTGTTGGCCGGTTCTGCGAGCGGTGGGCCAAAAGATTAGCACCCCGCGCCCAGGGAGATCGGCGCAAGGCGCGGCACACCGTTTCCAACCCTGGGCGTCGCCCTTGACGGAGGATTCGCCTACGTCTCGGCCGGAGGCTCAGGCATGCGCATCGCCGACCCGGAAATCTTCATCGCCAACCGACTGCAGCAGCCCGGTTTCGAGGTTCCCTGAGCCCGATTTACCCTGTTGAGCTGGGGCGGCGCGGCCCGAGAGTGTGAGATCCTGAGGCCATGGCTGAGCGAATTCAGAAGATCCTGTCGTCCGCGGGAGTCGCGTCCAGGCGCAAAGCAGAAAAGTTGATCGTCGCGGGCCGGGTTCAGGTTAACGGGAAGCCTGCGTCGCTCGGCGATCGCGCGGAGCCGGGCGTCGATCTCATCACCGTCGACGGCGAGCCGATCGCAGCGCAGGCGAAGCGGTATCTCGCCCTGAACAAGCCGGCCGGCTACGTCACGACCGTGACCGACACGCACGGCCGGCCGACGGTCGTCGATCTCGTGAAGGTGCGCGAGCGCGTCTACCCCGTCGGGCGGCTGGACCTCCATACGTCCGGCCTGCTGTTGCTGACCTCGGACGGCGATTTCGCCGAGCGTGTGACCCATCCCAGATATGAGATAGAGAAGACCTACATCGTCCGCATCGCAAGGCCGCTTGGCGCCGCGGCGTTGCGGAAGCTGCAATCGGGGATAGAACTGGAAGACGGTCCGTTGCGCCCCGCGAAAGTGAGCATCACCTCAGACGACCGCAGGACCGTCGAGATGACGATTCACGAGGGCCGCAACCGAATCGTGCGCCGGGCGCTGGAGGCGGTGGGCTCCCGCGTCGTGGAACTCAGGCGCACGCGCATCGGGCCGGTCGACCTCGGCAGCCTGCCATCGGGCAAATGGCGGGAGCTAACGCAGGCGGAGATAGACGGGCTGAGCCGCGGCTGAGCGGACGGGGCTGCCAGATGACCTTCGCCCCGAGCGGCTGGGACTGCCCTCTCGACAGACTTTCAGCTATCTACGGTGCGGGGACAGAGTGGCGGAGGGAGTGGGATTCGAACCCACGTTGCCGTTGCCGGCAAACCGGTTTTCAAGACCGGCGCATTCGTCCACTCTGCCATCCCTCCGTGGGAACGCACCTATTACGCCGGCGGACCCAAAGGCGTATTAACGCGGGGCGCAAGACAAAAGTTTATCGCGTAGAGACCCGCGAGGACCTTCCATTGCCCGGCACTGGGTCCATAATGGACCATCTGCAAATAGGAATTCGGACGCCAGCGCATTCGCTGTGTATCCCCCGCCCAGAGAAAAGAGAACGCCAGTGAGTGTCGTAAAGATCAACGCAATCGAAGTACCCGAGGGAATGGGCGAGGCGCTTGAAAAGCGCTTTGCCGCCAGGGCGTCGGAAGTGGACAAGATGCCAGGCTTCGAGGCATTTGAGCTGCTGCGTCCAGTGGAGGGCGAGACCCGGTACTTCGTTTACACCCGGTGGGAGTCGGAAGAGGCCTTCCAGGCATGGGTCAAGAGCGATGCGTTCCAGAAGGGACACGCCCACGCCGGCGACCCGCACCAGGGCCGCCCCGTCGCATCCGGCTCAGCGCTGCTCAGCTTCGAGGTAGTGCTGCGCACAGAGGCGGGTTAGCCGCGCTGCGAAATATTGCCCATCACAGCCGTCATATTCGACCTCGACGACACGCTGATGCCGGAGCACCCGGCCGACTACGCCGCGCTCGAATCGACCGCCGGCGCACTGCCCGAAGGCGCATCGATCGCGCCTTTGGAGTTCAGGCGGGTTGCGCTGGACGCCGCACACACACACTGGGACGGAACGCCGGCGCAGGCGTACGCCCGTACAGTAAGCACCAGTTCACTCGAGATGCTCTGGTCGCCGGATGATCGCTCGACGCCGGGTCTCGCGCTGCTCACCGAATTCGGGCCGGGATTTCGGGAGAGCGTCTGGCGTGCAGTCGCTGTGGCCGCTGGAGCCGACCCGGTCCATACATGGCGGACGCTCGACGAACGGTATCGCCACGAGCGCGACATCCGGCACAGGCCATACGACGATGCAATTCCGGCTCTCGAGAAGGCGCGCGGTGAATACCGGCTCGGGCTGCTCACCAACGGGGTGCCGAAGGTCCAGCGATACAAGGCATCGGCAGCCGGTCTCCTGGACTACTTTGACGAGGTCCTGGTTTCCGGCGATCTGGAGTTGAGAAAGCCGGATCCCAGGCTTTTTGAACTGCTGCTGGAACGCCTGGGGGCGAATGCAGACTCTACGGTTCTGGTCGGCGACCGGTCGGCGACGGACATCGCCGGAGCAAACGCCGCCGGAATAAGGTCCATCCAGATAAGACGGCCCGACAATAAGCACCAGATGGACGGCGACATCATTCCCGACGCGATAATTACTTCCCTTGAAGAACTCAGCAAATATCTCCAGTAACGGCACCCGCGCATGCGCGTAGCAGTCATCGGCGGCACGGCGTTCATCGGCCGCGCCCTCGTCCACCAGCTGGCAAAGGCAGGCCACGAGCTGCTGGTCTTTCATCGCGGTCTGACCCACGCTGATCTACCGGAAGGCGTCGAAGAACTGCTCGCCGACCGGCGCGATCTTTTCGAGAACCGCCAGCGATTCCGCGAGTTCAAACCCGACGTGGTGGTCGACATGATCTGCATGACGGAACACCAGGCCCAGACCACCATCGACACGTTCGAGGGGATCGCAGATCGGCTCGTCGTCATCTCCAGCCAGGACGTATACCGCGCCTTCGGGCGAGTGCAGGGCTTCGAGCCAGGACCGCCGGACCCGGTGCCCCTCACCGAAGACTCGCCGCTCAGAGAGAAACTCTACCTGTACAGGAATTCCGAGCAGGAGGGTAGATTCGAGTGGTCACAGGACTACGAGAAGGTGATGGTTGAGCGAGTCGCACAGGACGAGCCAGATCTGCCGGCCACCGTACTTCGGTTGCCCGCGGTCTACGGGCCGGGCGACTACCAGCACCGCCTGTTCGGCTATGCCACCCGAATCGCCGAAGAGCGCCCCGCAATCGTTATCGGGCGCGGCCTGGCCGGGTGGCGATGGACGCGCGGATACGTGGACAACGTGGCCGCGGCGATCAGGCTGGCGGTAGAGGACGACCGCTCAGCCGGCCGCACATACAACGTCGGCGACCCGGATGCCTTCACGGAGATCGAGTGGATCCAGAACATCGGCAGGGCCGTCGGCTGGAAGGGAAACATCCTGGTCGTCGAGGACGAGCGGTTTTCTGTCGGCCTCAACCATGAGCAGGACTGGGTGGCCGACACCAGCCGCATCCGGAATGAGCTTGGTTTCGAGGAGCCGGTCTCACTGCTGCACGCGCTGCAGCACTCCATCGAGTGGGAGCTGCACAACCCGCCGGAGGGGTACCAGGCGTCCGGGCACCAGTACGACGCCGAGGACGAGATGATCGCCCGAGCGAGCAATCAGAGCCAGGACGCCGACGGCTAAGCGTAGTTCCCTCAGAGGTCGTTTCAGCCTTGAGGCAGGAACTGCCCCACCGATGCCGCCGTGCGGATGGCGGTACTTGCAGTAGTCGAGGTAACGAGAGAGCTCAGCGCGCCACCAGAGTCGCTAGACCGTGGCCGGCCGGGTCATCGTCCGATACAGGTATACCAGGCCCTGCTGCTCACGCGCGGTCGATATTTTCTGGATCTCCTGGGGCTGCCCGCGTTCCTTCAGCAGCCTGCGCATCTCCCTGGTGACGGCGTTTTCAGGCGTCTTAGGGTGATCTCTAAAAAATGCGAGTGCTCTCTCATGGACGTGCCACCGTCCGTCGCGCTCGGTGATGGCGTGAAGGGCAGGCAACACCGCATTCACAGATATTTCTGCCGCTCGGCCATTCCCGATCAGCGCCCGACCCCTTTTTTCCTGGTGCGGGGCGCCTCGATGCGGGTCGGCCGGTACCGTCAGAGACTCAACCAGGTTTTTCGGGTCCTCAGCCGCCCCGATAAGTTCAGACAACGCAGCGTCAGGACCACCGGCCCGCAGCCAGCGCCGCGCCAGTGCGGCGGCCCCGGCGATTCTCCGCTCCGGCCGGTTGTCCGGCCTGCCGAATTTAGACGCCCACTCCGGTTTTGCTCCACCGGGCGCGGGGAGCGCTCGGCCCAGCCCCGGAGGCCTTTCCGTGAAACCGGCAGCCCACAGCAGCACACGCTCGATGTAATCCGACGGCGCATCCGGTCCCAGTCCCGCTATCGCCCGCCAGGGCAAACGCTCAGCGAGCCTGCGGAACGCCCGCCGGTTTGCGGTATACCCCAGGCACTCCAGGACTTCACGCCATATCACTTCGTTGGGGGAGATCGATCTCAGATCCAGGCTGAGTCCGCTGCTCCTGGCAAAAAACCTTCTGTCACCGGCATCTTTGAGACTCATTTGCCACGCACGCGGGGCGTAGATTTTGCCGTCCGCCGACGAGTCCGCCATATCCCTTTGGCTACCGGCCGGGCATTTCAGCAGCAGAAGGGGAATCGAAATCCCGGCCGCGCTCGTTACGGAGTCATCAGGGGAGTAATCAGGCCGCTGCGGGCCGTCATCCAGCGTCACATGAAACACGACGCCGTTATAGGCCGGGTCGCGATGATGGCCGTGCTCGAACCAGCCGGACCGCCGAACGTGTATCTCAACGTCGCCGCGCACGATCCGCCCGTCCGGCCGCTCGATGACAACGTCGCGGAAGTCGGGCCCGGTTGAGCCGCCGGGGATCCCGGCGTAGATGATCCCGTACACGGTGCCGTTCCGGTCGATAACGGTCCGGGCGGCCTGCCATGCCGAATGGAGGACGGTCTCAGCGACAGGCCGGGTCTTGTGCCGGCTGGCGTTGTGCCGGCCGACGCGGGGCCCTGAATATCGGGAATACCGCCGCGGCGCCTCCGCGACGCATCGCCCGGTCCCGATTACAGGGGCAAGCATCACTGCGTGCGCAACCGGTATCGCGCCGGCCATGCGCTGGATTCCTTCTTCCCGGCTACCGGCTTACCGGCCTTCGTACGGAATCTCCGAGTGCTCTTCGACGAAATTCCGCACATGCCCGAGCATGAGGCCCTGTATGTCCACCGTGATCGTCCGTCCCGCCGTCTTACCGGCCGCGATGGCGCGCGCCTCCGCGTCCTCGGTAAGTTTTTGCCGTTCGGGATGGTCCGGCTCGCCGGGGAAGCCCAGCGAGGCCGCGAAATCGTGCGGTCCGCCCACGATTCCGCTGAGGCCCTTGACGGCCAGGATGTCGTCCAGGTTGTCGTAAGCCTTCTTGGACTCGATCTGGGCGGAGACGATCATGTTTTCGTTGGACCATTTGGCAAAGGCGAGCTTGCCGCCGTATTTCTCGTCCAGGACGCGCTGGTCGTTCAGCTCCGTCCCGCGGCCGCCGCCCCAGGAGCGCTGGCCGTCCGGCGGGAACAGGCAGGCATCGGCAAGCGCCTGCGCTTCCTCCCCTGTCTCCACATGCGGGCCGACTACGCCCTGCATCCCGCGATCGAGGAACAGGTTGATCGTGCTCGGCTCCTTGCTGGGAACCCTGCCGACGACCGACATGCCGTAGCCGTTCGCCACGCGGCATATCAGGTCGACCGAATCCGGATTGAACGCGCCATGCTCAGCGTCGATGCTGATGGCGTCGAATCCCACGTGGGCCGCCATCTCGATCAGGGTGGGAGAGGTGAAGGTCATGGCAAAGACCAGCGCCTTCAGACCCTGCTTGTTCTTCTTGAGGATGCTGTTTTCGATCATCTTCGCCCCCGGACGCGGCCATGAACTTTGTGCCGCGTGATGATTGCGCGTTTAGTCCCCGTAGCCTGTACAGGCCAGGGGGCGGCAGTATACCGCTAATTCCGCCCACCGCCCCGGCCCCGGCGTCACACGCCGGGGCCGGGCGACCCGGGTTACCCGCCGCCGGCGGCTTCGAACTTCGGGATCTGGTTGCGGATATTAAACGCGGGGTCTCCGGTCGGAACTTCAAGGCTGCCGACGCCCCGGCCCTCGAGCCATGACTGGTATGGCTGGCTGGCGAACGCCGCGCGCAGCGCGAACCCGATTTCGGTCGTGATGAACTGCGGAGTTCTGCGGTTTACTACAAGGCCGAGCACTATCGGGAGCCCCTCGAAAGTCGAGCCGGACTCCAGGGCAGTCGGGACTGAAGGAAGGTCCGGAATTCTCTCCGGCCAGATCACCAGCACAGGTGTCAGATTGCCTGCAGCGATTGCGTCGATCGTGATACTCAGAGGCGCAATTAGCGGGTCGGCGGTCCCCGTCCCTGGGGCCGCGAGCCGCTCTGAAATACCCTCGATCACCACCCTCTCAAGATCGATGTCCAGATCTGCCGCGAGCCTCGAAATGCTCAGATCCTCAATCCCGACGTCGAGCCCGCCACTCGCTATTTTCAGCGTGCCGCTGCCTGCTGCCTCAACAACCGCGTCCCAGTCGCTCAGGTTGGAGCCGCTGCCGGCGGCGTAGATAAGAAGCGGCTCATACACCCCGATAAGGTTCGGGAGAAGGTCTCGAGTGACATCGATCTCAGTCTGGCCGGCGGCCAGCGCCGAGATATACCGGTCGGTGAGGACCAACAGGGTGTGGCCGTCGTTCTTCTTCTCGGAGAACTGCTCCAGCGCGGTCAGGCCGTGGTTGCCGGGCTCATAAACAATGTTGATCTGCCCGGGCAGGGCGACCGCGTAGGCGGCTCCTATCGCCTCCGCGAAGGCGTCCTCGGGGCTCCCCGCCTCCGCGCCGACGATGATGTCGATGGTACGGTTCGGGAAAACGGGAGTGGGTAGCGAGAAGTCGTTGCCGGAGCTGACGGGATTCTGCGACCGGGCGCCGCCACATCCGGCAATCGCCACCGCGAACAGTAACAGCAGGCCAACAAGGATCAGGGACTTTGATCGTACGGCCGCGGCCGTCTCGAGATTCATCTTTATCGAATGCTCCAAAAGTTTTGCGCCAGCAATTCGCCGGCGCTCTTTTCAGGTCCGTTCCGGGGTGAGGCGGATCTCTCAGGGTGGGGCAGTGCCGGCAATAGCCTGCTGTAAGCCAGGAACAAACTATATACCGCTCTGCTTGCCTGCGCCCAGATCAACATACGGGTACATGGCAAGAACCTCCTCGTTGAGCCGGATTCCCAGCCCCGGCTCGTCAGAGAGCGTTACATACCCGTCCTGCTGCCGCGGCAGGCCTTCGACCACCTCGAAGTAGTTCGGCTCGTAGAACTCCGCGTGGTACTCCTGGATGACGAAGTTGGACAGGCTTGCGTCAAGGTGGAAGCTGGCCATCGTGCCAACCGGCGAGTTGGTGTTGTGCGGCGCCATTGACAGGTGCGCCGCCTCAGCGATCGCCGCGATCTTCTTCAGCTCAGTAATGCCGCCCGCGTTGCAGATGTCGGGCTGCAGGATGTCCACCGCATGGGACTCGATCAGGTCGTAGAACGGATACTTTCCGTACAGCCTTTCCCCGGTCGCGATCGGGATGTCCACGCGGTCCCGCACATCCTTCATCTCGGAGACGTGCTCGTAGGAGACCGGCTCTTCGTAGAACATCGGCCGGTATTTTTCGAGCCTCTTGCCGAGCTGGATGGCAGTGGCCACGTTGAACTTGGCATGCGCCTCTACCAGGATGTCCACATCTGGGCCGACGGCCTCGCGTACCGCCGCTACGCGGTCTTCGGCCAGCTGGGCCTCCCGCAGCGAGATATTGAAGTAGTTGGTCTGGCCGAACGGGTCGAATTTCATCGCCGTATAGCCCATCCCCACTACTGTCTTCGCCTCTTCGGCGTTCTGCTCGGGCGTTCCGGGATTCGTATACCAGCCGTTGGCGTAGACCCGGAGCCGTTTCGTGTGGGCGCCACCCAGCAGGGTGTATGTCGGCACGCCAAGAATCTTGCCGCGCAAGTCCCAGAGGGCGATGTCGATGCCGGAAAGCGCAGTGCTCACCAGCCGCCCGCTCTTCGCAAGAAGCCGCTGGAACATCTGCGTCCAGTGGACCTCGGAATCGAGCGGGTCCACCCCGTCCAGATAGTTCTCGAACCACCAGTGAAGGAGTCCGTCGACCTGGTCGTCCAGCGCCAGAGGGCTGGCCTCGCCCACTCCGTACAGCTCCGGGTCGTCCGTCAACAGCTTTACGAGCAGCCAGTTGCGCCGGGCGTTGTGATGGCGGGAGTGGAATCTGACTGTCTGAATGCCGGTAAGTTTCATTTTTTCTCCACCTGCCACCCGGGCGTCCGCATGGCGCACGCGGGGCTTTTTGTTTCCGTCCCGCTTTTCATCTGGCCCGTCCGGTTCTCAGCGCTGCCTTCTGGTGCCGGCATGGGGGCTGGCCCGGGCGGCGGCAGTATACGCCTCCTCCCCAGCCCATACGGCGTGGTACATTGCGTCGACGATGAACCCCGAAAATGACTCTGGCTTCCCCGGGGGCTCCTCCAACGCCTCCGCCATTGCCTCAAGAGTCCGGGCGGCGGCGGACGCAATATCGGCGCGGGTGATGACCATCCGAGAGGATATCCACGCCCATCCCGAACTCCGTTTTGACGAACACCGGACCGCGGAGTTATTCTCCGCCGCGTTGGAGAGCCCGGGGCTCGAAG
>JADFPB010000259.1 GCA_022562515.1 Chloroflexota bacterium | reverse complement strand
GGGGTCTCCCCGACCATCGTGTAGAAGAGGGTCAGCGAGTCGCCGCGAAGTAGCACTGCGACATGGCGTGCGTTGCCGGGCAGAATTTGCGAGCCGCGCTCGAAGCCGGAGCGGCCGTTGGCGGAGCGGTAGAGGATTCCCGGCATGCCGATGGCGTAGTGCCGGCCGCGGTGCCGGAAGACCCTGAAGTACGGCGCGCCGAGAACCTCTGGCCGCGCTGTGAAGTTGAGACCGTCCGGGGAGAGCGCGACCCGTGTCTCCTGGCCGGGAGATTCGGCGCTCTGCCTGCCGTGGTAGTACATGACGATCTCACGTCGGTCGTCATCAACGTGGACATCCGGGGATGCGATGTGGTCGGCGGCAAACGAGTCGGCCAGCTCCAGCACTCCGGGCTCGTGCGTCGTGTACGGACCCTCAGGCCGGTCGGCGTACGCCAGCCTGATGTACGTGCCCCTGTGGTGGGCGAAATAGAGGTAGTAGCGGCCCAGGGGATTTTCGAGCCAATCCGGCGCGCGAATGAGGGAAGGACCGTTGACGTTGCCGCCCATCCGCGGGTCCATGCCGGGCCGGATGATCGGGTTAGCCAGGTTATCCGGCAAGCGTTCGACTCTCATCTCCTGGCCCAGGGGCGCCCTCCGTGTGAAATTCGTGATATTTCCGGTAGTTCCGGCGGCGCTCATCGTAGTATCGAACCGTTGCGCCGCCAAGCTGGCGGCGTTGAGACGCTACGGGCCGGTGACTCGCATCCTTCCCGATGCCACATCCTTTGGGTAATATCGGCGGGAAGTATCGAGTCACACACGGCTGATCAGGAGTGTGGAATTGTCTGAAGAAACGAAGATCCTCCTCACTGAAAACGAGATCCCGGAGCGCTGGTACAACATCCAGGCCGATCTTGAGTGGCCGCTTGACCCTGCGCTCCACCCCGGGACGAAGGAGCCTGCGGGGCCGGACGATTTCGCTCCCCTGTTCCCCATGGAGCTGATCATGCAGGAGGTCAGCCGGGAGCGCTGGATAGAGATTCCGGACGAGGTCCGGGACATCTACCGCATGTGGCGGCCGACGCCTCTCTACCGGGCGAAACGACTGGAGAAGGCACTTGGAACGCCGGCGAAGATCTTCTACAAGTACGAGGGCGTGAGCCCCGCCGGCAGCCATAAGCCGAATACAGCGGTGGCGCAGGCTTACTACAACAAGGTCGCGGGGACGAAGCGGATTGTCACTGAGACCGGCGCCGGCCAGTGGGGCTCCGCGATGGCGTTCGCGTGCAACCTGATGGACATCGAATGCAAGGTCTACATGGTGTCTGCCAGTTATCAGCAGAAGCCATATCGCAAGTCGATGATGGAGGTATGGAACGCTACCGTCACGTCCAGCCCGAGCAACGAGACGCAGTCCGGACGGGCGATTCTGGAGGCGAACCCGGACTCACCCGGCAGCCTGGGCATCGCCATCAGCGAGGCCGTTGAAGTAGCCGTGTCCCGCGACGACACCAAGTATTCGCTCGGCAGCGTGCTGAACCACGTCCTGTTGCACCAGACGATCATCGGCCAGGAGGCGATCAAGCAGATGGAGAAGGCCGACGCCTATCCGGACATGGTGATCGGCTGCGTGGGCGGCGGCAGCAACTTCGCGGGCATCTCGTTCCCGTTCGTGCCAGACCGCCTCGCAGGAAAGGATATCCGGTTCATCGCGGTGGAGCCGGAGGCCTGTCCCACTCTGACGCGCGGCGAGTACGCGTACGACTTTGGAGACACGGCGGGCATGACGCCGCTCCTGAAGATGCACACTCTGGGCCACACTTTTGTGCCGAACCCGATTCACGCCGGGGGTCTCCGTTATCACGGCATGGCGCCCCTGATCAGCCTGATGGTTCATAACGGGCTGATTGAGCCGCGGGCATATCACCAGAAGACGGTATTCGAGGCTGCGGTGCTGTTTGCCCGCACGGAAGGGATCATTCCTGCGCCCGAGCCGGCGCACGCGATTCGCGCTGCCGTGGATGAAGCGCTCAAGTGCAAGGAGAGCGGCGAGGAGAAGACGATTCTCTTCCACATGTGCGGCCACGGCTATTTCGATATGTCGGCCTATGAGAGTTACTTCGCCGGAAACATGGTGGATTACTCACTGCCCGACGAAGAGATCGCGCGGGCGATGGAGTCGGTTCCCAGCGTCTGATCACTCTGACTCAACAGGCG
>JADFPB010000002.1 GCA_022562515.1 Chloroflexota bacterium | reverse complement strand
ATCGATGACGCCGTCACCGTTGGTGTCGCCAATGTCGGCGGCCAACGTAAAGTTCTGGAAGAGCTCTACGCCGATCTTGCTCGCGTCGTATTTCAAAGTAGTTGTGGCCAAGGCCGTAGTATCGCTGTCCGGGTCTGTCACCGTAATAGTTATAAGCGATTCATCTGTGTACCACGCCTTGTCTAGTGAGATGGTGGCGTCACTGTTCACGTCCGCAAACGTCTGCGACGAATTCGATACCACGCCCGCCAGGGCGACCACCAACAGCGCAATTGCTGCTAAAGCGGTTACCAGTTTCGCTGAGAGTTTCACAGCGTCAGTCCCCCTTGCCTGGGTTCTGCATCCGGCCACCGGCGTGGGATTGTCCCATCACCTGGAGCGTGGTCCGACCAGAGTCTCCGTTGCTTATTTGCCCCGTAACACTGAAGTGTGCCCGCGAGGCGAAAAACCTTTATTCGATTACCGCAACAAGAAATGGCGCAGCACATAGCGCGCCACCACTGGTTGCGCAAAACAGAGCGATTCTTGCATTCCGCCGATGGCGTGTCAAGCAGGAATCCACTGCGTTTTACGCCCTAATCCATAAGGCCTATGGACCAGTCCTATCCGGTAACGGGTGGGTTGTACGTCTCCCCCTCGAACCAGATACGTTGCAGTCGCGCCCGGGAAACAAATCCCCGAACGTAAAACAGTCTCAACGCTCAACATTACCGATGTATTACCGATTGGCGATAACCCGGGGTCACTGAGCCAGTTGTCAACATAGCGTGTGAATATAACCGGCGAATCATGCGGAGAAATGGCAGGCCAATTACGCTCATGCCGTGCCCATCTCCGCTTCCGGTTTCATGAGCGACGCCAGGAACTCCGCATTGTCCTGCGTGCGCGAGAGCCGCTCGATGACACGCTCCGTGCCTTCCTCCTGCTTGCCCGACTCGCTGGAGATGATGGAGACCATCCTTCGCAGCAACCAGACTTTCCGAAGGTCGGACTCGTTGATCAGCAACTCCTCGCGCCTGGTGCCGCTGCGCTGGATATCGATGGCGGGGTAGACCCGCTTCTCCGCCAGATATCGGGAGAGATGCAGCTCCATGTTGCCGGTGCCTTTGAACTCCTCGTAGATGAGGTCGTCCAGGCGGCTGCCGGTGTCGATAAGCGCCGTGGCGACGATCGTCAGGCTGGCGCCCCCCTCGCAGTTACGGGCCGCGCCGAAGAATCTCTTGGGCGGGTAGAGGGCGTTTGGATCCATTCCACCGGACAGCGTCCGTCCAGAGCTGGGTACCGATATGTTGTAGGCGCGTGCGAGGCGGGTGAGGCTATCCACCAGTATCACGACGTCCTCGCCGCTCTCCACGATTCGCTTCGCCCTCTCCAGCGCAACTTCCGCCGCCCTGCAGTGATCCTCGACCGGCTCATCAAATGTGGAAGAGAAGACCTCGCCTTTTATCGACCGGCGCATATCCGTGACCTCTTCCGGCCGCTCGCCGATAAGCGCGACCAGCAGGTGCGCTTCCGGATGGTTGGCCGTGATGCCGTCGGCGATCTGCTTGAGGAGAATCGTCTTGCCGGCCTTGGGCGGCGATACGATCAACGCGCGCTGGCCGCGGCCAATCGGGGCGACCATGTCGATTATCCGGGTCGAGAGAAGCTTGGGCGTTGTCGAAAGGATGTACTGCTCGTCAGGGAACACCGGCGTCATGTCCTCGAACCGTGGACGCTGGCGCGCGGATTCCGGGTCCGTGCTGTTCACGACCTCGATGCCGAGAAGACCGTAGTACCGGTCCCCCTCGTTTGGCGCCTGGACCTGTCCGGCTACCATGTCGCCGTTGCGCAGGCCAAATCTGCGGATTTGCGACTGTGATACGTAGATATCCTGCCCGCCGTACTCGCCGCTCGGCGGGCGGAGGAAGCCGTAGCCGTCTTTCATCACATCCAGGATCCCGGCGCCGAGGAGTAATCCCTCTTTCTCGGCAGCCTCAGTGAGCAGGTTGAGAATCAGGTCTGCGCGGCGGGTGGGGATGCCATTCTTTAGACCGGCCGTTATGGCCATCTCGCGAAGTTCGTCGGTCGACCTGGCGCCAAGGTTGCCAAGCTGGGACTTCATCTCTTCTTCGGAGAGTTCTGGGAGTATCGGCGCGCCGTTGGTGGGCCCGCGGCGTCCTCTGTGACTCGACGAGCGCCTTCGCCGGTGCGAGCCGCCTGGTCGTGATCGGGTGCGTGCTTCTGGTGACAGTGGAAAATCCTCCGTTAGCCAGCGTCTGGCGCTGGCTAATGTGGCGCTCCAACTTCAACGCTTCGCCGTACCCGGTGAAGGTGGCTGAAGGCGTCTGCTGAATTCGCCCGTGTGTGTAATGTGCGGTTTGGGGTTGGTCTCTAAATCTCGCCCCGCATGTTGTGCGTGGACGCTCGACTCTCTTTAGACCTGTGTGGGGAATGCGGTCCCGGACCCTGTTGCGGGCCGAACTGTTCTGGGACCTGTGCAGCTAATGAGCCGCCTGTGGCTTTGTTGCCAATCTCCCGTAAGTGTCACAGCCATCAATCGTGCGCCGTGTTAAGGCCGCACAACAGGGCTGCGGGTAATGAGAAGTGAGTGGGGCCATCTCGGCTGGGCCGGGAACCCCCCGTCGCCCGAAACGATCTTCTATTCAGCCGTTCCGAGTACGACTCGCCTTCAATCGTACCACAAGAATCTGAACGGCAACTAGCCTCGGCCGTTACCGGATTGTGCCTTTTCACGGTCGGCATGAGCGAGCACGGTATCGCCAAGCTGCAGCGGTGGCTGGCCGCCCTCGCGAATCACCTCTTTAGCTACGGCGATGAACTCTCGGAAAAGCGGGTGCGGCCGGTCAGGACGGGACGCGAATTCCGGATGGAACTGCGAGCCAAGCATGAACGGGTGCCCCAGCGCCTCAGTAATCTCGACCAGTGAATCGTCCGGCGACGCTCCACTGGCGATGAGCCCAGCTTCTTCCAACCGGGCTCGATAGTCGTTATTGAGCTCGTAGCGATGCCGGTGCCGCTCCTGCACCAGATCAACCCCGTAAGCACTTGCGGCGATCGTTGTGGCGCGGAGTTTGCACGGGTATGCGCCAAGGCGCATGGTCCCACCCGTCTCCAGCAATTCTTGCTGGCCGGGGAGATATGCGATCACCGGATCCGGCGTATCTGAGTCGAACTCAGTCGAATTGGCCTCCGGCAGCCCAAGCTGGGACCGCGCGAACTCCACGACCATCACCTGCATGCCAAGGCAGAGCCCAAAGTATGGAATCCCGCGTGTGCGCGCGTATGCAGCCGTCTGAATCATCCCTTCGATTCCACGCGGACCAAACCCGCCGGGAACCACGATTCCTGACACGTCCGCCAGGAGTTCATCCGGCCCGACTCGCTCTACATCCTCCGCCGCTATCCACTGGATGTCGATATCGCGGCCGTGGTGGATTCCCGCGTGGCGCAATGCTTCGTGCACGGAGAGATATGAATCCGGATGGTCCACATACTTGCCAACCACAGCGATTTTGACGGGAGGCTTGGGCGCCCGGATCACCTCCGTCATCTCTATCCATGCTGCCAGGTCCGGTTGCGGGCACTCAATCCCAAGGTAACGGGTGATGTAGTCGCCCAGTCCTTGAGCTTCCAGAACCTGCGGCACAGCGTATACGGTGTCGAGAGTTTCAAGTCCGACTACGGCTTCGACCGGTACGTCACAGTAAAGCGAGATCTTGCGGCGTGCTTCCTCGGTAACCTCGAAGTCGCTCCGGCAAACAATGGCGTCCGGCTGAATTCCCATGCCCCTGAGCGTCTGAACGCTGTGCTGAGTCGGCTTGGTCTTTAACTCCTTCGTCGCGCCAATGTAAGGCAGCAGGGTGAGATGGACGTAGAAGGCGTTATCCCTGCCGACGTCATTGCGAAGCTGGCGAATCGCTTCCAGGAACGGCTGGCCTTCGATATCGCCAACCGTGCCGCCCACCTCGACGACGACCACGTCCGCGCCCGAAGTATCCGCGAGCAGCCGGACGTGATCCTTGATGGCATCGGTGACGTGCGGGACAGTCTGAATGGTCCCCCCCAGGAATTTCCCCCTGCGCTCACGGTCGATCACATCCGTGTAGACCTGGCCCGCTGTCAGATTGGAAAGCCGCCTGGTCTCGATATCTATGAACCGCTCATAATGACCAAGATCGAGGTCGGTCTCGGCGCCGTCCACCGTAACGAACACCTCGCCATGTTGATACGGAGACATCGTTCCCGGGTCCACATTCAGGTACGGGTCAAGCTTGGTCACGTCTACAGAGAGCCCGCGGCTCTTCAGCATCCTGCCAATTGACGCAACCACAATTCCTTTGCCGAGTGAGCTGACCACCCCGCCGGTCACGAAGATATATTTAGTCATGCCGTGGCAGCCTTTGCCTCAGCCGCGGCCCTGTATTCTGGGCGCGCGACCATAAAAATGGGGGTGACGTAAAAACGGGGTCGTCGGGAGTGTCGGCTCTTGGTCCGCTGCTCGGCAAACACGCCGGTTATGTTTAGCTGCAGGTTGCTGTGCAAACGCCCGACCTGGGCAGCGCTCCATTCGCTGGCGCGCGCCCACAAATCGTGAAGGTGCCTGTGCACGATCCCGTATTCAGAAAGGATCTGCCCGACAGTTCGATTCTAGGCAGGGCCACAACAGGTGTCAATCGGCACGCGGCATCCAATCAACGTGAGACCCAATGCTAGAATCGGCCGACCCGCATCTACGGCGTTCTTTCCCCCAATCGGGCCGGCCGACGAGGTAATCGCCGTACCCCGGCATGATGCACTGACATGAGTAACGAAAGCGCTGAAAAATTCATCTTCGATCCTCAGCAGGGTAAACGAGTTTTCGCCAGAGGATGCTCTGGCGAAAATTCAACAGAAGAATATGCTGATGCCGGTACCCCCGGCCAATCTTCGAAGCCCGGAAATTCAGACCGCCCGATGGGCAAATTGGGGGCTTCGGCTCCGGTTTCCGCAAACAGGCGCCCGGGGCCGGGCGGATCCGGTTACCGGAATATGCACCGGACTCAGATGATCCGGCGAAAACCGGGCCGGGCGAGCCAGGCCACCTTGGAAAATAACTGTTGATTCCGCCACACGTCACCACCCGGCACATCGCCGCCCTGGCCGGCCTCATGCTTATCGCCGCCACGGCGTGCGGTGGCGGCGACTCCAGGGAAGTGGCGGGCATCGCCGCCGATACTGACTCCAGCGGCTTCGAACTCACCACACGCGCGTTCGCGGAAGGCCGCAGGATCCCCGCCCGGCATACCTGTGATGGCGACGACAGGTCCATCCCGCTGTCGTGGAGCGGGGCGCCCGATGGCACCGAGTCATTCGCACTCCTATTTGATGACCCCGATGCGCCCGGCGGAACGTTCAAGCACTGGATCATTTTCGATATTCCGCCCGCAACGACCGAACTGAGCGAGTCGATCAACAAAGTCGAGCGGGTTGCGGGAAGCGCGATCCAGTTGCTAAACGATTTCGGCAAGCGCGGCTACGGCGGCCCGTGCCCACCAGAAGGTGAGACGCACAAATACCAGTTGTTCTTGTTCGCTATGGATACGCGTCTTCAGATTCCCGCCAGCTCGTCCCAGGGACGTGTTCTCGATCTTATCGAGGAGCACGCCCTTGCCCGGGCCGGGATCTCCGCGACCTACGGCCGTTAGGCGCTGGCTTCACCCGAGCGTTCGACCGGCCGCCTCGGCCGGCCTGAGGCTTGTGCAGGGCTGCCGCCTCCCCGGGGAACCAGCCAACATGCGTTTCACGCTGACACGACGTGCACTTCACGCGAACCGCCACATTGCCGACTTCGCCGCAGCCGGAACAGGCAAACGTCTTCCGTAGTCCATACGCGGGCGTGGCTTGCAGGTTGTCTATCACGCTTCGCATCTGTTTCATGATTTTGCCCTGGAGCAGTTGCAGGTCGCGACGCTCCACTCCTCGGCCGGACGACTTCTCCAGTTCAGAGAGCTTGCTCTCGATTTCGGTCAGCCTGGCCAGAGCTGAATCGATGCCGGCGAACCGCTGCTCATAAGCGGCAAGGGTGGCCTGCAATGGAGCGATCATTGCCTCAACGTCATCTCCGGATATCCCCGCCGCAACGGGCGCGACAGCCGCCACATTGGGCGCGACTGCCAGGGGAACCGCGGGTGCGGGAGGCGGCGCTGCAGCGGCGGGTGGGACGGCGAGCGCCGGGACGGCAGGTACGGGGACTGCCTGAGGCGGCGGTTGGGCCGCGGGCGGAGCAGCGGTCATCGCCAGACCAGGCGCGGGCGCGGCCGGAGTCGCTTCGGCCGGTGGCGCAGCGGCGGACGGCTCTTCCTGCAGCCATGGCCTGGCACTCGGCATCTGCTGAGCCGGGGCCGGCGCCGGAGTGGCCCCGGGAGCAGGCGCAGGGGCTGCCGCGGCGGCAGGCGGCCCCTCCGGCATGTCGCCAACGGTCGGGGTGCGCGTCACCCCGTCCGCGCTCGTTCCGGGGTCAACAACCGGATCACCCGCGGGAATATCCCCGAAAAGGGAATCGATGGCGTTCTGTGACAGGACGCTGTTGCCTTCATCCGCCATTAGAAATCAAGCACCTGAACTACCAGTTCCCTTTGCTGGTCGGGCGCTGTCAGATCCAGCTCATACGGCTTTTTGACCTCGGCCCCGAATCTGTCCACCAGGATCCGCACAATCGGCCTGCCAACGTGGCCGAGATTCGCATCCGCGACCACGCCCGTCTCGTTGCTACTCAGCTTCACACTGACTCCAGTGGAGTAGAGCGGAACCTTCCTGGAAAATAGCTCCACGAGATCAGGATCGAAGAGTTCCATCGAATAGGCCATCACGAACTCGATCGCCTCGTGCGGCAGAAACGGCTTTCGGTGCGGCCGCAACGAGACGAGCGCGTAAAAGGTGTCCACTATTCCCAGGATCCGCGCGAACAGCGATATGTCCTCACCTTTGAGTCCGTTCGGATACCCGGTCCCGTCAAACCGCTCATGTGATTGAGCTATCGCCTGAACGACCTTCTCATCCACTCCATCAATGGCGGCGATGATTTCCGCCCCTGCTTCTGGGTGTTGAGCGAGGTCTTGCCAGGTTTCCGGACTGAGTGGCCCCGGCACTATGAGGGCATCTTCCGGCAGTTTGACGTACCCGATGTTCATCATCAGCGCCGCCAGGCCCATCACAACCAGTTCGGAATCCTCGATGCCGTATTCCATGCCAAGAATCAGTGACAGCCCGGCTACCCTCGCCGGATGAACGAAGTCATACGTTTCCACGTTCAGGCACCCGGCCGAGCTGGGTTCCCCGAGCAGGCTCCCCCTCATCGTCCTGATCATCCGGTGGAGGTGTTGCACCATCTGCTCCAGGTTTTCGCGGTACAGGGAATTCCCCCCGCGGAGCCTTGCCATGGTCTGCCGAACACCGTGAATCAGCATCGCCTCCTCAGCCGGCGGGACAAGCGGCTCTACAGGCACGTCGATCACGCGCCAGTCCTCGACGATCAGTTCCGCGATTCCGTTCTCAGAAATCCGCGTCAGGCTTTCGGCGTCCACTTCGTCGCCTGTGTCCAGTATCAGCCGCCCATCCGTGTCGTAGATAGGCCACCCGATGACCATCCCTTCCCGGGCGTATGCCGCACCGATTCGCTTCATGACGCGGGCCTCCAGTAGCCGCTACGCTGCCTCACGCATTGCACTTGCCGGTGTTACCTTCTGGTAAAGCGATGACTGCACCCGTCTGAACCCTATTTCCTCCGCGCCAAGCAACGCCTCAGTACCCCCGACGAAAAAGAAACCTCCCATTTTGAGGGAGCTGTAAAAACGCTCGTTCAGCATGCGCTTGGCCTCATCGGAAAAATAGATGACAACATTCCGGCAGATGATCAGGTCCAGCCCCACTGAGAATCGATCGGACAACAGATCCAGCTCCTTGAACTTGACCATATTCCGCAACTCATCCTTCGCCCAGAACTCCGTGTCCTTCTTGTCGAAGTATTTGAGGAGCAGATGCTTGCCCACTGCGCGAACATCGGCCTCCGCATAAGGTCCACCAGCCTGGGCGCGCCGCAAGATCTGGCGGTCGATATCCGTCGCCCACACCTGGTGATTTTTATCCGGCGCCAGTTCGTTCAGGAGAATGGCCACCGAATAGGGCTCGCCGCCATGCGAGCATCCCGCGCTCCACACCTTCACCTGGCCCGAAGAGTCGAGAATCTCTGGTAAAGCGACTTTCTTGAGAATATCGAACTGCGCCGGGTCTCTGAAAAATTCCGAAACGTTGATGGTGATGAACTCTCGTAATTCCGCAGCCGCTTCGTGATCTCTGCCGATGAGGCCGCAAAGCCCGCGGGTATCGAGATGCAAGCGCGTGAGATAACCAGACAGGCGCCGCTGCATCTGCTGGGGCTTGTAGTAGCCAAGATCTATGCCAAGAACCTGGTTTATCTTGACTTTCAGGATTTCGAAATCGCTTTCGCTTATCATCTGGCCTCCGGGCCGGCGTCTAATCCGAGCACATCTTCACGATCTGGTCGGCGCATTCGTCCAGTGGCACGATATCGTCGGCCCAGCCGGCCTCGACAACGCTTCTCGGCATGCCGTAGACCGCGCACGTCGACTCGTGCTCAACGGACACTTTCCCCCCGGCCGCTTTGATGGCGGACGCACCGTTCGTTCCATCCGAGCCCATTCCCGTGAGAATCATCGCCCTGATGTTTTTGCCAAAGGCCTCAACCGCTGATAGCGCCGTAACGTCCACCGAAGGCCGCACGCCACAAACCGGTGGGCCTTCGTCCAGTGAGATCTTCCCGGCCCTATCCACGATCATGTGGTAACCGCCCGGAGCCAGCAGCACCTTGCCGGCGCCAATCCGATCGCCATCCGCGGCCTCGGAAACCTGCAACGCGGATGTCCGGTTGAGGCGATCGGCCAGGGATTTCGTGAATCCCGCAGGCATGTGCTGTACCACCATCACGGCAGCCGGTAGATCGCGAGGAAGCCTTGGAATCACTTCCGCGAGCGCCCTGGGGCCGCCTGTCGATGACCCGATCAAGACCACCTGGTCAATACTTCCCGGCCTGCTGCTCCTGGATTCACGCGGCGGCATGGTAACGGGCCGCACTTCCAGGTTTATAAGGCTTTTCGGGCTTTTCCCGTTCAGGTGGCGGACCTTTACCGTCGCGGCGTTCATGACCGTCTTCGACAGGTCGCTCTGCGTCACACCAGTGCCGGCCGGAAGTGCAATAGACGGCTTGAGGAAGAAATCGACTGCGCCAAGCTGGAGAGCCGCAACTGTCGCGTCCGTTTGCGGCCCGGTGAGAGAACTCACCATGACGACGGGCGTGGGGCACTCGCGCATCATCTGCTCGAGGGCCATCAAGCCGTCCATCACCGGCATCTCGATATCAAGCGTCACGACATCAGGTCGCAACTCCTTCGTCTGCCGTATCGCATCGGCGCCGTCAACGGCCTGCCCCACTACTTGGAGGCCGGGCGAGTCACTAAGAACTTTGACGATCCTGGAGCGCGCAAATGCTGAGTCATCTACCACAAGGACTTTCACCATGACGGTGGCTCGTCTCCTTTTTTCTTCACGATCCCCTGAGTGCTGCAGTTTTTTTTGCGGCAATCGAATCACCCGATCATCTTTTTGACTGCGCCAATGACGCGGTCCGCCGTGAATGGCTTTACAACAAAATCCATCGCTCCGGCCTTCAGAGCTTCCATAACGATCGACTGCTGGCCCATGGCCGTCACCATCGCGATCCGAGCGTTCGGATCATGCTCCCGGATCTGCTTCAGGGCGGTGAGCCCGTCCATGTCCGGCATGGTGATATCCAGAAGTACGCAGTCAGGTGCCTGAGCTTTGTAGGCCTCAACGGCCTCTGCGCCCGTCGACGCTTCGGAGACGGTGTAGCCCACTTCGCTGAGCATCTTTGTCGCCTTCATGCGCATGAACGCCGCGTCATCAACCACCATGACACTTGGCATGTCCCGTTCCTCCCTACAGCTTTCGCGGTGGCTCTCCGGCCACCGACACTTGTGTCTCACCATTGGCAGCATTCAGTCGCAGCGTCCGGCCGCGATTACCGCCAATCTCTTCAACCTCAACTTTGAGGCCTTCTCGACCTATCGCCTCTAAAACCGCGTTGACGTTCTGCTCGCCGATCTTGAATATCGGATCATTCGCTGTCGAAAGCGCCATCTGCGCACCCCCCGCGATCTTGATGACCAGCCGGGACTTGAGGCCCCCCTGATCTTTCACGGCCTGAATCAACTTCGGAATAGCTCGATCTGCATATTTGGCGCCGGAGTCGGGCCTTCTCCCCTCAGAGGACGGCAGCACTACGTGCGCCATCCCGGCGACCCGCGCCACGGGGTCCCATGCGGCAACACCCACACAGGATCCAAGCCCCAGGCAGGCGAGTGTGGCGTCAGAGTTCTTCAAAACCTTCATCTCTCCAAGACCCACTGAAACACTACTTTTTTCGGTTGCTTTATCCACCGCCACCATTACTGCTTCGCCCATCGGTCAAGCAGAACCTCTTTTAGTCTCGGATTGGGAAGGACGAGGAAAATCCCGTTGATCTGCTGGTTGGCCGTCCCAAAACGCGTCTCCACCACCAGAATGTCGTCGGTATCGGCCATGATGTCGGCGACGGCTGCGTCGATCACAGCGCCAGCCATATCCATCATTACTGTCGGTGGAGACGGCATTAGCCGCACTCCCGTCGTGTCGCCCAGAGCGCTCAGGAAGTAAGACCCCATCACGTTGCCCATCTCGCCCATCGTCGATATCGCGAGCTCGTCCAGCTCACAATCCGATCCCGGCTCCCGGTCCAACAGCATGTTCACCAGATCGAAGGCGGTCACGGGTTTAAACATCAACAGAATGTGGCCGGTTGCCTCGCCGCTGACCCCGAGGTGGATAGCCACCACATCCGCCTCCGGACCGCCGATAAGTTCATTCACCTTAGAAGCCGGCATGGTCCTTGGCGAAAGAAACGTCGTTCTGACTTCCTCACCAACCAGGTCGCCAAGGCCTGAGATCGCGTGCGTGATGCCTCCCGCGACCAGGCCCGTCCAGATTTCGGACGAGGTGGCCGATGAGGCCGTTGAATTAGCGCTGAACATGATGCTTCCGATTCCCCTCTCTGCTCGGCTATACCGCCGTCAATTCCACTCGCTCCTCATCAGACCGGGTCTCGACAGATTCAACACCGCCTTCAGCTGCACTCTCCGCTTTCAGAGAGCGGGCGGCGGCGAAAGCGCCTTGCTGGCGGGCCGAGTTGATCATCGTCCCGATATCCAGGATGAGAGCCACCCGCCCGTCGCCAAGAATGCTCGCCCCGGCCACGCCGCGTACGTCGCCAATGAAGCCGCCGAGCGGCTTCACAACAATCTCCTGGGGCTCTATGACCGTGTCTACCACAAGGCCGATCTGAGTTTCTCCAGACCGGACCACGACGACGTACTCGTCGTCCGCCCGCTGGCTTCGCCGATCCGCCCAGCCAACGGCATCAGTCAGCCGAACAAGCGGTAGGACGGACCCGCGAAGATTGAAAACCTCGTGGTGGTTCACAATGTGGACTTCATCCTTCGGCACTCTCCTCGTCTCCAGCACATAGACAAGTGGGACCGCGAACACGTCTCCGTCCGACAGGACAAGCAATGATTGGACCGTAGCAAGAGTCAGCGGCAACCGAAGCTTGAGCGTGGTTCCCCTGCCCACTTCGCTCTCGACGCTGACGAAGCCGCCGATCACTTCGATATTGGACCTGACTATGTCCATGCCGACGCCGCGGCCGGAAACGTCCGTGGTCTTTTTGGCGGTGGAGTTGCCGGCCAGGAAAATCAGTTCGCGTGCCTCCTGGTCACTCAATTTCGAGGCCGCATCCTGGGTCAGGAACCCATTCTTTACGGCTGAAGCTCGCAGCGCGTCCAGATCTATGCCTCTGCCATCGTCACCGACCTCGATCACTATGTGGCCCTGCTCGTGGTACGCGGACAGGGTGAGAACACCTTTCTCGCTCTTCCTGGCCTTGCGCCGCTCTTCCGGTGCTTCCAGACCGTGATCCACCGCATTCCTCAACAAGTGGACGATGGGGTCTCGAACCCGCTCTATGACCGTCCTGTCTATCTCAGTATCTTGACCCGTGACCACGAACTCGACTTTCTTATCCAGGCTTTGAGCCAGATCCCTGACCAACCGCGGGAATCCGCCAAATACGGTGCCGATGGGCAGCATCCGAATCTCCATCACGCGATCCTGGAGTTCGGTCACGACCTTGACGATATGGGCCGAGGTCTTAGACAGTTCCTTCACCAGCGGCTCGCCCCGGTACTTGGCCTCGAGGTCCCGGCCGATCTGGGTGATCCTGCCGCGGTCGATGACCAGTTCGCCGATGACATTCATCATGAGATCAAGACGCTCGACATCCACCCGGATTGTCTGCGCCGTCTTGGTCCCGGCGCCCGCTCCAGCGGATGAAGCCTTGATTTCAGACGCGTCTTTGTATTCCTCTATCTCGGCGGTCGCGATGTCGGCAACCGCTCTCACGCGTTGAACCAGTTCCTCTGAGTCGATCTCGCCCAGGACCAGAGCTTCAAGGCTCGTGCCTGCCTCTTCCTCTTCGATCTGGTGCTGAGTTGGATTGGAGGCAATGAGCTGACCCGCTTCGGCGAGTTCGCCAAGTACCTGGAACCAGCGGACCGCGCCCCATTCACACTCATCGATCAGGGTCGCCCGCACCAGGAGAGCTTTGGCCTTCACGTCGGCCTTCAGAAGTTCGGCAACGTGTGCCTGTTCCTCATCGGTCAGCCTCAGCCCCTCCACGGTGGTCTTTTTCGCCGGCTCGCTGCTCTCCCCGCCGCCGGCCGCGATGAGTTCCGCCACCACGCCGGACACGTCGATGGGCGCCTCAGGCGGTTCGATAAGCGCGTCCTTCAGAAGACGAAGCTTGTCGAGGCTGTGCAGCAGAGCATCCACGACGTTCGTGCTCGGCGCCAGGGAACCCTTGCGGACCTTGTCCAGCAATGTCTCCATCGCGTGGCCCAGGTCGGTCATCTCCCGATAGCCGAGCATCGCTGAAGAGCCCTTCAGAGTATGCGCAGCCCTGAATATCTCCTGTATCAGGTCGGAATTATCATCACGGCCTTCGATGCCGACGATGTTCGTGTCAAGCAACTGGAGTTGCTCTTCCGCCTCGTCCAGAAAGACCTGCAAGTCCTCCTGGGTTATGTCAGGATCCAGGTTCATCCCGTGGTTCCTTGGTCCGGTTTCGCCCGCATAACGGGCGCTGTATCTGGTGTCAGTTCAAGATCGCGGTGCGGCCGGAATTAGACGCGAGCTCCTCTTGAGGCGGTCCCGAAGGGAGTCTCAATCTGGGCGCGGTCTATCCGGTCCCGGTCCGAGACCGGGCGTGAATGGCTACGCGGCGAGATCGGTGCCGGAAAGCGCTTTCTGCTCATCCGTGCTGAGTACCTGGTCCAGGTCCAGCATGATGATCAGTCGGTCGGGCAGTTTCGCGATGCCCTTGAGGTATCCCGAATCCGCGGTGGTGATCACCGAAGACGGCGGCTCGACTGAGTCACTGGTAATGCGCAGGACCTCTGTCACCGCGTCGACGACCATTCCGATCTCCTGGCCGCCGATGTCAACGTTGACGATCCGAGTTTCGGAATTACGCTCCGCGACGGGCAGACCGAATCGCTTGCGCAATTCGACCACCGGAATCACCTTGCCCCGAAGGTTGATGACACCTTCCACGAAGTCCGGCGTGCGAGGCACGCGGGTGATCTCCTGCAGGCGAATGATCTCTCGAACAGATTCGATTTCTACGCCGTAGGCCTCTTCGTTCAAATCAAAGACGACCAGCTGCAATTCAGCGGATCCTGTGATATCAGACATTAATGATGCCCCCCGTATATTCTGCTGCGGATATTGACGCCCTGATCAGCCGGATGCGTTCGTGCCGCAACTGGGATTCCGCAGGAGATCCCCCGATTACCCGGCAAGCGTTCCGCCCGTTTACGAACACCGGGTGCCCCCGCACCCGTGGCATTCCGTGACGGAACCTTCATCAAAGCCTAGGCAGCCGCGGTCCGATCGGTCATGGAGATACGGCGAAGGCGTTTAGGTGTTTACCCCATAAGCCTGTGCGCATGATTACAGGGTGTTTCAGGGGAACTCCCGATCAGCGGCGCAACACGGCCCGCGCGGCGGCGATAACTGCCGGCGTCGCGGGATATGACGCGCCGTCTTCAAGCAGCCCGCCCAGAGGGGTCACAGAAACCTTCCGGGACAGCAGCGCTCCCAGGTCCGACTCCTCGGACACCGGATCGCCAGGCTTCCACACGGACTCCCTGGTGTTCCAGTACATCGTGCGGTTCGCCCTGTGTTCCATCACGATCCGATCTGCCATAAGCCGCGGAGCGAGCGCGGTTTCAACGACGTCTGCAATCACGCCATCCGGCCCAGCGTCAGTGAGGGAATGGTCGTGCTGGTCATATGGACAGTTGGCCGCGTCCAACAGCGGGAAGTTGATATTCAGCAGCGCCGGCTTTCCGGCGTCCGCAGCAGCAGTCGCGGTGACCATGGCCCGCACGAGATCGGCCAACAGGGGCGAACCGGCCTCCGATACGTGGTGGACGGAAAACGCTATCGCGCTGACGCCGTTGGTGAATCCATGCAGAGCCGCGCCAACGGTGCCGGAGAGCAGCACGTCAGCGGAAAGATTGTTGCCGGAGTTGAAACCGCTGACGACAATGTCCACCGGCCCGTCCGAGATCTCGTGAATCCCCATGATCGCGGCGTCGCCGGGCGTGCCGTCCACCGCGTGGGCAGCGACGCCCTCTACCGGGGACGCGTAATTCTGGATCCGCAGCGGGCTATGCAATGTCAGGCCCGCGCCCACACCGCTCCGGTCCCTGTCCGGGGCCGATACCACCACCTCGCCGAGCGGCTGAACAGCACGCACAAGATCCCAGAGGCCGGGCGCGCTAATTCCGTCATCATTAGTTACCAGTATTCGCATCCGAGATTTTCATCACTCTCCAAGAACCACATTGTCGATCAGTCGAGACCGGCCCACAATTGCCGCCAGAGATAGTAACGTTCCGTCTGATGCCGTCTCCAGCTCAGCGAGCGTCACCGGGTCTGCGGCGCTCACATAATCCAGGTCTATGAGCGGCTCACGGGCCACTACCGAGCGGACGATATTCCGCAGCAAATTAGCGTCATCGCCTCCGTGGGCAAACTCTTCGGCAGCCTCTTTGAGGCCGCGATAGAGGCCGGCCGCGGCTCTGCGCTCGGCGGCGCTCAAATAGGCGTTTCGGCTGCTCAGCGCGAGGCCCGATTGGTCTCTCACGGTCGGCTCGATGTGATGAACCACGTCGAGTCCCAGCATTTCAGTGGCCTTCTTGATCACAAGGTTTTGCTGCGCATCCTTGGCACCCCACACCGCCATGTTGGGCCGAATTATGGTGAGGATCCTTCCCACTACCGTTGCCACCGCTACGAAGTGTCCCGGCCGTCGTTTACCCTCCAGCACCTGCCCGATTGGACCGGGGTCAACCGTCCGGTAGCCGCCGGGCGGATACATCTCATCGACAGACGGCTTGAAGACATAATCAACGCCGTGTTCCCTGAAGATTCGGAGGTCTCGTTCAGTGTCGACGGGATAGGCGTCGAGATCCTCGAGTTCGCCAAATTGAGTGGGGTTCAGAAACAGGGAGGCCGCGAGAGTTGTGCCGAGCCTGCGAGCGCGATGCAAAAGCGCCTCATGGCCCCTGTGCATTCCGCCCAACGTGGCCATAAGCGCTACCGGCTCGGGCATGTCAGCCCGTAGCGCGACCATCTCAGACGCGGTCTCTATAATGCGCAAATAGCGCTCACGCACCGTCGGCGATGTTCATCTCGGTCACTTTACTCACCGGGGCGCCCGCCGGAGAATTTGCCCGCTCGCGCGGCGTTTGCGCCTCACCCGGAAAATCCCGGCTCTCAACCTCGTCAACGTACTGGCACAGAGCGTCTACGATCACCTGGCCCACTTCCGCATACTTCTTTGCGTGCCGGGGAGTGAAATCGAGCGAGAGGCCCAGAATATCGTGCAACACCTGCACCTGGCCGTCACACTCCACGCCGGCGCCGATGCCGATCGTGGGAATCTCGAGCCGCTCGGTTATCGCCTGCGCGAGTGTGGACGGCACGAGCTCGAGGACGATGGCAAACGCCCCCGCTTCCTCCAGGGACTGCGCGTCCGCGATCATGCCTGACGCCGCGTCTTCCGCCCGGCCCTGCACTCGGTAGCCGCCCATGTGGTGAACAGACTGCGGTGTAAGGCCAAGATGGCCCATGACAGCGAACCCGGCTCCTGTCAGGCGCCGCACTGTTTCGACAACCGGCGCGCCGCCCTCCAACTTCACCGCCTGGGCGCCACCTTCCTTGACCAGCCGTCCTGCCGTGCGCATCGCGTCTTCAACGCTGGCCTGATAACTCATGAAAGGCATGTCGGCGACGATCAGGGCGTTCCGCGAGCCACGAACGACGGCCGCTGTGGCACTGGATATCTCATCCACGGTTACCGGTATCGTGTTCTCGTAACCCAGGGTCGTCTGGCCTATCGAATCGCCCACCAGGATGATGGGGATTCCGGCCTCTTCAACCAGGCGGGCGGCGGTGTAGTCATAGGCCGTCACCATCGGAATTGGTGTACCCGCGGTCTTCATGGCCCGGATGTCCCGGGTCGTGGTTCTCGCCATCGGTTCTTACCTCCGGTCGCCGCCCTGCGGGTCGACGCCTATCGAACCTGAAACATTATTTAGTGAGTCTATGACTCCTCGAAGAAGAGCCTCTATTGTCGCGTACTCTTCTTCAGAAATGTTCCCCTGTTCCCTGGCGATCGGGAGCTGTGCCAGAGCGAGCCCTGCGTAGGCGCGAAACACGTCGCGTCCCCGGCGTCTGGTCGCATCGAGATGCGCCTGGACGGTTTCAACATCGCCTCTGGCGTACGGGCCGGTGATGGCGGCCGGGATGCCCAGATCCCCAATCTGCTCCGCGGTGGCGGATACGAGGGGCGAAAGCGCCCGCAGCCCGTCCTCCCGTGTGAGGCCCATCTCCTGCCACATGTCGGCGGCAAGGCCCACCAGGCCGGCGACGAGCCCGCAGGCCATCACTGCCGACGCGTGATACGGAGGCCGCATCTCCGGTGTGAGGAAGATGTGGTGAGCGCCGAGCGCGTCCGCGAGCCCGGCGAGCCATGCCCTGAGTTCGGACGATTCGCTCTCGATCGCCACGGTGACGCCCTCAAACCGGGCATCCCCGTGCTCGTTCGGGAACGTCTGCATCGGATGAAACCCGCCAGTGGCGGCAGCCAGGCCGGCCGCGGAAGCGAGTGACGAAACCGGCGTTGCGCCCGAGCAGTGGACCACCGCATCCACGCCGCCCCAGTCCAGCGAATCCACCACAGACTCAATTGCCGCGTCTCCGGTCGTGACGAACACGATGCCGCACTGCCCGGCGATCCGCTGCGCGTCGGTCGTGGAGATCGCGCCGGGTATTCGGTTTGCCACGGCCTCGGCAGCGGCGGTGGAGCGCCGGTGGACCGCCCCGACCCGGTAGCCGCAGCGGCTCATCGCAACGGCCAGACTGGCCCCCAGCCTGCCCGCGCCGATGAATCCGACGACAGTCGATGTGTTGATCCCCATCTCAGGCTGCATGTCAGGCTTCTGGCGAACGAAGATACTCGGCGGCTGACGGAATGCCACCCAGCCCGGTGGCATGCCCTATAGCGGAAAGTATGGCGCCCACCATGGCTCGCGTGGCTGCTGCGCGCAGGCGGTCGGGATGAACCGGCTCGTGATGCCCGGTGGCAAGGGTGAAAACTATGTCGCCATCTGATTCGGTATGCGCCGGACGGATGGCCATCGCAATGGCGTCCTGCCCGGCGCCGGCGAGCCGAATCGCCGCTTTTTTATTCATGCGGGCATTCGTTGCGATCGCGCCAATGACCGTATGAGGCTGCTGTTCCCAGCCGCTCACGAGGCTCTCCGGTGGATTATCCAGCAGAATCCGGTTGGAGTCCTCGAAACCACCATTTACACGACTTGTACGCGGACCCGCCACTATCTCGCCTGTATCCGGGTCAACGACGCCACCAACGGCATTGACCACGACGATGGCGCCCACCACGACAGCGTCATCACCAGGCCCATCAAAACTCACGGACGCCGTGCCAAGACCGCCCTTGATGCGCCTCCGCAACCCGCACATTCCTCCCACCGTCGCCCCGGTGCCCGCCCCGACGCTGCCCTGTGGCACTTCCCCTGAAGCTGACTCAAGCGCTGGCTCAAAAGCCGCCTCGCATGCGGCATACCCTGCGTCCGCGTCCGGACAGACGTCGCTCTTCAGGCCCAGATCGAAAATTACCGCGGCGGGCAGCAGCGGGATTGTCCTGTTGGCGAACTTGACGCCGATGCCGCGCTCAGTCAGATACCGGGTCGCTCCGTCAGCCGCCGCAAGCCCCCACACGCTTCCGCCGGTCAGCAAACAGCCGGTGATCAACTCGGCACTCGTCAGCGGATGCAGAATCTCCGTCTCACGGCTTCCCGGCGCCGCCCCGCGCACATCAATGCCCCCGACTGCCGAGCTCTCGGTGAGCACGACGGTGCAGCCGGTCGCGTGCTCCAGATCGGTATAGTGGCCCACTCTCACGCCGGGCACATCTGTGATGCTGCCAGTGATAGCGGACGGCTCCTTCCCAGATCACGCTCGCTCGCGCACGCGAAAGCGCGCCCGTTCATTACCCAATCCACCCCCATTCGCACAGCATGAATGAAAAGTGAACTATCGTGGCACTCTAGCACGCCCGTTGCCGTTGCCCTGCGTTGGCCGCTGGACCGGATTTGTGTAGCGGACAATCCCGCGCCCATGGCAGATTCGGTTGCGCAAAACACCCAGAGACATCCAGGAAATCTCGGAGGCTACCCCCGGAAATCAAGGCGAAACCCCCCTGAAAGAGACCATTTGTGATTATTGACACTATCGGACGCGGAGCGCGAGAATTCTCCCTTGTGTGCAGAATGTAGCGCTCTGATCAGCGGATGGCTAAGATGCAATACAACGCTGCCGGCCTCCTGAAAGACGATGTCGGCGCCAGGCGCAACTTCGCATTCGAAAACGAAGAGATCATGACGCCGGGTGAGAACTTCCGCCACGTCGCGGGGGTTGTTCGACTCTTGAGGACAGATAGAGGGATCCTGGCGCAAACGGAGGTTCATGGCCTGACACACGACCTGTGCAGCCGATGTCTCGGCGATGCAGAGGTTGAAGTTGAGGCCTACCTGGAAGAAGAGTTTTACCCGACCAACTACTTCGAGGGCTTCACGGAGAGGGATGGGGATAACGGCGGCGGTATCGATGATCCAGCGCTGCTCATCAACGAGGACAACATCCTCGATATGCGTGAACCTGTACGGCAGGCATTCGTAAGCGTGAAACCGCTTGCGCCCGTTTGCCGGGATGGCTGCAAGGGCCTGTGCCCGACCTGTTCGGCCGACCTCAATGAGGAGGCGTGCCAGTGCAGCCCGCAAGAAGAAATCCCCGAATGGGCCAAAAGCCTCAGGTCGATTGAGATTAAGTGAAATACCATGACACCCCTACCAAAGAAAAAGCACTCACGCTCACGGCGCGGCGGACGCGCAGCACATCAGTTCATTTCTGCACCGGGACTCTCTGTGTGTCCCCACTGCCGATCTGCTAAGCTCCCCCACCGTGTCTGTGAAATATGCGGCACATACGATGGTCGGCAGATCACCGGTGAAGTAATGGAAGCCGCAGCTGCCGGGCCTGAGGCCTAGGCATCAACAGGAGCAGGCACCACGGGATGGGATCTGACACTGTGACAGCAGAAAAACTGGGTTTCGTATTCCCGGGCCAGGCCAGCCAGGTCGTTGGTATGGGAAAGGATCTGTACGAACAGTCCGCCGCCGCCAGGGCGGTCCTGGACGAGGTAGACGACACCCTTGGCAGACCCCTCACAAAGCTGATGTTCGAAGGCCCCATCGAGGAGTTGACAGACACTCAGAACGCACAGCCGGCCGTTGCAGCAGTTTCACTCGCTACACATGCCGCCCTGAGCGAATTTCTTGGCCGCGCGCCTCGACCAATCATGGTTGCGGGCCACAGTCTTGGAGAATACTCCGCACTGGCCGTAGCAGAAGTGCTGAGCGTCAGTGACACGGTCCGCCTCGTCGTAGAACGCGGACGCCTCATGCAAAAGGCCTGTGACGAGACGCCGGGCGGAATGGTCGCCCTTATCGGCATAGACGAATTCGCTGTCGAAGACGTTTGCCGAGAAACCGGCGCTCAACTGTCCAACGTCAACACGGCGGAGCAGATCATCATCAGCGGCACACACCGCTCGCTTGCCCAGGCCATTGACCTGGCAGCCGCTAGAGGCGCACGAAAGTGCATTACCCTCCAGGTTAGCGGAGCGTTCCACTCCGGCCTGATGGAACCGGCCCAGGTTGGCCTGAACGAAGTGATCGACTCAATCCATTTCAATGACCCTGTCGTCCCGCTCGTCGGCAACTGCGGAGCCACCTCCCTCACTACCGGGGAACAGGTGAAGACCGAGTTGCAGTCACAGCTGACCTCCTGTGTCCAGTGGCAGCGTTCGATCGGATTCATGATTGAGCAAGGCGTAGAGAAGTTCGTCGAGATAGGGCCCGGCAAAGTGCTGTGCGGAATGATCAAGCGGATCAACCGTGATATGCCCATGACCGCACTCGACGATATGGAGTCGATCAAGGCGTTTGCCGCCTAGTAATCCCTCCCCCAGCCAGCTATCCGAACCGGCCTCAAACTGGTTCGCATGCTCCGGAGCGCCAAAATCCCGTGTGGCGTAACGACGACGGCTCACCGGCCGGCACGATCCCGCGCGACGCCGTCGGCCGCAGGCGCCTCGCGCGCGCCGTTGCGGTCCAGGCCCTTTACGAAGCGGACGTCACGGGCCACGCAGGCCATCCGATAGCGCAGAGGCTTGCCGATGAGGCGGGCATAGGCGCACAGCACAGCGAATTTGCAGTATGGTTGGCGGAGACGGTGGAGGCGAATCGCGTTGCGCTGGACGAACGCCTCCAGGAACTGGCGCCGGCCTGGCCGATCGACCAACTTTCGCCCATCGATCGAAATGTCCTCAGAATTGCCATCGCTGAACTTGACTACGGCGAAGGGAAGACCCCGGAAAAAGTTGTCGTTAACGAGGCCGTTGACCTCGCCACGCTATTCGGCTCCGAGGGCTCGCAAAAATTTGTAAACGGTGTGCTTGGCACGGTGCTAGGATAGGCTCTGCGTCGGACACGCTGAATTGAACTGAAAACCGATAAAAGACTATCCATCCCACTTCCGGAGGTTTTGAATGACCACCGTGTTTGAGAGGGTCCGCGACATAGCAGCGGACAAACTCAGCATTGAAACCGAAGAGATCAAGCCCGAATCTTCATTTACCAACGACCTGAACGCCGACTCCCTTGACGTTGTCGAGCTAATCATGGCGCTGGAAGAAGAGTTCAGTGTAGGCGGCAAAGAAGTAGAGATCTCAGATGAAGAGGCTGAAGGCCTCAATACGATCAATGACGTTCTTTCGTTCCTGAAAACCAAGGGAATCAGCGACTAAAAGCGACCTGGCACGCCGCTCGGCCGCCCCCCGGAGGATACGGGGGAGATGGGGCCGTGAGGCGGGGATATGGCCACGACGCAAATGGGTTCCACACTCCAGGACTACCGGTGGCTCGGATACCGGTCCTACCGCCATTTCAGCCACCATGCCGGCGTTAGTACCGGCTAGGCCGGCGACGACGTGGCGCCCGGCGATGCTCCGAAGGCCTCCGAATGGGGGTCTCTTGACGCCATCGCAAGCTACGTTCGCTCGTGCACCCGCTGCACCCTGTCGGAAAGCCGCACCCTGGCCGTCCCAGGGGAAGGCTCCCAATTCCCCTCCATCATGTTTATCGGCGAGGGACCGGGGTTCAACGAGGATCAACAGGGACGGCCGTTTGTGGGCCGGGCAGGCGCACTGCTTGAAGAGTTGCTGGCGCTAGTGCCGCTCAGGCGTGAGGACGTGTACATAACCAACGTGGTCAAATGCAGGCCGCCAGAAAATCGTGATCCGTCACCGGATGAAGTGAAGGCCTGCTGGCCGTTCCTGGAGGCTCAGATCCGGCTTCTGCAACCCAGGGTGATAGCAACCCTGGGCCGCCACTCGCTCATGCGCCTGTTTCCGGACGCACGGATATCCGACCGCCACGGCACGATAATGAAGTGGCGGGACGGGATCATTGTGTTTCCGCTCTACCATCCGGCTGCGGGGCTGAGATCCACCCGGCTGAAAGAGGCGTTGCAGGAAGATTTCGTGAAACTGCCCCAGGCCGTCATCGCCGCCCTCGACAGCTCACGAGGGGCCTCGCAAACCAGCGGCGAAAACGACGATAGCCTTGATGAGCTTGATGGCGGGGATGACCCGCAGATCTCGCTTTTCTGAGAACCGAAAAACCAACACTTCGATAATCCAACACCCACCAGTACCCAGTAGAGACGGACTTCCCCTTTTATGTCACCAAGAAATAACTCCAACCCACAGGCCCTGCGCGTCATTCCCCTGGGAGGGCTCGGGGAGATCGGCAAAAACATGATGATCCTCGAATTGGCTGAGGACATCGTGATCATCGACGCGGGCGTCCTGTTTCCGGCCGCCGAGATGATGGGTGTCGACGTCGTCATACCCAACATCAGCTATCTGGTTGAACGCGCTGAAAAGATCCGCGGCCTGCTGATAACCCATGGGCATGAGGACCACATCGGTGCAGTTCCGTACCTGCTCAAGGAACTGGACGTGCCGATCTACGCGCCGCCAATGGCAGAAGCCCTCATCCGCGCAAGACTGCGCGAACACAAGCTCCCAGCGGCGCCGAAAATCAACACGATCGCCACGGGTGAGCGCCTGTCGCTTGGCGATTTCGAGGCGGAGTGGTTCAGCGTATGCCACAGCATTCCGGACGCCATGGGCATCGCACTGGACACACCTTTCGGAAAGATCATTCATAGCGGTGACTTCAAGATCGACCATGACCCCATAGTGGGTAATCCGTCTGATTTCGGAGCGCTCGCCCGCATCGCCGGCGATGGCGTGTTCCTTCTCATGGCCGACTCAACTTACGCCGAAGAAGAGGGCCACTCGGACTCCGACCGGACCATCGTGGATAGCCTTCACAGGCTCATCGCCGATGCAGAAGGCAGGGTCTTCCTATCGTCGTTCGCCTCTCAGATCGCGCGAATTCAGATTGCCGTCGATAGCGCTGAGGCGTGCGGCAGGAAGATCGCCGTGCTCGGCCGCAGCATGCAAAACTACATCCGGATAGCTCAGGAGCTGGGCCACCTGGAAGTTCCAGGCGACCAGATCGTCTCGCCGGCGACCGCGAATTCGCTGCCGGACCGGGAAGTCTTGTTCCTGACTACCGGGAGCCAGGGTGAGCCGAGGGCAGCGCTGGCGAGACTCGCCCGGATGGATCACCGCGAAGTGCGCATCAAGCCGGGCGACACAGTCATCATCTCCGCAACGCCGATCCCCGGCAACGAGACGGCCATTTACAGCGCACAGGACGATCTGGTCAAACTCGGCGCCAAGCTGATCCACCACAAGTCGAATGCCGTCCACGTCCATGGGCATGCGCGCAGAGAAGAACTCAGGGGGCTGATCAACCTGGTCCGCCCGCAATATTTCGTGCCGATCCACGGTGAGTACAGGATGCTCAAAACACATGCCGAACTCGCCGTAGACCAGGGCGTTGATGAGCATGATGCCTTCGTCATCACAGATGGTGACGTTCTGGAACTCGACCACGATCGCGGGCGCGTCAACGGCCGAATAGACGCCGGTCACGTATTCGTTGACGGACTGGGCCTGTGGGACGAGCAAACCAATGTAATAGATGAGCGCCGGATGCTTTCCGAAGATGGAATCGTCAACGTCATCATCCCCAGGAACGCCGTCACCGGGAGGATCATGGGCGCTCCGCACATCACCTCCGCCGGGTTCGTTTCAGATAAAGACGCGGCGAAACTCTTCGAAGATACCGTTGAGGAGCTTCAAAAATACCTTGACCGCGCGCGCACCGAAAACCTAGAGTGGACCCAGCTTGAGGCGAGCGTCAAAGGCACCGTGGAAAAGTTTCTGCACAAGCGCACCAGACGCCGCCCGCTTGTAGTCCCGGTAGCTATCGACGTCTAACGGTCACCCAATCACACAGGCAGAACCATGGCTGCCAGCCTCGCAAACGCCGCAACATTCGCTATGAAACGCGTTGTTCAATTGGCGAAACGCCCGGAGGGGCGGTTCGGCGCAGTCGCAATCGCCATCGGCCTGGTCCTCAGCCTGCTGCTCAGGGATCAGTTGATCGAGGCGCTGGGATGGGGCATCGCCCCCGCGGCCGCATGGGTCGGCGGCACCATGCTCATCGGACTCACCCGTCCGCGGCTTCTCTTCCAATACTGGAAGCCGATAGTCGCCGCATTTTTCGTGGCGGGCGCAGCCATTGGCGCCCTCGGCATAATTGACGGTCCTGAACAAATCTTTAGCGATCCCGGGCTGTTGGCGGGAAGCACTCTGGGCGGCTACGTTGGCGACATCCTTGTTCGAGAGCCGGCAGAGTGGGATTTTGAGAACGCCACCAACCTTCAGCTGGGGCTCGGCTCACTTCGCGTCCTGGAACTCCTCGGTCTCGCCACAACCGCCATGTGGCCCGGCCGCTCACGAATCTTCTACGCTCGCCTGTGGGCGTTCTACGTTGCTGTCGGCAAAGCCCTGTACCGGACGGCCAGGAGATGGACAGCTCGGTTGCACGATGGCCTGAATGCCCGTCTGAAGGCCCGGAGAGAGGCCGCAAAGGCCAGAGCCACCCGCACAGCCGCCGTAGAAACAGAAGCGTCTCTGCAGGAAAACCCCTCCTATCACGTTGGACGCATTGGGAAGTCTGAGCCGGAGATCACCGGAACCGTCGCTGAAGAGGCCGCCGAGATTGTGCAGGAGGTCCTGCCAACGCCCTCCCGTGAAGAGCTCTGGACAGGCGGCGAAGCGGCAGCAGTCGCGGCGCTGGTGGCAGTAGCGCAAGCCGCTGGCGGCGGGACGACCGCCGCAGCAAGCGCCGCGGCCGCCGATACCCTGATCGCAGAATCTGAAAACGAAGGCGACGAAATTCCCGAGATCCCACGGTTCGAGTGGAAACTACCGCCGCTTGACCAACTGAAAAAGGGGCAAACGGGCGGCATCACGAAGACAGAGATCGAGGCCACCAGCGACCTCATCGTCCAGACTCTTGCCGATCACGGAGTGGATGTCAGCGTCGATCAGGTACGGGCCGGGCCAACAGTCACCATGTATGGCGTCTCACCGGGATATAGCGTGGGCCGGGGCTCATCTGCAGCGCCGGATGGCCAGCCCCAGCGCGCCGCCAAACGGGTCCGCGTCGACACGATCCTCAACCGGGAGAAAGACCTCGCCCTGGCGCTTGCCTCGCCCAATCTCAGGTTTGAGGCGCCGATCCCGGGAGCGTCACTGGTCGGTATCGAGGTGCCAAACGCCAACCCTACTGGAGTCGCCCTGCGTTCGGTGATGGAGACAGATGCGTTCAAGGAGTTCGAGAAGAAGGCCGCGCTTCCCATCTCACTTGGCATTGGAAGCGGCGGCGATGCCATATTCGCCGATCTGACCAGAATGCCCCACACGCTCGTCGCCGGCGCCACAGGCTCCGGCAAAAGCGTCTGCATGAACAGCATAATCACCGGCCTTTTGCTTCTGCGGACGCCAGCCCAGGTCAGAATGATCCTGATAGACCCGAAGCGGGTCGAGCTCACTCCGTACGCGGGCGTGCCGCATCTCATGATTCCACCCATCGTGGAGGCCGACGTGGCTGTAGCGGCCTTGCGCGCCGTCGTGACAGAGATGATGTTGCGATTCCAGCTTCTTGAGAAGGCCGGCGCGAAAAACATCGCTACCTACAACGAGAAGGCGGACGTTGAACTGCCCTATATCGTAATCGCCATCGATGAATTGGCCGACCTGATGCTGACCTCCGCCAATGAAGTCGAACGTCTGCTCGTTCGCCTCGCGCAGCTTGGCCGGGCCACGGGCATCCACCTCATAGTCGCCACCCAGCGCCCGTCCGTCGACGTCGTCACAGGCCTCATCAAGGCGAACTTCCCAAGCAGGATCAGTTTCAGCCTCACCTCGCAGGTCGACTCCCGAACGATCATCGACTCCCCTGGCGCCGAAAAGCTGCTTGGCAGGGGAGACATGCTCTTCCTGCCCATCGACCGCCCGAAACCATTGCGCGTCCAGGGTGCTTTTCTCGCTGACAGTGAAGTCGAAGGCGTAGTCAAATTCTGGCGCAACGCCGGTGGGCCGCGAATGCCCCAGCTCGACATCCCGGAAGCCATGGAAGAGGGTGCAGCGGCTGAGATCGGCGGCGGCGGTACCGACGAGATGTTCAACCGGGCGCTTGAGCTGGCCCACACACAGACAAGGCTGTCCACCTCTCTGCTCCAGCGCAGGCTCAGAATCGGGTACCCGCGCGCCGCGCGGCTGATGGATGACCTGGAAGATGCCGGCGTCGTCGGCCCCGGAGAGCCCGGCAAGCCCCGCGTCGTCATTGGCTGAACGCCATCTAATCTTGTAACTGTCCCACCGTGAACCTGGGCAAGTGGCCCGTACGCCGGGAAGCACGGTCAGATATGATTCCCCTGGATGGCATTCGCAAGCCGGCGGGGCGCCGGCGATGCCCGGTAGGCCATTTTGACCAACGTTACACCGCTATTTCCTGATGAGATCGGCCCCGATTCGCAGAGCGGGGCTAACGCCAACATCCATGAACTTAATCTGGAGAACCGGCGCGCGTCATGCCTGATGTGCGGCGGTAAGCTCCGCGATTCCGAGACGTACGCCCGCTACCTCGTCTGTCCACACTGCGGCTTCCACTACAACATGTCCGCTCGAGAGCGAGTTGCGGCCGTGGCGGACTCCGGAAGTTTCCAGGAAACCAACCGCTGGGTACAGTCCATCGACCCACTGTCGTTCTCTCCACGCGTCTCCTACAGGGTCCGCCTGCTGGCTGACCAGCAACGGACCGGACTGGAAGAGGCAGCCATCACTGGGACATGCACCATCGGTGGTACTGAAGCGATTCTTATCGTCCTGGACTTCGGCTTCCTCGGCGGCAGTATGGGCCTGGTCGTGGGCGAGAAGGTCGCCCTTGCTCTTGAACTGGCCGCACGCAAGAAGCTGCCTGCCGTGGCGGTCATAACCAGCGGAGGGGCGCGTATTCAAGAAGGCGTCCTCTCCCTGATGCAGATGGCAAAAACGACTGTGGCGATGAATAACCTCCACGACAAAGGAATGCCGCTCATCGCAGTGCTCGGCAATCCCTCAACAGGACAGGTCTACGCCAGCTTCGTTTCTCTCGCTGACATCATCCTTGCCGAGCCAGGCGCCCACATCGGCTTCGCACCCTTCCGAGCTATCCAGAATACAGCGGACAGGCAAGCTGCTACGGAAGAGTACACAGCCGAGAACTACCAGAAATTCGGGCTGATCGACGGCGTTGCGGACCGGCGCGAAGTCAAACACATCCTGTCCACATTCCTTGACCTCCTCAACCCGGACTTCCGGTTGAGCGGCACCCGGCGCACGCGGCAGGCAAATACGCCGATTCAACATCTGGAGCCGTGGGAGATGGTCCAGATGGCGCGCCGCCCCGACCGCCCCAAAGCCTCCGATTACATCGATCGCATGTTCGTCCATTTCGTGGAACTCCACGGAGATCGACTCGGCGCCGACGATAAGACAGTAATCATTGGAATGGGCCGGCTGGCAGGCACGTCCTGCATCGTGATCGCTCAAGAGAAACAGCCGGACCCGCCGGACAGTGAACTGGGAGAACGAACGGGCATCGGGCCGGAGGGTTTCAGGAAAGCTCAGCGTGCAGTTGAACTCGCGGGCCGGTTCAAGCTGCCGATAATCGCTTTCATTGACACCCCCGGAGTCGACATCCACCTCGAAGCTGAAAAACGGGGCCTTGGGGGCGCCATCGCCGGGATGATCTCGGCAATGACAAAGGTGCCCGTCGGATCAATCTCAGTACTGATCGGAGAGGGCGGCAGTGAAGCGGCGCTGGCGTTCGGCGTTGCGGACCGGGTCTTGATGCTCCAGAACGCGATCTATTCGCCCATCGCGCCGGAAGTGGGAGCTGAGACAGAGCTGCGGGACTCGGCGCGGGCCGCCGAAATGGCGAGGGCGCTGAAGCTGACTTCGGTAGATTGCCGCGAAATGGGCATCGTAGACGTTATAGTGCCGGAGCCGGAGGGTGGCGCACACAGAAGCCCTGATGAAGCTGCAAGGCTGCTGAGGCGGGCGCTCATGCAGGAACTGATCAACGTCTCAGGCATTTACCCAAGAACCCTTGTTAGACGCCGGCAGCGCAAATACAGGAACATAGGTGAGTTCGGCAGCCAGTTCAGAAACTCTGTACGCAGGGAGTTGCGCACCGTGCGGGCCGCCGTAAGCGCCACAGTTCGCGCCATGCGCAAGCCATCGGATGAAGAGAAAAAAGCGGCCGGACGACCGCGTTCGGGCGGCCGGCAGGCAGGGCGCGCCACCCGCCGGAAAAAGTAGCCCTGCCCTCTTTCCGGACGCTTGGCCGGACGCTTGGCCGGACGCTTGGCCGGACGCCTGGTCAGACGAGGGGATCAATCTGCTGCGCCGGCTCCTCGCCTCGCATCACTCTGCGGGCGTTCTCGAACGACAAGAGCAAAGCTCGCTCTACTCGCTCTTCTGTGCTGCCGGCCATGTGGGGAGTCACCACCACGTTGTCCATGCCGAGCAACGGGTTATTGAGATCGGTCGGCTCATCCTCCAGAACGTCCAGTCCAGCACCGGCGATCTCGCCACTCTCCAATGCCTGAATCAGGTCCGCCTCATCGTGTACTGGCCCCCTGCAAGCGTTGATGAACACGGCCGTGTCCTTCATCCGCTTGAATGCGGCGGCGTCAAACATCCTTCGCGTTCCCGAGTAAAGAGGAACGTGGGCGGTAACCACATCCGAGGTTGCCAGCAACTCCTCCAACGACACCCGCTTTACGTTGAGCTCCCGTTCGACGACCTCGGGAATCGCGCGAACATCGTGATAGATGAGCTCGCAGTCGAATCCGGAAAGCCGTCGCGCAACAAGGCTGCCGATGTTGCCGAGTCCCACAATGCCAACTGTCCGGTCCATGAGTTCGAACAGAGACCTGGACCGGGCCTTGTCTGCCCAGGATCCGTCGCGCGCTCCGTCTACTCCGGGCACGATTCGATTCAAGACCATGAGCATCAGGGCCACAGTGTGCTGAGAAACAGCCGGCGCCACTTGCGGGGAAGAGTTGGAAACGAATACGCCCAGTTCCCTGACCGCGGGAACATCTACCCTGTCGTACCCGGCGCTCATGAGCTGGAGCAACCGAATCGAGGGGAGCGCCGCTATCTCGTCCGTGGAGAGAGACAGTCCGCCAAGGATCAGCGTCTCCGTATTCTCAAGCTGCTCCAGCCGATCATCCCACGAGAGAGACGGGTCAACAACGCCGAAGTCGAGATCGTCCGGCGCGATCTCAACGGCCATCCTGGTCCGGGCATTGTCCGGTGGTCCGTAATAGACGACTCGATTGCCCATGGCTGATCTGGCGCTCCCTGGTTATCTGGGGTTTTTCCGAAATCGCAGATTGGCGGGCTCAGCGCCCCCCAACGAAGCCGCGGCAGAATATACACCTTTCGTGTGCGGGCATGCCCGGGCGCCCTCGACATCGCACCAGGTATACAGGCCAATCATTGACTGGCAACACTCCCCGAATTAGTCTTGCGCGGAGACGGCTCATACAATTGGGTCAAGCATCAGACGGGGAGCTCGGTTGCGCCGGGCTGAGAGGGTGGTCACGTATGCCGCCGACCCGAATACCTGATCTGGATAATGCCAGCGGAGGGAACACCCGGCAAAAACGGCAAAAAATGGCGGCGGCGTCCAGGCACCGGACGGTGCCGCCTCTGTTTTCAGCAGACTCCCCACCCCCCCCGTCCATGACCTGTGCGGGGCGTGCCGCCAACCCGAAAACATCAGAGCAAACGCCCAACATGGAAATCCTGAGTCGCTGATCCAGCGCGAAAGCGATAATCACAGGATCCGGAACTGAAGCAAATGGAAAACAAGTTAGTCATCGCCGGAAAAGAGTTCTCATCAAGGCTGATGACGGGAACCGGCAAACACCGCAGTGTGGAAGACCTCAAATCGTCGATAGAAGCTTCCGGCTGCGAGATCATCACCGTGGCGATCGGCAGGCTGAATCTTGACGATCCAAACGAAAAGACGGTCCTGGATCATATCGACTGGGACAGATACACGATTCTCCCGAACACCGCCGGAAGCGCGACTGCGGAACAGGCAGTTTTGACGGCGCGCCTCGCACGGCAGGTCACCGGATCCAACTGGATCAAAGTAGAAGTCATCCCCGATCAAAAGTACCTTCTCCCCGATCCTGTGGGGACGCTTGAGGCATGCAAGACGCTCATAGACGACGGTTTCACCGTACTGCCCTATATCCACGCGGACGTAATCCTGGCGGACCGGCTCCAGGATATCGGCTGCGCAACGGTCATGCCGCTCGGATCGCCAATCGGCTCCGGCCAAGGCGTGCGCACGCGCGAGGAGATCGAAATAATCATCGAACGCGCTGAGGTTCCCGTCGTGGTCGATGCCGGCCTCGGAGTGCCGTCCGATGCCAGCCTGGTGATGGAACTGGGCGCCGACGCGGTCCTGGTCAACACCGCCATCGCCCAGGCTGCCAACCCGGCACTGATGGGAGAGGCATTCCGCCTTGGCGTGGAGGCCGGGCGCAAGGCCCACCTTGCGGGCCGGATTCCCGAGCGCGCTCACGCATCTGCCTCCAGCCCCGGCGCAGGCCTGGGTCCCGAGCCATCTGAGACACCTTCTGGGACAAAGGTCTGAGCGCCATGGCCGCCGCGCTTCCCGACAAGATCCTCTGCGTGGTAACCGACCGCACTATCTTCGACACGGGCGGCGCCCCGCCGGAACCCAGGCTGATAGATGCCGTCCGGGGCGCCGTCTCCGGCGGCGCAAACATGGTCCAGCTCCGCGAAAGAGGCCTGGCAGGGCGCGATCTTCTCTCCCTGGCGCTGGAATTGCGCAGGATCACACAGGACCGCGCCCTCTTCGTCGTGAACGAGCGCGTTGACATAGCCATCGCCGCAGGCGCCGACGGCGTTCAGCTTGGCGAGCAGTCGATGTCGGTCAGCGCGGCAAAATACGTCTGTGGCGACCATCTTCTCATCGGCAGGTCCGTACACGACATGTACGGCGCGCAGGACGCGGAGAGAGATGGCGCCGACTTTCTCATCGCAGGCACGATCTTCGCTTCAAAATCCCATCCCGGCATGGGCTCCGCAGGCACTGCCCTTATCTCGGAGATATCCGGAAGCGTCTCCACCCCAACACTCGGCATCGGCGGCATAACCGCATCCAACGCAGCCGGCGTGATCGCCGCAGGCGCCGCCGGAATCGCCGTCATAGGAGCGATGCTGGATACGAGCAACTCTCGTGAAGCGGCGGAGGCGCTCGCAGCGGAAATCGGCCTGAGCGTGGCGCCAGTGGGCGATCGAACGAATCGATGATCCAGATCATCGTCAATGGCAAAGACATTGAACTGGAACGCGCGATGTCGATCAACGCCTATCTGGAGCACATCGGCCTCCGCGGCCGCAGGGTAGCCGTCGCCGTCAACTCGGAAGTCCTGCACGAAGACGAGTACGAGAAGACCCTCATTGGAGACGGCGACAGAGTGGAGGTGGTGCGCCCCATCGGGGGCGGTTAGCGCCTCGCACAGACGCGGCTCCGCGACATCGCCCCCACGGCCGATGCGGGCCCGCGGATACCGGTTCCCACGCGCCGTCGGCTTACATGCCGGACGCATGTTAGAATCCGCACCCAGATTGACCAGACGGCTCACCTTTGTGAGCCGCCTTGACTTACGCAGAGGAGTGTTTGATGCGACTTCGAATGGCCGCACCGCTGATACTTGGAAGCACTTTCCTGGTGGCGCTGGTAAGCATAGCCTGCGTGCAAAACTTCAACTCCGTCGTCCAGACGACGACTGCTGAGCAGAAAATAGGCAACATTACCGCCACGGCGGAAGTGTTGATCGCCGCGGGTATCGACCCGAGCGCCCGGAACGTCGCGATCGGCAAGGGCAGCCTGGCCGAGAAAGTTGTGCAGACCCAGGAAGCGGAGCGCCTGGAGAGGATAGCCGCTGGTGAATCCGAGGACCAAGCGGCGCTGGTCGAGTTGCCCAACGGCGAGTTCGTGACAGCCGCGCAGGCCACGGAAATCGCCGAGTTTGGCACTGAAGATCAGCCGATCAATGCGCCCGATGGCCCTGCGGCAAGTGGTGAGGTCGCCGTGAATATCATGACTACCGGGAAAATGATTCCATCTGTGCTCAAGATTACTAGCGGCACAACAGTCACCTGGACCAACACAGAGCGGACCGGACACTCGACGAAGTCCGACCCGGGCCAGGCGGAAGAGTGGGATTCGGAATCCATGGCCCGCAGCCCCCTGGAGCGGGAAAACAAGACGTTCACGTACACATTCACCATTCCAGGCCGGTACACATACGGATCAAGGATATTCGGTGACTCAAGCCTGGCTGTGGTCTTCGTCGTCGAGGAGTAGTGGCGACAACCAGCGCTTTCGGAAGGAAGTAAAAGAAGGGGCAATCCGCTCAGGATTGCCCCTTCTTTGTTGGCCCCTTATGGCGAGGGGCGAATCCGCGCCGCAGGGTCCGGCCGGCGCGGCTAATCAACCATGGCCATAGGTTGCCCGAGAATCCGCCCGCGCTTCGCCGGACAACCGTTCTCCAGGGCGGCAGTCCCCTGAACACCGCCGCATCGCGTCATCTTGTCCGAATGGGGCCCCAGTCTGGTCGATCGCGATACTTGCCAGGCCGAGGCGTCAGCGTACATCCGGGGAGACGGGCTGATCTCTCGACTGGTGCGGAGCCCCAGGATTCGGGCACACGCCTGGTCCCCGTACGCCGCTGCTAACCGAACCCGCAATTTGTGGACGGCGATTACTCGGATTAGACGCCAACAGGCCCCGCTGTGCGGGGCCTGTATTTGAAACTCGCCTATAGGCGGGCAGGTATCGGCTAGTCGACCTGCCTCAGCCTCGGGTCCAGCCGGTCTCGAAGCCAGTCGCCAAGGAAGTTCAGCGAGATCACCACGAGGAAAATGGACGCTCCAGGCATCACAATCTGCCACCATGCCGATTGCAGATAATCACGGCCTTCTGAGACCATGACGCCCCACGCCGGTGTAGGTGGCTGGATACCTGCGCCGACGAAACTCAACGTCGCCTCGGCAATGATCAGCCCGCCAACGTTCAGCGTCGCTACCACGATAGCCGTGTTCAGGAGGCCTGGAAAGATGTGTTTCCACATGATCCTGATCGAACCGGCGCCGGCGATGCGCGAAGCCGCTACATAGTCCATCTCTCGCAGTATCAGCGCCTGTGATCTCAAGATCCTCACAAACGCCGTCCACGATATGAGGGCTAAAACGATCATCAAGATCGTTAACCCCCTTCCGAAGATTAGCGTCATGATCAGCGCTATTAATAAGAACGGTAAGGCGAACCATATGTCCACGGCTCGTGTGATGATCTCGTCGATCCATCCTCCGTAAAACCCGGAGACGATGCCGAGCGTCGTCCCAATGGTGAAGCCAACGCCAAGCGCCACGGCCACCACCATCATGGAGATCCGTGCTCCGTGCAAAACTCTCGTAAACACGTCCCGGCCGATATGGTCGGTCCCGAGGAGATGGAAGCCGGTTCTAAAACCGTTTGCGCGGGCCTCTTCTACCTGATCCGATGTTGAAAACGGGGGCAGATGCCGGTCCGGCAACCACCCCTGGTCCCTGGGATACGGCGCCACCCAGGGGCCGATGACTGCGGTAATCACGAGAACCGTCAGGATGAAGATCGGAAACACCGGGTAGCGGCGGAAGAACCACCACACATAGGAGGCTTTCCCCAGCACGCCGCTGGTGTTTCTTCTCGTCCCTGGAATCGGGATGTCAGATGTTGCTGTTGCCATGCTTATCCGCCTCCCCTATGCGCCCTTGAATCCGCTCAGGCGAACTCTAGGATCCACGATCGTGTAAAGCACGTCTGCGATAAAGGCGAACACCAGGAAGATCAGAATGAAGATAAACACTGTGCCGAGCAACAACGGGAAGTCGTTATCGTTGACCGCCGTGAACAACGCTTCAAATCCGATCCCGGGCCATGAGAACACCGTTTCAATGACGAGGGCGCCGTTCAGCCAGCCGGAGAACAGCAAAAGCATTGATGTCAGCGGAGCGATGATCGCGTTCCGCAGAGCGTGCTTGAAGACCACCGTCCGCCAGGGAACGCCCTTGGCCCTCGCCAGCTTAACGAACTCGGAGTCAAGGACTTCAAGCATTGACGATCTGGTAAGCCGCATAAGGCCCGCCGCGGCCGGCCAGCCCAGTGCCACACAGGGAAGAACATAATCCTTCCAGTTGAATTCGAGCGATCTAGTGCCGGCCGGGAACCAGTTTAACCAGGTCGAAAAGACGATTATTAAGATCAGACCTGTGACAAACGCGGGCGCGCCAATGCCAATAATGGCGGCTCCTCTGGCAACGTAGTCCCAGATGCCGCCGCGGTAGACCGCGGCAATCACTCCTGTTGGGATGCCTAACATCACGGCGAAAATCCAGCCGCCTACAGCCAATTGGACGGTTGCTCCGATCTTACCCTTGATGATCGTGGTAACCGGACGCTGCTGGGCCAGGGACACACCGAAATCGCCACGGAGGGCGCGGCCAATCCATACAAGATACTGAACCACCACCGGGCGGTTGAAGCCAAGCTTTTCGCCCAGGTTATCCCATTGCGCCTGCGTGATCCCGTACCCGGTATCCGGCACGAATAACTCGCGCGGGTCATTGTGCAACTGGATCAGGAAGAACACCACCATAGTTGCGCCAAATACTGAGATCAGTGAGGAGAACAATCTCCGAAGGAGGAACGTTCCCATATCGATTCCCTTCCAGACACCCCGCAAAGCGCCTCTGCCCTTTTAGGGCCGACGCTTCCGTAACAAAAGTCCCCTGTGTCAACTTCACAAACGACTGAGGCAACCCAGAGATTCAACAATAACGGACCCCAAAGTAAGTGGGTCTTCTTACCGGGCCTTATCGCCATCAGGGGGGCTGAGGTTTGCCTCAGCCCCCCTGAGTAAGCGCTATCTACTCGCCTTTACAGGCCAGAATCTACCTACTGGAGTCTCATGAACTCAGGAGCGTGAGCCCCCGTCGCTCCACCGTAGTGGGTTGCCGGGTTGGCCCAAGTTGCGATCCTGTCTGTAGCGACTACGCCACGCGGGATCTGGTAGACACCGTTGTACAGCTGCCAGTAGATCATGTAGTCAGCTGTGTTCATGTGCTCTTCCTCGCGGAAGGCTCTGTCCTGCGAGCCACGGATTGAGAAGTGCTGGGTCGAGAGGTACGTAGTCTCGAAACCAATGCCCCAACCCGGACGGCTTATCGAACTGTCAACCGGCGGGTAAGGCCAGTCCAGTGGGAACACGTTCGCGTTCACGTCACCGTTCTTCAGAACGGGCAGGAACTGCTCACGCTTCCGCAATCTCGGGCTGATCACACCACCGTAGTCCTCGACGAGCTGCGAGACATTGATGCCAAGTCGCTCCCATGTCGAGTTGATGGTGTCACCAATCTCAAGACCGACTTCACCAGCTTCTGCAGCATACTTCTGCAGAGTCAGGCTGTCGCCGAAGTCCGCTTTGCGCGTTGACTCCGGGAAGCCGGCAGCAGTCAGGAGTCGGCTGGCCTCTACAAGGTCGCCATCAGCCAGCACGTAGGGTATTGACTGCTGGGTTCCGGAAGCCGGAATCCTGTCACCGTCGGCCGTCCATACACCGCTGTCGCGGGTCGGATCCCAGCCGGGGTATTCAGGGCCCATGTACTCGGAGTATAGAAGAACCCCAAGGCCGCCAAGCAGAACGTCGTTGATCTGGTTGCGGTCAATCGCCGTGCCGAGAGCGAGACGGACCAGGCGAGCCTGCTCCATGTCGGTCATGCCAGGCGGGTTGTTCGTGTCCGTGTAGCGAACCTTGCTCGGGTCGGATTCCTGCCACGGGTCGCCGATCCATGCGAAGTCCTCATCGTAAGGAGGAGCGTCCCACGGGTTCAGCGCCTCGCCCGTGCGGGCGTGGAACTCTTCCCAGAGGTTGCCTGAATAGACAATCGACTGGCCAACAAAGTTGCCAGGCTGCGTGTCGAGGAACTGGAAGCCCTCGCCGATCAGACTGGGAACCAGTTTGAAGTCCATCTCCGACATGTCGATCTGGCCATTGCGGAGCATGGCAATACGGGTCTGCGGCTCCGGAACCTGGATAACCGTGATCGAGGCGATCGTAGCTACCTTGCGCCAGTGATCAGTCAGCGCATGTGCCGTGCAGCGGTCACCAGGGATGCAAAGGCCCTGGCGGAACGGGCCGGTGCCAACAGCGTTGGCCTGCGCCCAGTTCAAACCCATGATGTCAACTGCCCGAATGAATTGCGGGCCACGAGCCGCACCAAGAATTCCGAATTGCGAAAGGGGCAATCCAAAGAAGAGCGGGCTCACAAGCCCAACCTCAAGGGTGCTCGTGTCAATCGTCTTCGCTTCAAGGAAGACGGCGGCGAAGTCACCGGCGTCCGGGTAAGTGGACTCCGGGTTCGTCGTCGAGTTTCCGGTGTTCATCCACAGTGTCACGTCATCGGCAATAAAGTCGCCAAAGGTCGCGTCAAGGTTCTCCGAGCCTAACGGCGCGTGCCACGGGATACCTGACTTGACCGTAAGGGTCACCTTAGTACCGGCCGGGTCTACCGACCATGATTCCGCAAGCTGCGGCGTCATGGCGTTGCCGTCCGAGCCCATGATGAACATGTACTCTTCAATGCCACCAGTCTGCTGGTGGGCGGAACCACGGTACGGGCCCGTGTAGGCCACACCGTAGATCGAGTTCACACGCCGGATGGCGTAGGTCACGTCGCCTTCCGGACCGCCGGTCTTCGCCGGAGCCGTAGTGGCCTCGGCTACTGCCGCCGGACGTGCCGTAGCGGTGGCCGCGGAAGCGGCTGTCGCTGCGGGCTCTGCGGGCGCAGCAGTTGCTGCGACCGCCGCAGGTGCGGATGTGGCGGCAGGAGCCGGAGCCACATCATCATCATCTGAACCGCAGGCAATAGCCACGGTCAGAACGAGCCCGCCAAGCAAAAGTGCTAGCTTTGCCAGGTGAGCTTTACGCATGCGATACGTCATACTCTGCCCTCCAAATGCCTAGGCTTTCTGGGAGCCGTCCTGGCCTCTCCATGATGGATCGGCACACAGACTCCACTTCCTCAGGTAAGCCTTTGCTTCCATGTTCTTTGACCAGCACTATCGCAACGCCGGTCTTTTCTCGCGCAGGACGTAATAACCCGGGCAAACACCCAGCCGCACACGGTACGTCCTCTCCGTGTGCTGGCGAAGCAAGGTATCAGGGATGCATAACAGTGTCAACGCTAAAATCCGGTCCAGAATCAGTCTCCGAAATACCTCCGAATAACGACCGGGTTGCCGCGGCTCAACCGTTTCCAAAGCAGCAGCCTTTCCGGGATAAGTCCTGACTACCCCATACTGTGTCCACTCACGCCAGGAAGGCTGGCAAGAACGATGGCGGGTCCGGGCTGGTCAGACGCTCGTACACCTCACTAGCTGTCACGTGAAATAAATCCGATCCCCTCGGCCTCGTCGCGAGCGCGCGTGTCCATATATGTACACGTATACAGGTAATCGGCCCTGATACGGTCGTTCGGTGACGATAAAGGCGGCCGCAACAGTGGGCTGGAAGGAAACGACGAGACG
>JADFPB010000099.1 GCA_022562515.1 Chloroflexota bacterium | reverse complement strand
AGGGCTGCGGCATTTGCATGAAGGTCTGCCCGATACAGCGTTTCGGCATGAAGCCCGTGATGGAGCATTACGTCGAAACCGGCGAGATCCTCGGCAAAGGCACCGACAATCTGGAGGGCTACGAAATACGCGGGAAGGGCTACTTCGGCCCCGGCAAACTGCCCTCATTCGACCGCGAACTATTCGATATTCCGCATGGCGGTAAGGACGATTGGCTTCTCCACCAGTTCAAGGAAAAGCTGGAGGCCGAAGGCGAGCCAACTCCCGAGGACGCAATGGAGTTCGCCACGAGCCTGAAGAACATCGTGGATGTGGGCACGGTTGGAAGTGACGAGTAAGTAATGTTTGAAAAGAACCAGCTCGATGACCTGTTCGAAGAGCTCAACGGCGCCCATGGGGACCAGCCAGACTACGAGCGCCTGCTGCGCGACGCGCACCTCGCGATAGCGCTCACGGATACCGGGCAGCCGCTGCCGCCCGAGATCGATGCGCGGGTCGCCGCGCTGCTCCAAAAACACGACGCGAACTCTTCCTGAATCTCTCACCAGATTCTTACCCTCGCCTGCCTGCACTCAGGAAATGTGTGCCAAGCGGAGGGTAAACTCCGCCCTACGACTGCAGGGAGGAGCGCTACCCGTGCTACAGGAGACCCAGGAGTTCTCGGTTGCGATGCGCGACGGCGAAGAACTCGCGACGCGCATCTGGATGCCCGATGCCGACGGCCCGCTTCCCGTCATTCTCGAACGCGGCTACGAGCCCGGCTACGAGGAAAACGCCGAGCGGTTCGTCGAGTCCGGTTACATCTACGTCGGGCAGCAATGCCGCGGCAACCTGGAAGGCGGCATGTTTCGAACCGACGACGTGGACGGGTACGATTGCATCGACTGGGTAAGCAAGCAGAGCTGGTGCAACGGCGACGTGGCGATGTATGGCCGGTCGTTTATGGCGGCAACACAGTGGCTGACCGCCCCGCTCCAACACCCGGCCCTGAAGGCAATAGTGCCGCAGGTCGTCAACCCACGCATGTGGGAGCGAGGCTACTGGGACCACGGTGCGCTCCAGCTATCGCATACAGCCCGCCGGATCTACCGCACACGGATCTCCGACGACAACACACACAAAGTGTTCGAATTCGGCGGTTGGGACGCCTTCTATCGCCACCTGCCCTTGATAACACTGGACACGGCCGTGGTAGGCCACAAGAACAATCTGTGGCAGGAGTACGTGACCCACTCCCAGAATGGCCCCTACTGGGAAGACATATCGATCAGCGACAAGTTCGACCGCATAAAGATACCGGTCTACATACATGCTGGCTGGTATGACAACTACCCCGGCGCTCTTTTCCGGGCCTTCAAGGTCCTGCAGGATCTCGGGGCCTCCGATGAGATCCGCATTTACGTCGACCCCACGGATCACGATGCCCGTGTCGTCGGCGACCGCGACTTCGGCGACAACCCGGCCATACCGCGAATCGAGGTCGCCATCCGCTGGCTGGACTACGTGATCAGGGGCATCGATACCGGCATCAAAGACGAGCCGCCCGTCAAGTACCTGACGATGGGCACAAACGAGTGGCAGACCGACACCGCGTGGCCGCCGGTGGCTTCGGTGCTGACCAACTACTACTTTCATGGCGATCGGCATAGTGCCGGCTTCCGGCACGGCTTGCTGAGCACGAGTCCGCCAGGCGATGAGCCGCCGAGCGAGTATGACTACGACCCGGAAGATCCGGTGCCCACGCTGGGTGGAAACCATTCGGGGCCGCAGGACCATCCGGAGGTGATTCGCGTGGGAACGCTGGATCAGCGGCCGAACTGGGAGCGTGAGGACGTGCTCGTCTTCACGACCCCGCCGCTGGACGACGATGTGGAGGTAACCGGGCCCATCGAGGTACGCCTCTTCGCCGCCTCGTCCGCCCCCGACACGGACTTCATAGCGCGCCTGATCGACATCGAGCCCGGCGGCACGGCCTGGAACCTCACGGAGGGAATCATCCGCGCCCGGTTTAGAAAATCGATATGGGAGCCGCCGGAGCTGCTCGAGCCGGGTGAGATCTATGAATATGAAATCGAGTTGCAGCCCACCAGCAACGTCTTCCTGAAGGGCCACCAGATCAGCGTTCACGTAACGAGCAGCAGCTTCCCCATGTGGGACCGGAATCCGAATACGGGTCACGAGCAGGGTATGGACGCTGAACTCCAGGTGGCGCACCAGACCGTATTTCACGATGCCGAACGACCGTCCCACATCATCCTGCCAATAGTGCCGAGATGAGGCCATGCGCCCAGAGCATGTAACCGTAATCGGGGCCGGCATAGTCGGTGGGTCGATAGCGTTCCATCTTGCGGAGCGCGGGGCAGAGGTGACGCTGATCGACGCCGGACAGCCGGGGCATGGCGCATCCCGGGTGTCGTTCGCCTGGATCAACGGACGCGACAAGAACCCGCGCGGCTACCACGAGCTGAACCGCCGTTCGCAGGACATGTGGCGCCGCTTTGCCGACCGGCTGGAAGCCGATGTCGGCCTCACATGGGGCGGCGAGATGCGCTGGTCGGTCACCGCAGACGGCGCCGATGAGCTGCGGAGCCGCGTCGCCGAGCTGCAATCATGGGGCTATCCCATCCACACGCTCTCCCCCGAAGAAGCGGCAGAGATGGAGCAGGGCATCCGCTTCGGCGACGTCACGGCCGTCTCGTTCACCGACTCGGACGGCCACGTCGACCCCGTTCGCGTGGCGGTGGCCTGCGCAGGGCGCGTTCGGCAGCTTGGCGGAGAAGTAATCCTCGATACGCCGGTGGAGGCAATAGCCGTCTCCGACGGTCATGCACACTCCGTGCAGGCCGGGGATCGCGAGATCGAGGCGGACTCGATCGTACTTGCCGGGGGCGCGGCCAGCCCCAGACTGGCTGGGCTCGCGGGCATCGAGCTTGGCGACGCACACTCGTTTGGCTCAACGACGATCACAACACCCCTCGAAGAACCGCTCTTCTCTAATATCGCCGCCATGCATACGCCGCGCGACCTGCCCGACAGCCTTCTCAATATCAGGCAGCTCAGCGACGGCAGCGTGATGATCCACGGCGGCGAGCACGGCATCATGGGCCGCGAAGGCTCACGCGACGATGGCGACCAGTTGCTGGAAGAGGCAGTCCGCTGGCTACCGGGAATCTCCGGCGCAGAGGTCGCCGAGATCAGGCGCGCCACCCGCCCCGTGCCGCCAGACGGACATCCCGTGCTCGGCTTCGCCCGAGACGTAGGCAACGTCTACATCGCCTTCACGCACTCCGGCGTCTCGCTGGCGCCGCTGATCGGCGAGTTCGCCGCAATCGAGATCCTCGACGGAGCCAGGATCGAGGCGCTGGAGCCGTACCGCCTGGAGCGCTTTACGTAGGTGTATATGTAGGGACACGTTGCAACGTGCCCCTACCGTGCGCCCCTATCCGGTGTCAAATTCGCACTGGGGATCGAAGGGCCTCGCACGTCCCGAAACCTCGGCTACGCGAAATTCCGGTGCACCAACCCGGTCGGCGCCAACCGGATGATCGTCCGGTGCCCTTCTTCGTAGATCGACTCCATGTAGGCCTCGATCTCGTCTTCCGTCTTGTAGCGCCTGACAATATCCAGCGTCGTGTCATACACATCGCCATCATCCAACTCGGCCACGCCCGACACATACACGTACTGCCCCTCGGGGTGATCGATGATGCCGCTGCATCGCGGGTCGCGAACCAGGTTTTTCCACTTGGCCGTACTCGTCACGGTCGAAATGAAAAACGCATCGTCCCGCCACACGTACCAGACCGGCGAGAGTTGCGGCGTCCCGTCCTGCCGAACCGTCGCCAGTATCAGATTGCGCTGACTGGCAAGAAACTCCTCCACCGCAGCCGTGATCTCGTACTCAGGCATTTTCGTCTCCCCTTGATGCAGTGCGGCGCGGTGAGCGCTTTCCGATAACGATCACCCCGGCTATCAGCGCCACCCCGGCGGCTGCGAAGAACGCATCGCCGTAGGCGTCGATAAACGCGCCCGCCTCGCTCAGCCCATTCTCCAGCGCCAGCCGCTCACGCCACGCGAAGATCGTCGTGCCAATCGACACCGACAGCACGGTCCCTATCGTCTGCGTCACCGCCAGCATCGCCGACGCCGCGCCGGCGCGGTCGCCGGGCACATGTCGCATCGTAAGCGCGTACACGGACGACTGGTGGATGCCGAACGCGAGCCCCACCGCCCCGGCCCGCAGCGCCACCTCCGGCAACGACGCCGTCTCGCTGATCTGCGACATCCAGAGCAGGCCGCCCGCAGTACCCACAGCCCCGGCGACCGTCATGACACGATCGCCCAGCCGGTCGGCAAGCCAGCCCCCGATCGTCGAGCCGACGAATGTGAGCGCGCCCATAGTCGCCAGCATGCCACCCAGCGAGATAGGGCTGCGGCCAAGCGTGTCGACCACGTAAAAGGGAAACAGGAACCACATCAGGAAGTAGGCGATGGTAGCGACCAGATTGGACGCCGCTCCTGCCAGAAACGGCGGCATGCGCAGAAGCTCGCCGGGGACAAGCGGATTCTCGATTCGCCGCTCCCGATAGACGAACACCGCTGCGAGCACAACAAATGCCGCCCCCGTCCCAAGCGTCCCGGCCGAGGTCCAGCCGTCTATTCGCGCGATCGATACCGACAGGGCGAACATGAACAGCGCCAGGAAGAGCAGGCCGGCGCCGGTCCAGTTGAAGGCGCCAACGGTCCGCCGGGTCGCCGCAGCAACAGCAGGCTGGATCATGAACAGACCGATGAGCAACACCGCTGCCCCGATCGGCACTCTTGCCCAGAATATCGACTCCCAGCCGATATTCTGCACCAGCCATCCACCGCCAAGCGTCGCCGTCACCTGCCCCGCGCCGACCGCGGCGATGGTCACGCCCAGCGCCGCGCCGCGCCTGTGCGGCCCGAAGGCGCGCGCCACAAGCGCCGGCCCCACGGTGAACAGAATCGTGACGCCAACGCCCTGTATCACCCTCAACGCAACGATGCCGGCGAGATCCGACTGGAGCGCTATGAGGCCGACGGCAACCGAGTTCAGCGCCACGCCTGCCAGGAAAAGCCACTTGAGGCCGAACCGGTCGCCAAACGCGCCGATACCGAACCCGGACCCGCTGCGGCTGGCGTGGTAGATGACGATGATCCACTGAATCGTGATCAACGACTCCCCGAGCGAGTCGCGCATCGTCGGCAGCGATACGTTTATCGAGAAATCCAGCGCTCCCAGGTAAAGGCCCGCTGCCCCCGCGACGATCGTGGGGATTCCGGCGCCCGCCGCTAGTTGCCTGTTCAACGGGGTCAACTGGGCTTCACGTTACGCGCCGGCCGTTACCCGAGGTCGCCCAGTATCGAGCGCGAGATGATCAGCCGCTGTATCTCGGACGTGCCCTCATAAATCTCGGTGACTTTGGCGTCACGGTAGATCCGCTCCACCTTGCTCGGCCTGAAGTAGCCCGCGCCACCGTGGATCTGCACCGCGTTCGTCGCCACCCGATGCAGCATCTCCGAGGCGTAGAGCTTTGCCATCGCCGACTCCGCGACCGGGTCCCCGCCGCTATCGACGATCGCCCCTGCCCGATGCGTCATCAGCCGCGCCGCATCGATCTCCGTCGCCATATCGGCCAGCATGAACGCCACCGCCTGGTGCTCGCCAATCGCCTTGCCAAACGTCCTGCGCTGCTTCGCGTACTCCAGCGCGGCCTCGTACGCGCCGCGCGCCAGGCCGACGCACTGGGCGGCGATCGATACACGCGACGTCGTGAGAGTGCTCAATGCCACGGAGTAACCACGGCCCTCTTCGTCGAGCCGGTTCGCCACCGGCACCCGGCAGTTATCGAATACCAGCTCCGCAGTCGCCGAGCCCTTCATCCCCATCTTGCCCGTCAGATGATTCGTGCTGAAGCCCGCCATCCCCCGCTCGACCACCAGCGCGTTGATGCCCCGGTACCCGGCGGAGCGGTCTGTATTCGCGAACACGACGAACGTATCGGCATGCGTGCCGTTCGTGATGAAGGTCTTCGTTCCGTTGAGCACGTAGTCGTCACCGTCGAGCACCGCCGTCGTCTCCATCGCCAGCGCATCGCTGCCGGTGCCTGGCTCGGTAAGCGCGAAGCCGGCGATCTTCTCGCCCGAGGCCAGCGGCGGAACGAACCGCGCCGCCTGCTCCTCGTTCGCAAACCGCGCAATCGACGCAATACCCAGCGAAACGTGCGTGATATAGACGGTCGAAGTCGACCCGCACGCCGCCGCGATCTCTTCGATGACCACGGCGAGATCCACGTACCCGCCACCGGCGCCGCCAACCGACTCATCGATGCTCAGCCCGCAAAGGCCAAGCTCCGCCAGCCCGCGAAAATTATCGACCGGAAACTCTTCGGCTTCATCAACGTCTGCTGCTCGCGGCTCAAGCTCCCGCCGCGCGAAGTCGCGCGCCGTCGTCCGCAGAAGTTCCTGCTGTTCGGTAAGTGGCATTGCTCTGGCGAATCACTGTATTGGCGGCGGGTGCGAATGACAACCGCCGCCTGATCAGCCGACCAGAACATGCAACCAGCGTTGTCAGTCCAGTACCGACCGGACAATAACAGCCGGATTGATAGCCTACCCGTTCAAGAGCATCGATTGCCCCAACCACCCTGCGGAAGGACGCCGACTATGAATCCCGCGAATCAGATGCATCACGACCTCTACGAGCGCTCGTTTCGACACCAGGCCGAACACGGCGAAGAATGCACCGTCTTCCCCAGCCCCCAGGCGCCACTGTGGGCGACGATCGCGTCCGCCATGTCGGTCACCCGGGTGCTTGAGATCGGATGCGGTATCGGCTACCAGGCCGCCTGCCTCGCCTCCGCCACCCCGGAGTGCGTTGTCGAGACCATCGAGAATGATCCGGTGCATGCCGACCTTGCGCAGGAAGAGTTCGAGCGGCTCGGGCTGTCGGGCAGAATCACGATACTGCGCGGCGACGCGGAGTCCCTGCTACCCAACCTCGACGTCCCGTACGGCCTCGTCGTCGTGGACGCCGGAATCGATTACGACGAGTGGCTGCCAGAACTGACGCGCCTCACCCGGCCAGGAGGCGTCTTGATTACCTCAAACCTCGCGGGCAAGCTGCCCGACTGGGATCCCCGATTGCCGACCGAAGCGATGATGATCGTCCGAGCGCAATTCAGCTATTGAGAGAGGACCGCCACGCGCCCCTTACCGCCCGTCCTTCACCGCCTGCAGCGAATACATCAGCGGCACCATCTCCGGGCCATGAGGGTACTCCCACCAACCGTCCGGTTTTCGCTCAAGCGGCGGACCCTGAGGAAATCCTCCGAACGGATGCTCCTTGAGCATCGTAAGCCTCAGCCCCGACCCGGTGAAGGCGGTGACGATCTCGCCCATGCTGTGGAGCCACTGGTACGTCGTCGTATGCTCGATCTTCCCTTCCCCTCGAACGTAGCTGACGTCAGATTCGACGACGAGCGGCTCACCACTCTCAAAGTACGGTTTCGTAATGCGCAACTGCTGATCGTCCGAGGGAACGTCAAGCGAAGTGGCCACAGGATGGATCTCCGTGAGGTGGAACAGGCCGCCCGGCTTTAGGAACGAAGACACGACGCCCGCCAGCCTTTCGAGATCAGGGAGCCAGATCAATACACCCATCGACATGTAAACGATGTCGAACTTTCCCTCAATTACGTCGCCCGCGTCGTAGACATCGCTCTGCATGAACTTCGCGTTTGAACTAGCGCGCTCAGCGACCTCGGTCGCTACCCTGATCGACTCGCCAGACAGATCGACCCCGATCACCCTGGCGCCCAACCTCGCCCAGGACATCGTGTCCAGCCCAATGTGGCACATCAGGTGCAGCATCGACCTGCCGGCCAGATCAGGCAAAAACTGCGAATCGAACCGCGCAGTCAACGTCAACTTTTCGGGATCATCAATAAACCCCTCGATATCGTAGGAGTGCGGCGATGACACGTGAATCGGCACCCGGTCGTCCCAGTTCTTCCGGTTGGCCTCTATGTAGTCTTCATATGGCTTGGTCATGGCTCACCCAGAATAACCGCGGCACGGGAAACCCCCAACGTCAACCTGGCGACCTCCGGTTCTCGACAGGCGCTCGTTGTTCGCACAGAGGGGGAACCCTAGAATGCAAATGACGTCCTGAGCTGCTCGAAGGGCGCCTCCACCGCAACCACCCACCCTCGCAAAGCGCCCGCCATGAGAATCGTCGGCATCGACCCCGGACTCAACCGCACCGGATACGGTGTTGTCGACTCCGCCGGCACCCGCTCGGGCCAGCAGCGGGTAGTCGAGGGCGGCGTCTGCAAGTCACGGCAGAAAGACGAGCTTGGCGAGCGCATCCTGGCGATCTACTCGGACGTCTGCGAGGTGCTCGACGAGTTCAAGCCCGAGGTGATGGCAATCGAGCAGCTCCACAGCCGCTACGCCTTCCCGAAGACGGCAATCCTCATGGGCCACGTGCGCGGCGCCATCTACCTGGCCGCCGCGGAACGCATGATCCCTGTCTATGACTACGCGCCCACCCGGGTGAAGAACGTGATCACCGGCGCCGGACATGCCAGCAAAGAGCAGGTGCAGATGTCCATCGCCGCCTTGCTGAATCTCGATGAGCCGCCCCACCCGGACGACGTCGCAGACGCCTTCGCCATCGCAATCTGCCACGCCCTCGTCGCAAGAACGCCCACAGCCGTATGAGCAACCCCGTATGAATAAGAGGACGCTGACTTGATCGCATATCTGAAAGGCCGCGTGCTCCGCATGCCCGTCGACGGCCCGGTGATGGTGTTGCTCACCGACTCCGGCATCGGCTACGAAATTACGCTACCCGCGTTCGTCCACCACTCGCTCCAGCAGGAAGGCATTCAGGAGGGCGATGAGGTCGGGCTCGACATCTACTACCACGTCACCGACCGCCAGCCGAAGCCCATCCTCGTCGGCTTCCGGGACGCAAAGCAAAAACGGTTCTTCGAGCAGATGATCGCCGTCGAGGGCATCGGCCCGGTCAAGGCCGCCAACGCGCTCGTCTTCGCCGTCGCCGACATCGCACGTGCCATCGAGGACGAGGACGTGTCGCTGCTGCGCCGCATGCCCGGCATCGGCGACCGGGCGGCGCAGAAGATGATCGCCACGCTGCGCGGCAAGGTGACCGAGTGGGCGATGACGGTCGACGGCGCACCCGCCGCGGCAGTGAACGAGCCGACGCCGGAAGAAGAAGCGGCAGACAAGACGAAGCAGGAAGCCATCGACGTCCTGGTAAGCCTCGGCCACCGCCAGAGCGACGCAAAAGAGGCCGTCCAGAAGGCCATCGCCGCCAACCCGGAGCTAACCGCCCACTCCGAAGACCTCATCCGAGAGATATTCCGCACCCTCGCAGGCGTCTCATGACCAACCCGACGCCGATCGCTACCCTCCACCTACCCCCTCTCCCTCCGAGGGAGAGGGCTGGGGTGAGGGTGAAACCCGCGCCCACCCAAACAGTAGATAACCCAATACAGCCTTCGCCCCCCACCCCTGCGAAGCAGGCCATCCTGAGGCCCTCGAAGGGTGGCCCGCACACGGCCACGGTTCTCTCCGCCATGGCCACTACGGGCGCCTTGCCCATCACCCGGCACCTGCCCACCACCCCGGCGCGATAACCGCGATCGCCCCGGGACAATTTCAGGAAGGGACTCCCAGATGAAGGCGATCGTCTTTCACAAGTACGGCTCACCCGACGATCTGGAATTACAGGAGATAGAAAAACCCGCTCCCAGGGACAACGAAGTGCTGGTCAAGGTTCACGCGGCTTCCATAAATGCATGGGACTCGCAACTTCTGGCAGGTAAACCGTTCGTGAACCGCCTGCTATTCGGGCTACGTGGACCAAGAAAAATCCACGTCCTCGGATGCGACATTGCCGGGCAGATCGAATCGGTTGGCAGAAACGCAAAACAGTTTCAGCCCGGCGATGAGGTATTCGGGGATCTGTCCGGGGATGGCTGGGGCGGTTTCGCCGAGTATGTATGCGCACGTGAAAACGCATTGACCCTGAAGCCGGCCGGCATGAACTTCGAGCAGGCAGCAGCCACACCGCAGGCGGCGGTAATCGCCCTCCAGGGTCTGAGCGGCAAAGTACAGATTCAGCCAGGGCAGAAGGTTCTGATCAACGGCGCCGGCGGCGGCGCCGGCTCGTTCGCAGTGCAGATCGCCAGGTCGTTCGGGGCCGAGGTGACGGGCGTGGACAGCACCGAGAAGTTGGACATCATGCGCTCGATCGGCGCCGAACATGTCATCGATTACACCCGGGAAGATTTCACCCGCAACGGGCAGCGATACGACGTGATTCTTGATCTGGAGGCGCATCACTCGATACGCGATTACTGGCGCGCATTAGGCCCTG
>JADFPB010000098.1 GCA_022562515.1 Chloroflexota bacterium | reverse complement strand
CGAGGATGATCGTCTCACGCTCTTTCGAGGTTACTGCAGGCGAGTCTACCGCAGGGACGCGCGTGTGCTACTCTGCCGCGCGGGCGAATATTGGAAATTTGGCCCCACCGGGATGTCCTGAGGTGGATATCCCGCGAGGTTTACAAAATAAAGATGCCAGACCCAACGGGCGTTATCGACTTCAATTGCGATATGGGAGAGTCGTTTGGCTCCTATGAGATGAAGTTCGATCGTGAGATCGTCCGCTACGTGTCGTCCATCAACGTGGCGACCGGGTTTCACGCCGGCGACCCCAACTGGATGCGCGCATCAGTCGATCTTGCGGCTCAGCACGATGTCGCCGTGGGCGCCCATCCCGCCTACCCGGACCTGGTTGGCTTCGGACGGCGCGACATGACTCTATCCCCCGCCGAAGTGAAGAACGCCGTCACCTACCAGATCGGAGCCCTCACGGCGTTTACCGCCCATACAGGAAAAAGGCGGCTGCAGCACGTGAAGCCACATGGCGCCATGTACAACAAGGCCGTTCGCGACCCCGCAGAGGCAGCAGCGATCATCGAGGCGATACGTGAGTTCGACCCGGAGCTAATCCACGTTGTGCTCGCCGGGTCCCCATGGGAGCGCCTGGCCCGCGAAGCCGGCGTACCCGTCGCAAGAGAGGCGTATTCAGACCGGGCAATCACCCCCGAGGGCACTCTCGTTCCGCGCTCCCAGCCTGGCGCGGTAATTCACGAGCCGGATGAGGTCGTCGCCCGCGTGCTGAAGATCGCCACCGAGGGCAGAGTGGTCACGGTGAACGGCGATGAGATCCCTTTCGAGGCGGACACCATCTGTCTGCACGGCGACAACCCCGGCGCAGTCGAGATAGCCGCGGCTGTGCGCGAGGCTCTTGATAGCTCCGGAATCGCAGTGAAGCCGATGGCCCAGATCGTGACTTGAACGGATTGCCTCACCAACACCCCGCTCCGAACCCCCAAACCCATGCCTTCATACCCCAGAACTCTGACCGCCGGTGATTCCGGACTCGTCGTCGAGTTCGGGGCAGAGATCGACCCGGCCGTCAACCGCTCCGTCTACGGATTCACAGCGGTATTTGAAGAGGCGTCGATAAAAGGCGTCACCGAACTCGTGCCCACGTACCGATCGGTGCTGATTCATTTCGACCCGCTCGTACTGCCGCCAAAAAAGTTGCATGCCGAGGTCCGGTCTGCACTGGCGCAGCTCGAAAACGACGCAACCGGAACGGCCCTCTCAGCGACGCTTTATCGAATACCGGTCGCCTACGGTGGCGAGGACGGACCCGACCTGGAGCGCGTGGCGAAGCACGCCGGTATCGACGCCGAGCGGGTGATAGAAATCCACTCTGGCGGCGTGTACCAGGTGTACATGCTCGGCTTCCTCCCCGGATTCCCCTATCTGGGCGGCATGGACCAGTCGATCGCTTGCCCCCGCCTGGAGACGCCGCGAGTCAAAGTGCCGGCCGGGTCCGTCGGCATAGCCGAGTCGCAGACCGGTGTCTACCCGGCAGACTCCCCCGGCGGCTGGAACCTGATCGGCAAGACGCCGGTGCCACTCTTCGACCCTTCAAAAGATTCGCCGGCCGCGATCGAACCGGGAAGTTTCGTCCAGTTCGTCTCCACCGGTCCCGATGAGATCGGGGCAATCCGCGCCGAGATATCGGCTGGCGGCTACACCATCCCGGCCGCAGAGCACTCGCCGTGAGCGAACACGTGCTGACGATCATAAATCCCGGCCCACTGTGCACCGTCCAGGACTCCGGCAGACCGGGCTTCCAGCGATTCGGCGTCTCGATCTCGGGCGCAGTGGACCAGTTGTCGCTGCTCCTGGGGAACAGGCTCCTCGGAAACGACTCTGACGCCCCCGCGCTGGAGATAACTTTCGGCGGCTTCCAGGCCGAGTTCGCGGCCCGCACCGCGTTCGCCCTGACGGGCGGCGATCTCACCCCGACGCTCAACGGCACGGAAGTGAGCCGGTACACGGTCCTGCGGGCCGGCCCTGGCGACCAGCTTGCGATGGCATCACCCAGGTCAGGGCTGCGGGCGTATCTGTGCATTGCCGGCGGCTTCGACCTGCCCCGTGTGCTTGGATCCGCCGCAACTTACCTACCGGGCAAATTGGGGGGGCTCAGCGGCAGGGCGCTGAAGGCCAGTGACCAGCTCCACTCCGCCGGGACGGCTGCGTTACCCGAATACGGCATGATTTTCGATAGCGTCGCTCACCCCGGCTACCCCCTCAACCGCGCGGGAGACATCCTGGTGCGAGTGATTCCCGGGCCACAGGACGAACAGTTCACAGAGCAGGGCATCGAAACGTTCTTCGGGTCTGAGTACGTCGTCAGCGACCGCTCGGACAGGCAGGGGATCAGGTTCGATGGTCCCGAGATAGAAGCCGGACCGGGCGGTTACGACATCGTTTCGGACGCAATAGCCACCGGCAGCATCCAGATACCCGGCGATCGCATGCCGATAGCCCTGCTGGCCGACCGGCAAACTACCGGTGGATATCCCAAGATCGGCGTCGTGGCGACCGCGGACCTGCCCTTGCTCGCGCAGGCGGCCCCCGGCACACACGTGCGATTCGCCAGGACGGGAGTGGACGAGGCCGTCGAAGCGCTGCGGGCCCGCGCGCAAGAGATCGACCGCGCGGTACCCGTGCCGCGACAACTCGACTCCATCTCCGTCGCCATACACGGCGATTCGTATGAGGTGGCGCTTCCCAGAAAGAGCCTCACCGCAGGGGAAGACGGGCCGACCCTGATGCAGGTGGAGGTCAACGGCACTGTGTATACGGTGTCGATTCGGGAAGATGCCTGAACTCGGCTCGATAGCGTAAATCGGTCTGTCCCGACTGCTATCATTTGCCGTTGGCCCGGCATCGTGTGCCGCCAGAGGGAACACCAGGAGAGGGGTATTTAGCTACGTCTGACTCAGAGACGCTGGTCGATGGCCTGATTGTCACCGGAATCGGCATGGGCGTCGTCTTTCTCGTGCTCATCGCGCTCGCAATAACGAGCAGGACCATGAGCTGGCTGGACGCGTCCGAAACAGTTCGAAATGTTGCGCGGAAGCTCAGCCGCAACAAGGGCGAAGCCGCTGATCCAAAAGAAATTTCTCAAAAGGCCGCAACTCCAGCTTCTCAAGACAGGTCTGGCCCCTCCGGACCATCTGGAGAAGAGATAGCCGCGATCACGGTCGCCCTCGCAATGGCGCGCCGCTCAACGGGCCTCCTCCTCCCCACAGTCCCAGCCACAGTAGCCGGGTCGTCGGCATGGGCCGACGCTGGAAGAAGGCGCGCCATGGAACGCGTCTCAAGGGTCAGCCGTTGACTCCCGTATTCAGGGTCACCATCAACGGCAAAGAGTACGAAGTCAATGTCGGCGACCTTTCCGCCTCGCCCGTTGAAGTCACCGTAGACGGCGTCCTATACCAGGTCGATCTGCCCGATGACGGCGCCGCGCCGGCTATTAGCCCCTCTGCTCCCGGCCGGCCCACTTCGCCACCGGCACGCTCAGCTCCGCCACCGCCAACCGCACCTGCCTCTTCCGATCAGACGAGTTCCGGCAACGCCATTACCGCTCCTATTCCCGGCAGAATCATCGAGATTCTCGTCGCCGTCGGAGACTCAGTCACTGCGGGCCAGGGAGTAGTCCTGATGGAGTCAATGAAGATGGAGCAAACCATCGCCTCCACCCGGGACGGCGTGGTCAGCAACATCCTGGTCGCGGTCGGCGATGCAGTCGCGTTCGGCCAGGCCATGGTGGAAATGGAATAGGCGCGAGGATGAACGACTTCTCCGGCATCTGGGAAGGCCTATCAGCCGTCCGGGACGAGCCCAATATCATAATCATGTGGGTGATCGCCCTCACCCTCATGTACTTCGGCATCGCGAAGAAGAAAGAGCCGCTCCTCCTGGTGCCGATCTCGGCCGGACTTCTCTTCGCCAACCTCCCGCTGGGAGAGTTTACGAAGCCGGCCGGGGACGGCGAAATCGGCGGCTTCCTCTTCTACACCACGCAGATCGGCCTGATTACAGACGTTCTCCCGCTCCTCATATTCCTCGGTCTTGGAGCGGCGACCGATTTCGAGCCCGTTCTGGCGTTCCCGCGGATGTTCCTTCTTGGCGCGGCCGCGCAATTCGGCGTTTTCTTCGCCATGATCGGCGCAATCCTCCTCGGCATGACCGGCGCGTTCGATTTCGGCCTGCTCGAGGCGGCCAGTATCGGGATCATCGGGGGCGCTGACGGACCGACTACGATCTTCGTATCCACGCGCATGCGGGAGATCGGCCTGGCGGCCGCTGATGTCGAGGTGCGCGATATCGTCGGCGCAACTACAGTGGCCGCATACTCGTACATGGCGCTCGTGCCGCTGATCCAGCCGCCCATCATCCGGCTCTTCACCACGCAGAAAGAGCGCCGCATCCGGATGGTCTACAGCCCGCGGCCGGTTTCTCAGCGCACCAAGATCCTCTTCCCCATCGTGACGGTGCTGCTGATCTCCACGCTCATGCCGAAGGCGGCCCCATTGATCGGCATGATGATGTTCGGGAACCTTCTCCGCGAGTCGGGCGTGGTTGAGCGGCTATCGTCAACAGCCCAGAACGAAATGATGAACATCGTGATCATCCTGCTCGGCCTGACCGTTGGAGCAACCATGCCCGCAGCCGTTTTCCTCCAGTACGAGACCATCGGCATCTTCGCCCTCGGCCTCATCGCTTTCGCTATCGCCACGGCCTCCGGAATCCTGCTCGCGAAAACCATGAACCTCTTCAGCAAGGAAAAGATAAATCCCATGATCGGCGCCGCCGGAGTGTCGGCCGTGCCAATGGCGGCACGTGTCGTTCAGGAAATGGCACACAAGGAAGACCCGCAGAACTTCATCCTGATGCACGCCATGGGCCCCAACGTCGCCGGCGTAATCGGCACCGCAACAGTCGCCGGCGTCCTGCTCGCCGTCGTGCCCGCCCTGGTCGGCGCCTAGAGCGCCCGCGCATCTTCCACGGTCAGCATGAGCCGCCTGGCCGCCTGTCCCGGTGGTAGAGGGTGGGGTATTTCGGGGGTTGAGGCCGGCATGCCGAGGGTTCGGGTAGTTCCCGGGCTGGGACCGGCTGGGGGCGTCGGGGCGGGCAGCCTCCGGTTCCGCCTGAGGCGGATAAACACCGTCCGTGGGAACTACATCTAGCTCTGAAAGCCCAGACCCTTCTCACGCATGCTGACATAGCGTTGCCGGCCAATAACGATATGGTCGACCACCTCGATGTCGAGGAGTTTTCCGGCCTCGACAAGGCGTTCCGTCATGGCGATATCTTCCGGGCTGGGCTGCGGGTCTCCGGACGGGTGGTTGTGGACCACGGCAATGGCCGGACAGGTCCAGCGGACGGCCTCTGCAAACACTTCGGCGGGGCGGACGACTGCCGAGTTGACGCTTCCCACGTAGAGGTTATGGATGAGTTGGACCTGATTCTTGGTGTTCAGCAGCACGACGCGCAGGTGCTCGCGCTCCAGGCCCGACATTTCCGCCATCAGCATGTTCGCGATGTCGCCCGGACCAGAGATGGCTACCTGATCATCGTTCCTGAGCGATGCGACGCGCTTTCCCAGTTCGATTGCGGCCAGCAGTTGGCAGGCTTTGGCGTCTGAGAGTCCCTTTTCGGCGCAGAGCTCTGGATAGCTTGCCCGCGCGAGGCCCTGCAGGCCATCGAAATTCGAGAGGATGCGGGTCGCCATCGCCACCACGCTCTCGCCCTTCATGCCGGTCCGGAGCAAGATCGCCATCAGCTCGGCGTTAGATAGATGCCCGGCCCCATGCTCCCGCAGTCTCTCCCTGGGCCTCTCCTCAGCCGGCATGTCCCGAATCTTCGGCGTTTCGAAACCATTCGGCCGTGGCGCGCGGATTTTCTGCGGCTCACCCTGTTGCGCCGGTTGGGCCGGGGATCTGGACGGGTCCTGGGCTGGCATCCCAAAACACCTCTCTAGCTCTGGTCTTGCACTGGTCGTTCTGGCCGGTAGATCGTCGTCGCCATATAAGCAACTCCGCGCCCTAAGTGCCAGCGCCGGATGTCAGGTTGTTTGTGTCTGCCCGGGGCTGTTTGCGGAGCTATTCCGCGTATATCCGCACGCGGTGCCTCCCGTCGGCGAATACCTTCAGGGTGGAGGGGGTTCGGGCCTGGCTGCTGCTGCTGCCTAATTCGCGTCGAGCGGCAGGTTCACGAGTTCGCCGGTGCGCAGCGAGCGGGTCACGGCGTCGCTCCACTCCATGTAACGCACGCCGGTGTAGAAGTCGGTATGGGTTACCGGCTCAATGCCGCGGATGGCGTTTATGAACTCTTCTTCGACGCGCCAGCCACCGCGCTTCTCATCTGTGATCTCGACAGGCGCGAGTCCGTGGTCACCCTTCCGGCCGGCGCTGATGGACATGTCGGCGGGACTGCTGCCTTCGACGCGGATGGTTCCCTCTGTGCCGTAGATGGTGAATAGCATGGCCGGTCCGTGGCCGATGACGGTGGAGACTGCGAAGCGCATCTGGCCGCCCTGCTCCAGCCGGCAGAGGATGTCTACATGATCCGGAATGGTCATGGCAATGCGGCGGCCATTTTCGTCGTTGCGATGTTTTACTACCGTCTGGCCGAGGGCCTGTACGGTGGCGGCGGGGCCGACCCAGCGCATCATCGCCTCGTAAAGGATTCCCATCGACATGATGTTGTTGCCGGACAGGTCCCTGTCGTGCCGCCAGTGCGCGGGCGAGTCCCATTCTGGAAAATTGCTGCCGGAGGCCTGGAAGCCTTCTACGGAGATAAGTTCACCGACGTACCCATCGCTGAGCATGTCGATCACTGTCTGGTCTACGCCGAGTGAGTGCGGAGCCGGAACGATCTGGCCGATCAGTCCGGGATTGGCCTTGAGCGTATCGAGCATCGCCTGAGCCTCAAGGGAATTCGACGCCATGCGCGCTTCCACCAGCACGTGCTTGCCGGATTCCAGTGCCGCGATGGTGAGCTGGGCATGCATATACGGCCATGTGCCGATGCAGACGGCGTCGATCTCGTCGTCCAGCATGATCTCTTCCCAGGTGTCGACCGCGTTGCCGAGGTCGAACTCTGCCGCAGCTCTCTCGCTCGATTCCCTGCTGCGATTGGCAACTGCCACTAGCTCTACGCCATCCTGAGCCTTAAGCCCGGGTATATGCCGTGAGCGCGTATTGCCGCCCGCGCCTATGATGCCGATTCGTATCGTCTCTGCGCTCATGCTTGCCTCTTTGTAAGGGTGCTGTCTGGAAGTGTTATCGGGAATATCGATTCAGTGGCGCGGCCGGCGCCGCGGGCGAACAAGCGTAGCGGCGGTGATGTGGCGTGTCGAGGCGTGTTTATTTCATCGTGCTAGCATCCGATGGCCGATCATCCGGCGCAGCGTGGGCGCGGCGCCAGTGCAGCACCGGCACGATAAAAGTGGCAGGAGTGTCCCCCAGGGGTGTTTCAAGCGAAAGAGATCAGGCTCGAGATGGACGACGTCGTCATCGAGTGGTCGGATGGGCATACGAGCCGCTACCCGCACAGGGAGTTGCGCATCGATTGCGCCTGTGCGGCGTGCATCGAGGAGATGACGGGCCGCCAGTTGCTGGACGTCCTGTCAGTGCCGGGAGACATCTTCGCGGTCGATTTTCTTCTGGTAGGCAGATATGCGGTCCAGTTCGCCTGGAGCGACGGGCATTCGACCGGCATCTATCCATTCACGATGCTGCGGCAGATTTGCAGGTGTGGAGAGGATCACTCCGGCGAAGACCCGGCGCCGGAGAAGAGTCCCCGCCGGGCCGGCAGGTGACCCTGCACCAGATGTGTCTGGACTGAATCGGGATTGCGACGTTTGCGGCCGGGTGGGGGGTGGACGCCCGCGAGGATTGGGGCTTCTCGGGGACCGGGCAAAACCTGGCTGATTCGGACGCGGGCTGCCTGTGGAGGCTGAGCTCCTCGGGTCGGGGCGCCCAGGGATGACAACCTTGAGGGAGGTGGCCTGGATTTTCTCGGGGATGGGGCGGTTTTAGCCTGGCCCGGCGTTGAAGAGCTCCTGGATCTCTTCATCGGTGAGGGCGCGGTTGTATATCCGCAACTCATCCAGCGTCTGTTTCGTGTAGACGAGCGCCGGGTTGAACAGGTCCGCTCCTATGAACAGCGGCGCGTTGTTGCGAGAGATTCCGGCATCCTGGTACGACCTCTGCCCTGCGGGCTCGCCGTTCAGCGTGATGTCCAGCCGCTGGCCATCGTAGCGGCCAACGACGTGGTTCCATGTACCGGGCAGTAGCGCCAGTGTTGAATCGAGGCAGCGCTGTGCTCCGCCGCTGGATGGGTCGGCGCATACTTCAACTTGATCGCCGATGAGCCAAAAACCGTAGCGGGCGTGCCCGTCTCCCGGATCACTTTTCTCGAAGATCGTGTAAAACGCCTGTGTCGGCTGCCGCTCGTAAAGAAGCCAGAAGCTCATGGTCACTTCACGCGACAGGTCGAGTGAGTCTGAGTGAGCGACCTCGATTACGTCATCGATTCCGTCAAAGGCGAGCGCCCCGTTTTGCCCGCCGGCGAGGTCGGGGACGGCCTGCGCGCCGGTGACGCGGCCATCGTTGCCGTTGCCGCTGGCGTCGGCCGCGTCGCCGTTGAACCGGTAGTGTGCGACGAGTCCGTTGCGGAGGCCAGGCCTGTCTGCCGGCGCAGCGCCCCGCTCCAGTTCGTCGGCCGAGTCCACCGTTATTTCCAACTCGAAAACCCCTGGCTCGTTGGTGTTGGAGTTGGTGATGAAGAACATTGCGAGATCCGGCGACCCGTCTCCGTCTCCGGCGCGGTCAAACCGAATCCGGAACTGGACGTTAGACCGCCCATCATCGAGCGAGCGTTGGACGGCATCGCGCACGCCGCACTCAACGCCGGCCGCAGCCGACGTGGCGAGGAGGCAGCCGGTCCCGCCGGCAAGCGGTGGCAGGTTCCAGAGGTCCGGCGAGAACGCGTCATACCGAATCTCCTCCGCTGTCAGCGGCCCCAAGTCGCGATACGGCGAGCCCCGTGTTGAGGCGTGGTTGGAGCGGAGCACCGCGGCAACGACCTGTCCTTGCGGAACGTCCGCCAGATCGAATGTCAGGAAGGCTTGAACACCGTCCCCTTCTGGAAAATTCGGATTGAGATTGTCTCCGACGAAGAGCCCGGTCCCCGAGCCGCGAAATCCCCGCGGTGTGTGTCCTTCCATGATTGCGCCCCGGCCACCCCGGCCGCCCTGGTTGGGGACCGTCACGGTGACGGTCCCGGCGGAACCGGCGGTACTCGCGGCGGGCGGTGGCGCATCGGAGGCCAGAGCGTTTGCCTGGGGCGAAGGAGCCGTGGGAGCGGTTTCGCCTTCGCCACTGGAACAGGCGATCACGATGAGAAGCGCGAGCGATGTCGCGCCGAGGCTGACTGTTGGCATGGTGATTTTCATCGTTCAATCAGATTCAACTGAGGCGCCGCGCGGCGCGGGCTCACATGCAGCGCGGTATCATCCCGCACTAATCAGTCCCCTTGAGTAGCGACAAAGCCCCGGGGGCACTGGCCGGCCTCGGTCATATCTGCAATCAGGAGCGTCACCCCCGATGGTTCAAGAACAGGCGGCAGTTTTAAGACCCGAAACGATGGTGGACGAGTTCAAGAAGAACGGCGTAACCCATGTAGTCACCATCCCGGACAGCGAGACGAACTACCTCTATGAGCTGATGCTCGAGCAGTCGTGGCTCGACGTCGTGCCGATATCCAGAGAGGGCGAGGGGATGGGGGTCGCGCTTGGCCTGAACGCGGCGGGCAAGGTGCCGGTGGTGCTGATCCAGAACACGGGGATGATGGAGTCTGGCGACTCAATCCGGGGGATGGCGCTGGACGCGGGGTTCCCGCTGGTGTTGGTGATCGGCTACCGAGGCTGGACCCGCAGGGGCGTGACGCCGGACACGGCCGCGCGTTATACCGAGCCGTTCTTGAACGCCTTCGGAATCAACTATTACTTCGTTGAGCACGACGCCGACGGTTCCCGCATCTCTGACGCGTTCGAAGAGGCGCGTTCTACCAGGCGGCCGGTAGCAGTGTTGATCGGCGACGAGTATCACGGTTTCAACCGCCAGGGAGCCTGACTGGAGCAGCAAGAATGCCGGACATGCCAAAAATGATAAATGCCCTGGATGTGATGAAGGCCTTTCAGGAGCATCGCGGTGATGCGATTGTGACGACGAGCGGGACGGCCGGCCGCCACTGGCCCGAGGTGAGCACCAACGAGCGGCGAGATGTCACATTCGGCGGCGCGATGGGACAGGCCGCCCCGTCCGCGCTGGGCCTGGCCCTGGGCCTGCCGGACGAGAAGATAGTGCTATTCGATTCCGAGGGCGCACTGCTGATGAACCTGGGAGTGCTCGCCCCGATAGCGGGCAAGAAGCCCAGGAACTTCT
>JADFPB010000097.1 GCA_022562515.1 Chloroflexota bacterium | reverse complement strand
GCTGAGACGGTGCGACTGGTGAGACAGCTTCTGGGCGCGGGGTAGTTGGGGTCGGTGGTGGCGTGGCCGGCGTGGGCAATTCTTGAATTGCCCCTACGTATTGGGCGGTGGCACGGGGCTCGGGATGGCGGCTTCGCCCGGGTGTATAGCCAGGCGTGGGCGGGGCAAGCCCCTGAGCTACCGGGGATGGGAACGGCACTGTTGGCTGGATCGGAGGCGAGTGGTCCTCGAGGGGTAACTGGATTCCGGTTTTCACCGGAATGACGAGGTGGCGGTGGCCGCAGGCAGGCGCGATGGACGGCGTGGCGACCGGTCGGGCTGGGCAAGCCCAGCCCCTACAGGTTTTCGATTTCGATGGGTTGGACGTCTCCGGCGGGTTCGAATCCGAAGATTTTTGAGTAGAAGTAGAGTTCGCCGTCTATGGCCGTCTTGATGTTTTCTGCGCGGCGGAACCCGTGCTGCTCGCCTTCGAACTCGACGTGGGCGACGGGCAGGCCCTTGTTTCTCAGCACGTCCACCATCATCTGCGCCTGATTCGGCGGCACGATCTTGTCCTCCAGGCCCTGGAAGAACGCAATCGGGCATGACAGTCCGTCCGTGTGGTGAATCGGGGAGCGCTCCAGGTAGATGTCGCGCCGCTCCGGGTACGGTCCGATTAACCCGTCGAGATAACGGGACTCGAACTTGTGGGTGTCCTTTGCCATGGCCTCGAGATCGCCGATTCCATAGAGGCTTACCCCGGCCTTGAAAACGTCTCGAAAGGCGAGCGCGGCCAGGGTGGTGTAGCCGCCCGCGCTGCCTCCGCGAATGGCAAGCCGATTCCCGTCCGCAAGCCCGCGCTCGACGAGGTAAAGGGCCGCGTTGCAGCAGTCGTCGACATCGACGATGCCCCACCTGTCGTTCAGTCGCTCTCGATATTTTCTGCCGTAGCCGGTGCTGCCGCCGTAGTTGACGTCTACAACGGCAAAGCCGCGGCTCGTCCAGAACTGGGTCCGCATGTCGAACCCGGCGCTCGTCGAGCCGGTCGGCCCGCCGTGGCTCATGACGATGAGCGGTGGGAGTTCCTCCTCGGGGGCTGCGAAATCGGGATTCCTCGGGGCGTAGTAGTAGGCGTGCGCCGTTTTGTTGCCGCTGGTCGGGAACTCGATTGCCTCCGGTGACGAGATCAGCCCGGCATCCAGTTGCACCGGTGTTGAGACCGCGACCGTCTCGAGGGTCTCGCCGGTCTCGGCGTCGATTCGCACGAGGGCGTCCGGGCGGGTGTTGGAGCCGGCGACGGTAGTGATGACGCCATCTGATATGTGAAGCGCTCCGAACTCCGTGAATTCGGTTTCTACGGCCCGCAGGCTCCCGTCCGGGAGGTCGACGGACGCCAGTTGCCAGCCCTCGCCCGCGCTGTACGTGCAGAAGAGGCGGTCTTTTGACTCAAAGGCGTATGTGGACATGCCGAACGACCAGTATGGGAGGCCGAATTCAGCGTCCATTTCTATGACGATCTCTGGGACGATTTCGGGGGCGCCGGGGCTGTCTTGGCCAGTGGCCCCCAATCTATAAATATTCCACCAGCCAGTCCGGTCGGATACGAAGTAGAGAACGCCGTCGGGCGACCATGACGGCTGGAAGATGGCCTCTGAGACTCCGCCGGCGACCGGTCGGGGATCTTCCAGGGTCCCGTCTCTGGCGATGCCGGCCAGCCAGAGCTCGCATCCATCCCAGGGCATGTTCGGGTGGTTCCATGCCAGCCACGCAAGCTGCGAGCCGTCCGGGCTGAGTCTGGGTGCGGCGTAAAAGTCGTTGCCCTCCGTCAGCACGATGGGCAGTTCCGACGGTTCGCCGCCATCGAGCGGGACGGCTACGATCGAGTTGATGGCCTCTCGGCTCTGGCCGCGATGGTCTTCCATCACCCATATGCCGCGCTTCCGGGCCGGGTCGACAACCCCGTCGGCGAAGCGCAGGGGCGCTTCCGGTGTAATCGGCTCTGGCGTGCGCCCGGAAACCCCGGAAACCCCGAGGGCCTGGCGGTACAGGCGCTGGTCGGAGTCGTTGGAGAAATAGACGACCCCATCGTGCATCAGTGCCGCCGCGCCGCCGTACTCGTGTACTCGATTGCGGACGTTGAAGCCCTTCGGCGTCACGTCTTCGCTGCTGGGGATGCTTGTGCTACTGGCGGCTACTTGCCTCACCAGCACATTTCTGCCGCCCTCTGACGGCCGGCCTTCCAGCCAGTAAAGATCGCTTCCGTCGACGATGGGCCCGCCGAGTTGGACCACTGCACTGACGATGGAATCCACCGTCACGGGGGAGTCCCATGACCCGTACGGTTTGATCTGTTTGCCCATTTCTTGTGCGGCTCTAACTTTCTCTGTGCCGACCGCGGACCGGTCCGTGGCTGGCGGAATTCACCCAATCGCGAGGGTTGAAACCCTCACACGATAGCAGGAGTTCGCACGGTCTCAAATCGAGGGGCGATGTGTGACGGTGATCATTGGGGGAAAGGGTGGAGTCGGAACTTAGCGGCGCGGGCTCAACGATATTGAACTCATTCCCTTACGAATCTTTTGAACAGAACCCCGACGGTAGCTGGCGGCCCGTGAAGCACATGATCATCGAGCTGGAAGGTATCGGCAAGATATCCGTTGGCCCGTGGCTGGTCTTCAAGCGAGGCCGCAAGGTGATGGGCCATGACATTGCCCTGTGGCTAGACGAGAGGTCGGCAGGCCGGGCGGAAAAGGCCGCATGACCGATTCACAGGATTCCGGGCATGATGATGAAGCGCAAGCATCGGACGACCGGGTCATTCTGATCACCAGCACTGCGGAAGAGGCCCGGATTATTCGCGACTATCTCGGGGAAGTGCCGTGGCTGGAAGTGCGTATAAAGGCGGACAAGCGCGCGGCCTGAAGCAGTCGGGTTATAACGGGTGATTCGAACGCCCGGCCCGAGTACCTGAACGCTGGTTTGAAGAACAAAAACAGTCCCGACTGATTGCCGGGGCTGTTTGGCGTTACATCTGAATCTACCTGTTCTGGCTTTCTTGAAACGCTGGACTAACACGTTGATAAACTTTGCTTGAATACGGAATGGGGAGGCTGGCACTCTGTGGACTGGAGGGCACGTCTGTTGCCGCCAGCGGCATGAGTCGTGACAGTCCTCCACAGGCTGGACCGAGGCGCCGAATGCAGGAGAGGAATTACCGAGATATATCCCGGCATCCGGCCAGTTGCTCATGCGTAATTTGCGTGGAGGCTCGAGCAGCCGGGCGGATATCAGGCGCCACCGCTTCAAAGCGCAAAAAAGGGAAGAAGGCCAACAGCAGGGGTGAGCAGTCGGCCCGGCGAAGAAGCCAGGCGGTCAGAGATTGGCGGGACAAGGAGAGATCGAGTCGCAATAAACCACCGCTGAGCCAGAGTCTGAAGCCAGCGGAAACCGGCGGGCAGAGCACAGATGCCCTCTCGTCCGAGCAGTCCGGCATATTCAAGGAAGTCGATCAAATTCTGGGCGGCAATTCGAAAAGTCAGAAAAACAACGTCGCGGGCGATTCGAAGAAGAAGCGTCGGCGAAAAAAGAGACGGAAGAGGTGATCTCGCGGCTTATGCGGCGATAAAAAAGTCCCGGCCACTAGCCGGGACTTTTCTTTTATTGGTCTGCGTGGCGACCCCGAGCAGATTCGAACTGCCGATCTCCTCCTTGACAGGGAGGTGTGTTAGGCCGCTACACCACGGGGCCACGTCACCACTAAATCTACGGCGACGGCGGGCTGCCAGTCAATAAGCAAAGGCGCCATATCTGTCAGGCATGCTTGCAATGCGCCGCATTTGCGGTCTTATTTGGAGCGAAATCTAGAAGGCGCAGCCGATGCCGTGGAAACCGACTTCGATGCTGCCGTCCGTGTTGATCATAACCGGAACGGTCCGGCCGCCTGAGATCCTCTCGACCTCGGCCCACTCGTCCGGGTGCCTCGAGAGATCGATCTCATCGAAATCGGTTCCGGCGGATTTCAACTGGTCGATCAACATCGGACAGTACCCGCACTCGGGATGTGAGTAGACGAGCGGTTTCTCGCGCGGTTCGGCAACTGGCATGTCTTACTAACTCCTTCAGGAATTAGATATTCGGCGTCGTTTTGAGATGCGTCTAATTCGCAGCGGCCCGGGCGTGTTTCGCCGGGTCAGCGTCAAACTGCTCTTTGCAGCTATAGCCGCAGAAGATGTACGTCTTGCCCTCGTGGCGTGACGCGCCACCGGGCGGGTTGGACTTGAGGACCTCCATCCCGCAGACGGGGTCGACGTCGGTCCCGTCATCATCACTACTGCCGAAGAGCTCAATGCCAAGGATCGGAATTTTCATACGTCTCCTAAAAGACGCCCGCTGATGGGCGGGCGTTTCACTTGTATCGTTTCCAGTCTATCGCGCTGCATATGCGGGCGATGTCATATCCGGCGTTGCCGAAGGCGGAGTTGCTTTCGATGTGGCCGCTCGAGATAGGCGCAGCGAGTTCAGCACCACGGTGATGGAGCTGATCGCCATCGCGCCGGCTGCTGCGATGGGGTTCAGGAAGCCGACCTCTCCCAGGATTGGCTGGAGGACGCCGGGAACGGTGCCGTCGGAAAACACCGGGTAGAGGACACCCGCCGCAATGGGGATCAGCATCACGTTGTAGAAGAAGGCCCAGAACAGGTTTTGCTTGATGGTGCGCATGGTGGCCTTGCTCACCGCGATTGCCCCCGGCACGTTGGCCAGGTTGGAGCCGACGAGCGTGACATCGGCCGCCTCTATCGCCACGTCCGCGCCGGTGCCGATCGCGATGCCGACGTCTGCGAGCGCCAGGGCCGGGGCATCGTTGATGCCATCGCCGACCATCGCCACGATTTGGCCGCGTTGCTGGCGCTCTGCCACCACGTTCACCTTGTCGCCGGGCAACACTTCGGCCACCACCTGGTCTATGCCCACTTCCGCTGCGATGGCCTCCGCGGTCGACTGCCTGTCGCCGGTGAGCATTATCACTTCAATACCCATCGACTTCAGTTCGGCGATGGCCAGCCGAGCGCCTGACTTGACGGTGTCCGCGACTCCGATGACGCCGAGAAAGTTCTGTTCGCTTGCTACGAGCAGCGGGGTCTGGCCGCGGCCGGACATCTCCGCCAGCATTTCTGATGCTGCCGCTACGTCGACTCCCACATCCATCATGTACGCGACGTTTCCAACGCGTACGGTTACGCCATCAACGATGGCTGAAGCTCCCTTACCTGGTGTTGCCTCGAATCCGGCCGCCCGGGGGACCTGCAGATCTCGCTTGCCCGCCTCTGCTATGACGGCGGCCGCGAGCGGGTGCTCCGACTCGCTTTCCACAGCGGCGGCGAGCGTGAGGAGCTGGTCTTCGCCGGTGCCAAGGGCCTTCATATCGACCACGACGGGGCGGCCTTCTGTGATCGTGCCAGTCTTGTCCAGGATGACCGTGTCAATTTTGTGAGCGGTCTCCAGGGCCTCTGCGTTGCGTATCAGAATTCCCTCTTCGGCAGCGCGTCCCATGCCCACCATGACGGCCGTCGGTGTTGCGAGGCCGAGCGCGCACGGGCAGGCGATGACGAGAATTGCAACGAGCACCAGGAGGGCGTTGAGCGGGGCGGGGTCGGGGCCGAATATGGCCCAGACAGTGAAGCCGAGCGCCGCAGCGACGAGCACCGCGGGCACGAATCGGGCCGTGACGACGTCCACGAGCCGCTGGATTGGCGCGCGTGAGCCCTGGGCCTGCTCGACCAGCTCGATGATTCCGGCGAGCGCCGTTTCCCGGCCGACCTTTGTGGCCGTGAACCGAAGGCTGCCGGTGCCGTTGATGGTGCCGGCGAAGACGGGGTTCCCGGCGGTTTTCTCAACCGGCATGCTTTCACCGGTAAGCAGGGATTCGTCTACCGATGACGTGCCAGTGAGCACATCGCCGTCGACCGGAACTCGCTCACCCGGCTTTACCAGCACTTCCATGCCGGCGACGACCTCGTAGATCTGCACGGTGATTTGCTCACCGTTTTCGATGATCGTGGCAGTCTTCGGCTGCATGCCGATGAGGCGCTTGATCGCGGCGGAGGTGCGGCCCTTCGCACGAGCCTCAAGGAAGCGGCCGAGCAGGATCAGGCCGATAATGGCAGCGGATACGTCAAAGTAAGTCCCGGTATCGTGGCCCGCGAAGAGCGTTGCCTGGGATACGGAGTCTCTGGCGACCGTGACTGCGATCGAATAGCTGTACGCCACGGTTGTTCCGATGGCGATCAGGGTGTTCATATTGGAGGTGCGGTGTTTCAGGGCTCCCCATGCGCCGCGATAGAACTGGGATCCGGCCCAGAACTGCACCGGTGTGGCGATGGCCCACATGAGCAGGTTCGCCCAGGTCGGTGAGATGTCCTCAAGCGCCGAGATCGACGAGTAGCGCATTATCAGCATCATCAGGATGGCGGCGCCGATGGCGAAGGCCATCTTGTTGCGCAGCGAGCGCACGACTTCCGCACGCTGCAACTCTTCGGTGTCGTCCCCGTCCGTCTCCTCGCCCACTACGCTGATAACGGAGTAGCCGGCGTCGTCCACAGCGGCGCGGAGCTCCGGCAGTTCGGCAGCGCCGGATATGCGCGTCACTGTTGCGCGCTCTGTGGCGAGGTTGACGTTGACGTCGATCACGCCCTCGACGCCTTCGAGGGCGTGCGAGACGTGCCCGATGCAGGTTGCGCAGGTCATCCCGCCGATGCTAATCGTCACGTCTTCGGTCACCACGTCGTAGCCGGCGTCTTTGATGGCGTCGATGAGCGCCTCGGGGGAGACGCCCGGGGCTGTGACCGTGGCGCGTTCGGTGGCCAGGCTGACTTCCGCCTGCTCAACGCCCTCGACCTTTTCGAGCGCGCTCGCCACGTGGCCGACGCAACTGGCGCAGGTCATGCCGGTTATCGGCAGGGACAGGCGGGCCGGCCCTTCGTGATTATCTTTCGTCACTGAGGTTGTCATCGCTGGATATTTTTCACCGCGAACAGATCTACAAGCTCTTGCAGGACCTGGTCCTCGCGGCCGTTTTTCACTCCGTCGATCACGCAGGTGTGCAGATGGCCCTCAAGGAGCTTCGTCTCAAGCTTGTCGATCGCCGCCTTGATGGCATGCGTCTGTTTCAGGACGTCTATGCAGTAGCGGTCTTCCTCGACCATCTTCTTGACGCCTGCGATGTGCCCCTCGATGTAAGAGATGCGTTTGATGGCGTCTTTTTTTACGTCTGGCAACATGAGGTAGCACCTTTGAGTTTGGGCCTGAAACCCATACCCCCCCGGTGGGGGTCTGTCGATCAAGTCTATTCCCGCGTTCAGCGGACCGCAAGTGGGTGGAATGAAGATGTTGTGATGATCTGGGGACCGGGCTGGAAGTGACGCAGACCGGACGGCAATGCCGGGGTATGATGGCTGAACTCTGAATTCAACGCCCGTTGCGACGACCTGAAGTCGTTGGGAGCCACCAGCACCGTATGCCCGAAACCCTTGCTGAGCGATTTGCCGATTACGCGCTTTCGATCGATTATGAAGACCTTACCGATGCCGCGATTCACGAGACGAAGCGGCGGCTGATCGACGCTCTCGGTTGCACGCTCGGGGCGTGGGACGGCGACGCGCCGCGGGCGGCGCAGCGCGTGGCGGCGATACAGGAGTCGAAGCGGGGGGCGCACACGCTATACGGCACCCTGACGAGCGTAGACATGGCCGCCTTCGTCAACGGAGTCCTGATTCGCTACCTGGACTTCAACGACACGTATCTTTCGAAGGAACCCGCGCACCCGAGCGACAATTTCGCCGCCACTCTCGCCGCGGCGGAAGTGGCCGGCGCATCGGGCCAGGATCTGATCGCCGCGACTGTTATCGCATACGAGATTCAGTGCCGGCTGGCCGACGCGTGGAGCATCCGGGCGGAGGGCTGGGATCACGTCTGTTACGGGTCGTTCTCTACCGTGCTCGGCGCCGGCAAGATTCTCGGCCTGAACCGGGAGCAGCTCGTCCATGCGCAGGGCATATCGGGCAATGCGCACATGGCGATGCGCCAGACGCGGGCCGGCGAGTTGTCGATGTGGAAGGGCGCAGCATTCGCCAACGCGGCCCGCAACGGCGTGTTGTCGGTTCTGCTGGCGGCCGAAGGGATGACCGGTCCGGCGCCCATATTCGAGGGCGAGATGGGATTCTTCGCGGAGGTCGCGCACGGCAATTTTGAGATACCCGCGCTGGGCGGGCAGGACGGCGCCGACTACATGCTGCCGGGCACGTATATCAAGTACTGGCCCGCCGAGTATCACTCGCAGAGCGCGATAGATGCGGCTCTGCAGCTACGGGCCGAGATTGGCGACGCGTCGGAGATCGAATCGGTGACGATAGAGACGTTTACCGCCGCCGTTGAGATCATCGCCGACCCGGAGAAGTGGCGGCCGAAGACGCGGGAGACGGCGGACCACAGCCTGCCGTACTGCGTTGGCGTGGCGCTTGTCGACGGTGAGGTCGGCCTGCCGCAATTCGCGCCTGAGCGATTCAGCGATGAGTCTTTGCTGGACCTCGTGTCTCGGATCGAAGTCAAGGTCGATGCCGAGTTGGATAAGCGGTATCCGGAGAGTATTCCGAATCGCATTACAGTGCGGACAAGGAGCGGGGATTCGGTAACGCGCGAGGTGGCATATCCGAAGGGCCATGTCGGCAACCCGATGAGCGACGACGAGGTGGAGGCGAAGTTCCGGGCGCAGGCTGACGGCAGGCTGTCGGAGGCCACTCAAGCGGCCGCACTGGCGCGGCTGTGGGCGCTTGAAGAAGAGACCGACATCGAAGGCCTGCTGGGAATGTTCGCCGAGGCGGAGAGGGTTAAACAGTAATCATGCCAGAACCGGCAGGTTCTCCTGGCGCTCGGCTCAGGGCGGCGTACGGCGCCGGCTGCATTGCCATGCCGGGTGTGTTCAACGCTCTGGCGGCGTTGAGTGCGGAACGGAACGGATTTTCTGCGATATACCTGTCCGGCGCGGCGCTGACGGCGGGGCACGGCGTGCCCGATATCGGTCTGCTTTCCATGTCCGAATTCGTGGACGCGGCGCGTTACATCACCGCCGCCACCGACCTCCCTCTGCTGGTGGATGCCGATACGGGTTTTGGCGGCGCGTTGAACGTCGAGCGGGCGGTGGCCCAGTTCGAGCAGGCCGGAGTGGCGGCCATTCAGATAGAGGACCAGCAGTTGCCGAAGCGGTGCGGCCACCTGTCTGGAAAATCGCTGGTAACTACAGAAGAGATGGAACAGAAGATACGGGCGGCGGCAGCGGCGCGCTCGGACCCCGGGTTCGTTATCGTCGCCAGGACCGATGCGGCCGGCGTGGACGGCTTCGACGCCGCGGTCGAGAGGGCTAACCAGTACCTGGCGGCCGGCGCCGACGTAATATTCGGTGAGGCGCTGGAGAGCCGGGAAGAGTTTTCCAGGTTTCGCAGCGAGGTCGATGCTCCTCTGCTGGCGAATATGACGGAGTTCGGCCGCAGTCCGTTGCTCAGCAGGCAGGAACTCGAGGATCTTGGCTATGCCATCGCCCTCTATCCAGTGACGGGGCTGCGGGTGGCTATGAAGGCGGTCGACGAGGCGTATGCAGAGCTGGCGGCGTCCGGGACACAGGCCGGTTTCGTGAATCGGATGCAGACGCGGGCCGAGCTATATGGCCTGATCGGGTATGACGGCTATGAGGCGCGGGATCGCGATTATTTTGGTGAGGCATAAGATCGCCCCCCAAGATCCTCTCGGGAGAGACTAGATGACCAACGCGACGGAACAGTACTATCCCGGTCTTGAAGGCGTCATCGCCGGTGAGACGGGGATCTCGACGATAGCGGGCGGCCTCCAGTACCGTGGCTATTCCATTCAAGATCTGGCGGCTGACTCGTCATTTGAAGAAGTTGCGTACTTGTTGATTCACGGTGAGCTGCCATCGCAATCGGAGTTCGACGGCTTCAGGGAGCGCCTGGCGGGCGCTCGGACCGTGCCGGAGTCGATTCACACTCTATATCGCACACTACCCCGAGATGCCAATGCCATGGACGTGCTGCGGACAGGTGTGAGCATCCTTGGGCACCACGACCCGGACACCGGTTCGAATGAATTGGACGCCAGCAAGCGCAAGGCCGAGCGGCTGCTTGCCACTATCCCGACGCTGATCACGTCGTGGTCGCGCATCAAGGCTGGAGACGAGCCGGTGGCGCCGAGGGCAGACCTCGATTTTTCGGCCAACCTGCTGAACATGCTGCATGGAAGCGAGGCGGATGAGGTCGAGCGTCACGCGCTGGACGTCTCGCTGATTTTGTATGCCGAGCACGAGTACAACGCCTCGACTTTCACGGCACGGGTTGCCGCGTCGACGCTTGCCGATCTTCACGGGGCGGTCGTTGCCGCAATCGCTGCGCTCAAGGGCCCGCTGCACGGCGGCGCAAACGAGCGTGCGGTTGAGGTT
>JADFPB010000001.1 GCA_022562515.1 Chloroflexota bacterium | reverse complement strand
ATTATTCCGGCCCTGCGCGGCAACGGTATCGGCAAGCTGCTCTCCACACATCCTGCTGTTGAAGACAGGGTGGCGCGACTCCGCGCGATGGAGCGCGAGATGACGGGGCCTGAGATGATGACAGGACTGAAATGATGACAGGCCTGAAATGATGACGGGACTGAGATAAAGATGAGTCTTTTCGGAAGGAAATCGGGACCGGTGGACGATTGGGAGGTCATGAGGACCATCCTGCGCGCGGAATCGCAGCTCCACAGCGAGCGCGAGATATCGCCGTCGCGCCGCGCGGGTCTTCTCTACCGCCCGGACGAGAACAACGAGTTTCTCCAGAGCCTCGATCGAGAGTTGATCCACATCCTGAATGAAGGAGAAGGCGCGACGAAGACCGCGGCCCGGATTGAGACGGACGACCACGGGACGAACTGGATCGTGCTGGACGATGGGAACTTCGAAGATCTGGTTAGCTCCCTGTACACCATAGGCAACGCGATGGCCCAGAACGATGCAGGTTCACTGCGCATTGCGGCCGTCTTCGAGTTTTACCGCGGCGGCGGTCTCGACTCCGGCGAGAACGACTGGGCGCCCGGGACGATTGGCTACTGGGTGTACCGATATGACAGGCAACGCTTCTACCCGTTCGTTCCCGAAGGGGACGAAGAACGCAATCGGCCCGGTGAGATGCAGATCAGCCGCATGATGCGGCGGGTCAACGTCTCCGTAGAGAAAGAACTGGAAGAGTGGCGGCCGATCTGGGGCATTCCGTTCTAGATTCGCAAATCGGCCAGATCGGCCAGTGAGAACAGTCTGCATGCCCAGTCGCTCGCGAATCAGGCGCTCGTGAATCAGGCTCGCCCGCTAATCGCGCTTCTTTTTCTTGGCGATGAACAGACGCCGGCAACGTTTAGCGCAATTGAATCTGCCGGTGGTGACGTTGCAGTGTTCAGTGTTGAAGAACCCCTGCCTCCGGATACGGTCGGGCTATGCGTGTCTGGAAGCGGTTCGTTCGGCGTGTCAGGAGAGGCGGCGCCTCCGGCCCTTGATATCGCGCTCAGCGCCGGCATCCCCGTGTTGTGCATAGATGCCGGTATGCAGGCCCTGAACATTGCCCTTGGCGGAGGCTCGCCGGTTCCGGTTGCGGGCCACTCCGGCCCTGGCAGCGGCGCCGGCGACGAAACATCCCCCACCCGGCACGGAATCTTCATGGCGCTGGGCAGCAAGCTGGCCGAGACGATTGGGGGCGCAGGATCGGTGATGGCCTCCGGCAGCCACACTCACGGCGTTACGAGGGCACTGCAGGCGCCCGGCACGCTCGCAAGCGCATACGCGCTGGCTGACGGTGTTCTGGAGGCTATCGAGGTGCCCGGACAGGCATGGGTAATAGGCGTCCAGTGGCGGGCCCAGGCGCTCGATGAGCAGCCTTCGGGCTTCGATAACCTGTTTCACGCACTCGTCGGGATCTCCTCTGAGCGTTAGCCAGCTCCCTTTACCGGGTCTCCCAACCGTTTCCCGGTGGCCCTCCAGACGCTCTCCAGCGATAGCGAAATCGACAAAACCGCGGCTCGGGGCTCTCGCGCGAGTGGGTGCGCGGGCGAGCACGCCCAAATTTCGCCGCTGGAGCATTGAGGCTGACTTGCAGAAACGGTATAATTTCGTCATTCCCCGGCAGTATGTTGGCAACGACGCGCGCGTTCGGGCGCGCGCGAGCCTGATTCGACTGTCATCCCATGCCGAAGCTGCCTTCCTGGAGGGCTTTTATGACCACAACGGACATTGGTGAGATTCGTCCGGTTCGCATAGACGAGGAGATGCGGACTTCGTATCTGGACTACGCCATGAGCGTAATCGTCTCCAGGGCGCTTCCGGACGTGCGCGACGGGCTGAAGCCGGTACAGCGCCGAATCTTGTACGCCATGCACGAACTGGGCATGCGGCCAACGTCCTCGTACAAGAAGAGCGCCCGCCTGGTTGGCGAAGTGCTTGGAAAGTACCACCCGCACGGCGACTCACCGGTGTACGAGGCGATGGTCCGGATGGCGCAGGATTTCTCACTGCGCTACATGCTAGTTTCCGGCCAGGGCAACTTTGGCAGCGTTGACGGCGACCCACCGGCCGCGATGCGGTACACGGAAGCCCGCCTCGCGCGCATCTCCGATGAGATGCTCAGCGACATCGACCGCGAAACGGTGGACTGGGCGGACAACTTTGACGCCTCCCTGAAAGAACCGACCATCCTGCCCGCTACGCTGCCCAACCTCCTGGTCAACGGCGCTTCCGGCATCGCGGTTGGAATGGCGACGAACATCCCTCCGCATAACCTCATCGAGGTCTGCAACGCAGTGGTCCATCTGATTGCCCATCCAGACGCCACCGTAGACGATCTGATGGAGCACATAAAAGCCCCCGATTTTCCCACCGGCGCGCACATCTGGGGCCGCGAAGGTGTCCGCAACGCCTATGCGACGGGCCGTGGCCGCATCGTCCAGCAAGCGAGCCATGAGTTTGAAGAGGTGCAGCGCGGCGGCGACAGGGTCCGCATCATATTTACGGAAATCCCGTTCCAGGTGAACAAGGCCACGCTAGTGGCGAAGATTGCCGACCTGGCTAAGACGAAAAAGATAGAAGGCATCTCTGAGGTCCGCGACGAGTCAGACCGCAAAGGAATGCGGATAGTCGTCGAACTCCGACGCGCCGCCGCCCCCAGCGTAGTCCTGAACCAGCTCTACAAGAGCACGTCGCTACGCTCCGCTTTCTCCGCCAACATGGTGGCGCTCGTCGACGGCATGCCACAGACCCTTACGTTGAAGGCGTTTCTGCGCCACTTCATCGATTTCCGGCGCGAGATCGTTACCAGAAGGGCGCAGTTCGACCTGCGGAAGGCGCAGGCGAGGCTGCACATCCTCGAAGGTCTCCGGATCGCGGTCGACAACATCGACAGGGTGATCGCGCTGATCCGTGCATCGGCAGACGTCGAGGAAGCCCGGGCCGCATTGATCATCGCGTTTGACCTGAGCGATATCCAGTCTCAGGCGATTCTGGACATGCAACTGCGCCGTCTGGCCGCACTTGAGCAAGAGAAGATCGAGAACGAGTACCAGGAGCTGCTCAAGTCGGTGGCCGGGCTTGAAGAGTTGCTCGCCGACCCGACGAAGATCCTCGCCGCGGTCCGGACCGAGATGAACGCGCTGAAGCGAAAGTTTGGCGACGAACGCCGAACCGAGGTTCACGAGGAAGAACTGGGCGAGTGGCGGCGTGAGGACACAGAGCCACACGAAGAAGTGGTCATTACGCTGTCCAAGGCCGGCTATGTGAAGCGGATACCTTCCAGCACCTACCGGCGGCAGCACCGCGGCGGCAAAGGCGTCAAGGGCCAGCGAATGAGCCGCGAAGACGATGTGATCCCGTTCCTGCAGGTGGCCGACACGCACGATGTGCTGCTCTTCTTCACAAACAAGGGCAGAGTGTTCAACACCCGGGTATTTGATCTCCCTCCGGACGCCACGCGCACCTCGCGCGGGACTCTGGTTCAGAACATCATCAACCTTGAGGCAGGCGAAAATGTGCAGGCGCTTGTGGCCGCATCCGACCTGCTGGAGAACACGTACCTCGTGATGTGCACTCAAGCGGGCCAGGTCAAGCGGATGCATCTTTCGATGCTGGCAAACCTGAGGCGCTCGGGACTGAACGCCATGAACCTGCGGCCGGGTGATGCGCTGATCTCAGTGGTCCTGGCACAGGAGCCGGACGACATCGTCATAGTCACCAGAAACGGAATGTCCATCAGATTCCCGAGCACCGGGATACGTGCCCGGCAGCGCGCCGCGGGAGGGATGAAGGGAATCCGGCTCGCCGGAAGGGACCGGGTCGCGGCGATGGATGTCGTTCCGGAGGATAGCGAAGAGACCCGCCTGCTGATTGCCACCAACAAGGGCTTCGGCAAGCTCTCGCTGCTCCGCCACTACCGTCAGCAGAAGAGGGGCGGAAAGGGTCTTATCACACTGAAGTTGACCGCCAAGAACGGACGCGTCGCCGCCGCCCAGGTAGTGGGAGACGAGAGCAACGTGTACCTGGTGACCGAGCAAGCCCAGGTGATCAACATACCGCTCGATGAGATCAGGCAGGTCGGCCGGAACACCCAGGGCGTTACGCTGGCAAAGATGGACAGCGGGGACTCGGTCTCCGCCATCCGGGCAGTTGGCGAGCGCAGGGAACCGGCGGCTATCGTTGATAGGCCCGTGGACGAATTTGGCGACGGCGCGACGAATGGAACGGTTTTCGGGGAATCTGGCGATGAAGACGAAGCGCCTATCGGCGAGTTCGATGGTCCGGATGATGAGGCGACAACGGTCGAGCCAGTAGCAGACGAATCCGAAGAAGAGCACGGAGAGGATCGGGCCGACTCCTAGGCCCGCCGCCCCTCCACCGTGCTATACAGGTCGGGTATCTGGCTGGCTCTGCATCCGTGGCCGGTGATCGCGGTCTGGGCGCTTGTCCTGGTCCCTGCGGCGTTCTTCGCGCCGCGAGTCAGTGATCGCCTCCTGTCGGGACTGGGCGAGGCGCCGACCGAAGCCCGGGCTGCTGCGCACCTGCTCGAGGATGAACTGGGCGCATCGCCTACCGGGATGGCGTTCACGTTCTACCATCCCGAACTTAGCGTTGAAGACGACCGGTACAGAGAGGCGCTAACGGGCGCCATCGCACCGCTTGAGGCGCTGGCCGATGTTGTGCGCGTGGATTCCGTCTATTCCACCGGCAACCGGGCGCTGGCCTCGCCGGACGGGCACACGACTTACGTCAATGTCCTGATCGGCGCGAATCCGCAGGAGGCGCTCGAGCACTTTTCCGAACTGACGGGCGCGGTCTCTTCGGAGTTGCTGGAGGTGAAGGCCACCGGAGGCCTGGCGATCTTCGCGGACGTCAATAAGTCGAGTGAGCGCGATCTCCGCAGGGCGGAGTTGTTCACGTTTCCGCTGGTGCTTCTCGCTCTGATCTTCGTGTTCAGGAGCGTGCTTGCGGCGACCCTGCCTCTGTTGATGGGGGGCATCGCCGTAGCGATCACGTTGGCGGCCATCTACCTGCTCGCCGCCGGTGTCGACATGTCTGTCTTCGTCCTGAACGTAATCACGTTCCTGGGACTTGGCGCCGCCATCGATTACTCCCTCGTTCTCGTCGGCCGATTTCGGGAAGAGCGGTCGAACTACGAGGTTACGGAGTCGGTCGGCCGTGCGATGTCCACTGCGGGCAGGGCCATCGTCTTTTCCGGGATCACATCGATGCTCGGACTCTCGGGGCTGCTGTTCTTCGACTACATGATGTTGCGGTCTCTGGGTATCGGCGGGGTGATCGTGATCGCGGTCTCACTGGTGGTTGCGCTCACGCTGCTGCCGGCGCTCATGGGCCTGATGGGCAGCCGGCTGGGGCAGGGGGCCTCGGGAATCGGCGGCGCGCGTGGCTGGGGGCGTCTTGCCGGCTGGGTGATGGCCCATCCCTGGACCGTACTGGTGGTAGTCGGCGTCTCATTAGTGGCGCTTGGCACGCCGATGCTGCGCGTGAATCTCGGCTCGCCGTGGGCCGACATACTGCCGTCTTCGGCGGAGTCGCGGCAGGGCTGGAACCTGGTGGCGGATGAGATAGGGCCGGGCGAGCTCGCTCCGATTCTGGTTGTGCTCAGGTCAGAAAGCGGCCAATTCCGGGGCAGCGACATCCCGAAAATCGCGGAGTTCGCGAAGCGGATCGAGGCCGACCCGAGCGTGGCGCGGATCGACAGTGTGATCGATCTGCTGCCCGGCGGCGCGCTGGAACAAGAAGGCGCGCTGGAGGGCGGAGACGATCTCCCCACCCTGGCGGCCACTCTCGGTTTCGAAAAAGAGTTCCGTGAGCAGGCGGGCCGGTATACCAGCGGCTCGATCACCCTTATCACGGTCTACAGCAAATTCGGTCCACCGGAGCAGGAGACGGAGGACCTGGTCCACCGGCTACGGAATCTGCCGGAACCCGAGGGCGTGGAGATCCTCGTGGGTGGCGGGACGGCCGACCTGAGTGACGCCGTCGACCGGATGTACGGCGTGTTCCCGTGGGTGATCGTCTACGTCATGGTTTCGGTATACCTGGCCCTCATGGTCATGTTCCGATCGGTCCTGCTACCCCTGAAGGCCGTCGTGATGAACACGATGAGCCTCTTTGCGGCATACGGGGCGCTGGTGCTGATATTCCAGGACGGACTGCTCGACCCGATACTGGGCCCGACCGCGACCGGCTTTACCGAGGCCACCGTGCCGATCTTGATATTCGCGATCGTATTCGGTCTGAGCGTGGACTACGAGGTGTTTTTGCTCAGCCGAATTAAAGAGCACTGGGATGAGACCGGCGACAACGAGCTGGCTGTTCGAAAAGGGATGGAGCAGACTGGCCGGATAGTGACGAGCGCGGCTCTTATCCTTGTCCTCGTGGCCGGGTCGTTCGCGACGGCAGACATCGTGATCGTCAAGGCGCTGGGACTTGGCACTGCGATCGCGATAGCACTGGATGCCAGCATCGTGCGTGCGCTTTTCGTGCCGGCGATCATGCGGTTAATGGGGCCGGCTAACTGGTGGGCGCCGGGGTTCATCCGGCGGCTGTCGGTGCCGGGACTGCGGACATGAGGCGTCTATATCACTCTTGATAACTTGGGCCCGCATATAATCCCCCCGATCTGTTGACGTACCCCAAACATTAGTGTTTATGGTTTGAGGACGTATCGGGCCAGATCGCCAGATTGGAGTAGACCGCTTGCCCGCCCCACCCGGCAACAGTCCTGACTACCGCCGTGCATGGAGCCGGTTCGCTACCGGTGTGACTGTTATCACGACGGTTGAGCCGGACGGCACGCCGCATGGCATGACGGCGAACGCCATCACGTCCGTGGCCCTTGAGCCGCCGCTGGCGCTCGTTTGCGTTTCCCACGCGAGAAACACCTTCAGGATCATCACGGATACTGGAAAATTCGGCATAAGCGTGCTTGGCGCGGATCAGCGCGCGACGGCCGAGTACTTTGCGCGCCGGCCGGAAGACCGCGTTGGCGATCCTCCGGCCGGCTACGCGTCTCCGGACGGCGGCCATCCGGTTATCGAAGGGTCGTTGTCGACATTCGAGTGCGAGGTAGTGTCCGCCCACGAGGAGGGCGACCACACCATATTCGTGGGCCGCGTCCAGGCATATGAGACGCAGGACGGCGAGCCGCTGATGTGGTACGAGAGCGCCTTCGGCGGACTGCAGAGCGGTTAGGCAGGCGGATTGCCCCTTTTCCGAGAGGCGCCCAGCGTGTACCTGCTGCATCCGCCCCGGTTTTCAAATTCCACTGCCCTCACAGGTTTAACAGCGCAAATTACCTTGACCCTCAATCGGGCGCGGACCTAAAATTGGAGGGTTGGGAGAAAACATGACCGACTATGCAATCGTCCGGACCGGAGGCAAGCAGTACCGCGTGCGGCCGGGCGACACCGTATCAATAGAAAAGCTGGATGGTGAAGTTGGCGATTTCGTCAACTTCGACGAGATCCTGATGACCTCTGTGGACGATAAAGTCACCGTCGGAACCCCGCTGGTGGAGAACGCCACCGTTCGAGCCGAAATCACCGATCAGGCACGCGCCAAGAAGGTAATAGCGTTCCGCTATAAGAACAAGACTCGCCAGCGCACCAAGCGCGGTCACCGGCAGCGTTACACCGACGTGCTGGTTCAGGACATCTCAATTAAGTAGAGCGCCTGGAGGCATCGAAATGGCACATAAGAAAGGTGGCGGGACCTCCCGCAACGGACGAGACAGCAATAGCAAGCGTCTGGGCGTGAAGGTTTACGCGGGCCAACTGGTCACAGCCGGTTCGATCCTGGTGCGCCAGAGGGGCACGCCCATCAAGCCCGGAATCAACGTGGGGGTTGGCAACGACCACACGCTGTACTCCAAAGTGGACGGCCAGGTCTTTTACGATCGAGCGACCAAGACTCATCGCCGCGCAAACGTCAGGCCGCTGGAAGAGATCGCAACCAGCTAACCCGGCCAGCCCGACGGCGCTTCGCCGTCTGTTTGCGCCCAGTTTTAAGAGGCTCAACGAATGAAAGCTAACATCCATCCTGAATATCACGCGAACGCCATAGTGGTCTGCTCATGCGGCAACACCTTCGAAGCGGGTTCCACATCGGAGTCTCTGAAGGTGGAGATCTGTAGCGCATGCCACCCGTTCTTCACGGGCGAGCAGCGCATCGTTGACACGGAAGGCCGCGTCGAGCGTTTGCGCAGGCGTTACAAATTGCAGCAGGAAAACTCGTAACTCGTTTGGTAGAAACGGCCGGGCAACTCGCCCGGCCGATGTCATAGAATCGATCTTTCTCCCGCATTCGTAGGTGCCAGCAGGACTCTATGGAAGAAGAGCGCCACCAGTACGGCGGCCAGGCGATAATTGAGGGCGTGATGATTCGCGGCCGCGATCGTGCGGCCGTCGCGGTTCGCAATCCCGCCGGTGAGATCTGTGTACGTGCTCTGGCCGTCCCAGGCTGGTCGACTGGCCGCCTGCGCAGGATCCCCTACATCCGGGGAGTGGTCATCTTCGGCGAAACTCTGATCGTCGGCATGAAGGCGCTCAGCCTGTCGGCATCCCTGTCTCTCGAAGATGGCGACGACACCGGCCCGATCAGCAACTTCGCGATCGGCGCGATGCTCGTCGTGGCGATGGGCCTTGGAATCGGAATATTCTTCCTGGCCCCGTTTTTCGTCTCGAAACTGTTCGAGAACGCCGGCCTGAACGACTTTCTATCGAACCTCGTAGAGGGCCTGCTCAGGCTGGGAGCGTTCATAACCTACATCTGGCTGGTCTCCCGGGTGTCCGATATCGAGAGAGTCCTCGCCTACCACGGTGCGGAGCACAAGGCCGTGCATGCCCAGGAGGCCGGGCATGACATGACTGTTGAGTCCGTGAGGAAATTCCCCGCCGCCCACCCCAGGTGCGGGACGGCATTTTTGCTGACCGTGATGTTGATGGCGGTGATCGTATTTATCTTCGTGCCGCGCGATCCGCTCTGGCTGGTGGTGGGGTCGCGAATCCTGCTCGTGCCACTGATCGCCGCCGCGGCCTACGAGTTCATCCGGTATGCCGGCCGGCATGGCGACAGCCTGACGATTCGCATACTGATATCCCCCAGCCTCCTGCTCCAGGAGATGACCACGCGGGAGCCGAAGGACGATCAGATCGAAGTTGCCATAGAGGCGTTGAACCACGCCGTCAAGATAGACCAGGGCTTCCCAGTCGCCGACCATAACGTCCCGGCCAGCTCGATATGGGCGAAGTCTCCGAGAGGCTCGCAACAGACGGGCGATTAGCTGTATTTCCAATGAGGCAAGCCGCCTGCCCGCCGATCGCCAATGCCGTAGGGGATCCGCCTGCGTCTCCCGAGCGTGGCTGGCCGTCTGCGCGTGACGGGCGGAGCGAGCCCCGCGCCTACCAATCGTCCAGGTCTATCGGGGGCGATTCGCGTTCGGCATGGCCGCAAAAGCCCCGATCCCGAGAAGGTGCAGGGTCACCTGCCTATTTGCGGCGCTTTCGTAGCTCTTTCCAGACCAGCTCGGGTTCGATGCCGGCGGCCGCCATCAGCACCAGGGTGTGGTAAAGCAGGTCGCCAATCTCTTCGGCCGCGCGTTCGGGATCGTCGCCAAGGCCCGCAATCGCCCATTCCCCGGCCTCCTCTATCACCTTCTGGGCGATGCGCTCGCGACCGGACTCGAACAGAGACGTTGTGTATGACCCTTCAGCGGGGTTTTCTTTCCGTTCTTTGATGACATCGTAAAGCTCGTCGATTATTCCAGGGCCGGCATCCATCGTGGCATCGCCGCTCTGCTGAACGGGCTCGTTGAAGCATGACCTGCTCCCCTTGTGGCAGGCAGGGCCCGTCGGATCAGCTCGAACGAGTACGGCGTCCGCATCGCAGTCCTCTATCACGCTCTTGACCTTGAGGAAGTTGCCAGAGGTTTCCCCCTTGTGCCACAGGCTCTTGCGTGAGCGGCTGTAGAACCACACGTCGGGGCCGGCGAGAGTTCGCCGCAGGGCTTCCTCGTTCATATACGCCAGTGTCAGGACGTCTCCCGTGGAGTCGTCCTGGACGATTGCGGGGATCAAACCGCGGTCGTTGAATCGAACCATTTGCGGGCTGGCCTTTCAGTGGCTTAGAGGCTCAGAGAGTTAGCTGTATCAGGGGCGTCGCGCCGGGTATGTCGCCGGGAATATCGAACCTGAGAATACTATCCCGGATGGGAGATCAGGTCTGAGAGTTCGGTCAGACTCTTAATTTCGATGTCCGGTTTCGTGAGGCCATCGAAAACCGCTGATTCCCGATTGATCCAGACGGTCGTCATGCCCACCCTGCTGGCGCCGTGGACATCGTCCCAGAGATGATCGCCCACGTACCATGCCCGGTCCGCCGGTACACCGATCTTGTCCAGCACGTGCATGTAGGCGGCCGGATGCGGCTTGTAGATGCGGGCGCTCTCGGAGCTGTTCACACTCTCAAATGGGAGGTCGTACTCCTCGAGCATCGGATTCAAAAAAGCATCGTCTGCGTTGGAGAATACGGCGAGCTTCGTACGGCCTTCCAGTGCTCGAATCGCCTCCAGCGTGTCCGGAAACGGATCTCGCTGGGACATGTGCTCAACAGACCGTCTTGCCGCAGCCGCGGCGTCACCGGTGAATGAGCCGTCTGCAAAAACCCGCTCGAAACAGGCCGCCCACGCCTGCTCATACGATTTGAACGGCGGGTTGTCGTCCGGATCTTCCATATTCGTGCGCGTCTTGCGGAAGTCGACCTCGTACACCTTCCAGCGCCGCCACAATTCCGGTCCGTCCAGCGGCAGGCTCTGCTCCATGGCGATCTCCGCAAACGCCTCCTGCCACTTCTCCGGGGAGTTTGCGAAGAGGGTGTCGTATACGTCGAAGATAACGGCAGCCGGCGAATCAAGCGGCATGGCGGTTCAGGCGTCTCCGCCTGGCCCGCCCGAGTCCGGCTTTACCGGAACCGGCCTTACCGGAACATTCCGCTCGTCCAGATACGCCTTGGCCTCGGCGATGCTGTACTCACCGTAGTGGAAGATTGAGGCCGCGAGCACCGCGTCCGCATGGCCATCTACCAGTGCGTCCCGCAGGTGTTCCAGATTGCCGGCGCCCCCGCTGGCGATGACCGGCACGTTCACCGCGTCTGACACGGCCCGGGTCAGCGCCAGGTCGTATCCGTTTTTCTGGCCGTCCTCATCCATGCTGGTCAGCAGGATTTCCCCCGCGCCCAGGTCCACTCCCAACTTTGCCCACTTCACGACATCCAGCGCGGTCGGCCTGCGGCCCCCGTGGGTATACACCCGCCAGCCCGACTCCGCGGGAATGGCATCTGCGCCTTCAAGAACGACGAAGCCCGCATCAGGCTCGCGTTTGGCGTCGATAGCGAGGACGATGCACTGCGCGCCAAACTCTGCTGACGCCTCTGAGATCAGCTCCGGCCGCGCCACAGCAGCGCTGTTGATCGAAACCTTGTCGGCCCCCGCCTCGAGCATCCGCCTGACATCGTCGACGGAGCGTATCCCGCCACCAACCGTGAGCGGGATGAATACCTGCGCGGAGACGCGGCGGACCACGTCAACGATGGTGTCGCGGTCATCCGAGCTTGCGGTAATGTCCAGGAATACCAGTTCGTCGGCGCCGGCGCGGTCATAGAACTCCGCCAGTTCGGCTGGATCGCCCGCATCCCGCAGGTTGACGAAGCTTGTCCCCTTTACTACTCGGCCATTGTCTATGTCCAGGCAGGGGATTATTCGGCGAGTCAGCATGACTGTGTGTGCGGGCGTCAGGCAGAAAGCAGGATTATGTATTCCCACTCATTCATATCGTACACGGACAGAATACGGAATCCGGCAGTCTCCGCAGCCTTGACCGCCTTGTCGCGCGCGAGCCGCGCTGCCACCGGCGGACCAATTTCCATCTTCTCTTTGCGCCAGTCGATGATTGCCGCCCAGCCGCCTTTGCGGAGCATTCGGGCGGTCTCTTTCAGCAGATCAGGCGGTCGGGATGCTTCGTGCAGGGTGTTGACCAAAATCGCGCCGTCCAGCGAGTCGTCATCGACCGGAATCGTCGACTCTGTGGAGAGGATCGGCTCCAGGTTGCTTAGCCGTACTTCCTTCCTTCGCTCATCAAGCGCGTCGAGCATCTCTTGCTGGACGTCGATGGCGTAGATCTTGCCATCAAAGGCATATTTGGCAAGGGGTATTGAGAAGTACCCGGGACCGCAGCCGATATCGGCGATGTGCTGGTATACCCGCATCGGGAGCAGCCCGAAAATGGTCTGCGGGTCGATGATCTTGGACCGCTCCGATCTGGTGAGTTCTTCCAACCGCGCCACGGGGAATTTTTTGGAACTCTTATTTGAGGATTCGTCTCTGGCGGTTTTTTTCGTGATCGCGGCCGGTGACATCCAGGCCTTCTCCTAGAACTTGCGGACGGCGTCTTCAAAGTCGATGGCGCCGGTATATATAGCGGTCCCGATGACGGCTGCCTCTACGCCGATCTCCGCAACTTGCGCGAGATGGCTGAGTTGAGCGAAGCCACCGGCCGCAACGAGTGATATTCGAACGTTACTAAGTATATCTTCGATGGCGTCCAGATTGGGGCCGGTGAGCGTCCCATCCCTGCCAATGTCCGTGTGAAGGTACCTGATAACGCCTCGCGCCGCCATGTCTCGGACCAGATCGAGCGCGCTGAGGCCAGAGTCTTCCAGCCAGCCACGAGTCGCAATGACGCCGTCACGCGCGTCGAGGCCGACAACGACGTGCTCTGCGCCGAGCGTGGCAACCGCGGATTCAACCTCTTCCGGAGCCTCTACCGCTGCGGTACCGAATATCACCCTGTCGACGCCGATATCGATCAATCCGGCGGCATCGCCTGCGGTCCGGATGCCGCCGCCCACCTGCAGCGGAACGCCGGCGCCTCGCACGAGGCGCTCAACTACGTCCGCGTTGGCCCTGACACCGTCGCGCGCACCGTCGAGATCGACTACATGAATGCGTCTCGCTCCGGAATCGACCCATCTCTCCGCCACGGCGATCGGGTCATCGGAAAAGATACTCTCGCGGTTGTAGTCGCCCTGCGTAAGTTGCACGCATCTGCCGTTGCGCAGGTCGATTGCAGGTATCACTTCCATAGCAAAGAAAGGGGCAAAAAGAGGATCAACAGGACGTTGCTGCGAGTCATGAGCGAGCCGATTTTTCCCGGCCCGATGCCATCAGGAGGAAATTCTCGTAGAGGCGCAGGCCCAGATCCTGGCTCTTTTCCGGATGGAACTGCGTGCCCATCACGTTACCCCGCCCGGCTGCGGCGCAAATGGTCGTTCCGTACTCGGTAGTCGCCAGAACATCGTCCGGATCCGCCGGAACGCACTCGTAGCTGTGGACAAAGTAGAAATACGAGTTCTGCCGCGCCCCGTCGAACAGCCGATGCCCGAAGCCCCTGTCGCCCGCCCTGTTGCCCAACAGGCGAACGGAGTTCCAGCCCATGTGGGGGATCTTTCTGGACGCACCATCCGCGGTGGGGGCCATACGTTTGACTACACCCGGAATCAGACCGAGACCAGGCATGTCCCCCTCCTCCGAAGAGTCGAACAGCAACTGCATGCCGAGGCACACGCCGAGCAGCGGACGTCCCGACGCGGCAAAATCCTTGAGGGGCTCTATCAGGTCCAGTTTCCGCAGGGCGCGCATGGCCGCGTCGCTCGAGCCAACGCCTGGAAGCACCGCGGCGCTGGCCGACGCCAGATCATCCGCCGATGAGGAGACGATGGCGTTGGCTCCAACTCGCTGGAGCGCCTTGTCAACACTGTGGATATTGGCCGCCTTGTGATTGACGACCACGATGAGGGGACTGCTACTGCTCAAGAGCGTGGGTTTCCCATCTCCTCGATCTGCATCTGTTCAGGCTTGCATACGGCAATCGACCGTGTGGACGCCGCATGAACCATCTTAGAGCGAGGCGCAACGGGCCGCCATTCCCACTGCCATCGGCTGCGCAGGGTCAATTCGACAAGAGGATCTTAGCCGAGCGGGGGTGAATGACTTGTTTTCAGGGGGTAAACTGGGTAATGACTTGATTGACGGCTAACTTTGGGCGGCTACACTTCTTGGCGCGGGTATGTTAGTAGCATGGGAATGTGTTTTATTTCGTAGCCGGCATGAACGAAGGTTGTGACTCTTGGTTTCAGCAGAAAAGTCTTCAGTACCGATCAACACGATTCGGATAACGGAAAAGGCTGCCAAAAAGGTTCGCGAGTATGCTGCGCGGGACGGTAAGGAAAAGTTTGGGCTGAAAGTTGCCGTAAAAGGCGGTGGCTGCTCGGGGCTCCTCTATGTGCTTGAAATTGTCGATGGCCCCGAAGAGGGCGACAAGGTCATAGAAGATGGAGGTGTTGAAGTCTACGTGCCCAAGAAAGCCTTCATCTTCCTGGCCGGCACCGAACTGGATTTCGGTGATGGGCTGAACGGAAAAGGGTTCAGTTTCAACAACCCCAACGCCAAGCGCTCATGCGGGTGCGGCGACTCCTTCGGCGTCTGATTACAAACGCATAGCCTGCTGGATGGGGCAGCTTCCGCCGGTAATACGCGGTTAGCCGGGTTAGGCTTGTGATAAATCGCTCGCTGGACGAAATTCATAAACGTGCCGAGACCCTGGTAAAAGTGGACGGGGTCAACATTCCCCTTCGCTTTGGCGAAATCGCCGACGAGTACGCGGCGTTCAGAGTTGGTGCAGCTCTTGTCGATCGTTCACACCTCGGGCGGCTCGAGCAGAGCGGCGCGGACGCCATCGATCTGCTGCACAGGCTTTCTACCGCCGATATCGAATCGCTTGCCGAGGGGGAAGCACGCCGGACGATACTCGCGTCAGAGCGCGGCCGAATCCTGGACGTATTCACCGTGGTCCGACGCCCGGGACAGCCGCTGCTCCTCCTGACCAGCGGAGTGTTCAAGACTCTTTTCCTTGAAAAGATCGACTTCTACACGATCACGGAGGATTCCAGGCTGGAAGACGTGTCGGCCCGCACGGCGCAATTAGCCCTGGCCGGCCCGAGGTCAATTACTGTGATCTCCCAGCTTGCCGGGGCATCGGTGGCCTCTTTGCCAGCAGGCAGGCATGCAGACGTCGTGATAGCCGGAGTCCGCGTGCTCGTGATCGCCGCGTTCGAAGGAACTAACACCAGTTTTGATCTGATAATGGACGCAGATTCCGCGGCCGACGTTTGGAATGCGGCCGCCAGCTCGGGAGCGATTCCGGCCGGGAGAGCGGCCGCGGAAGCGTACAGGGTCGAGATTGGCGTTCCCACCGCCGGGCGGGAGATCACGGAGAAGGTCAACCCACTCGAAGCGAACCTGCTCAAACTGATTGATTTCGATAAGGGCTGCTACATCGGCCAGGAAGTCATCGCCCGGCTCGATACTTACGATAAAGTGCAACGCAAACTGGTGGGTCTTCAGGCCGCGGGCGGCCTCTTCGAGGGTGATCTGCTTTACGTGGATGGCAGGGAGATCGGCTGGACGGCGACGGTAGCAGAATCCCCCGCCTTCGATGGCCTGATTGCCCTTGGGTACGTCCGTAATGAGCATGCCAGAGAAGGCCGGCAGGTGGTTACGGAGGCCGGGCTCGAAGTAAGGGTCTGTGATCTGCCGATGGACCCGGCCTGAAAGTGCCAGGCTAGCGGCTGCCTACCGGTAAGACAGCATCTCTCCGCCGTCCACCAGAAGTACATGCCCGCGCACCATCTCGGCGTCATCGCTGCAGAGCCAGGCGACGGCGCGTGCCACATCTTCCGGCGTCACCGGCCTGCCGGCAGGGGTAGGCCTGGCGGCCAGTTTCCTGACCGCCGAGGTGTTTTCGAAGGCCTCAAGCGCTTCGGTCATGACGAAGCTCGCCGAAACGGCGTTGACTCCGATGTTGCGCGGCGCCAGGTCGATGGCAAGATACCGGGTCAGCGATTCCAGGGCTGCTTTGGAGACACCAACAACGAAGTAGTCGGAAAACGCCCGTACGGAACCGGGGCTCGTGATATTGACGATCCGGCCGCCGGCGGCCGGCATCAGATCCGCGGCGGCGCGCGCACACAGCCACGGCGCCCTGGCATTAATGTTCATCGTCCAGTCCCAGTGCTTGGGCTCAAGCTCCGTGGATGGCCGCATGACGCCTGAGGCAGCGTTGTTTACGAGGATGTCCAGGCGACCGAACTCCTCCTTTATGGACTCAAACAGTGAGTCAATCGCATTCACGTCGCCCAGGTGTGCCCGCACGCGCAGCGTCTTCGCCCCCAGAGCCTCAATTTCCGCTTCCGCTTTGCGAGCGGCATCATGATTGCGGAAGTAGTTGAATGCAACGCTGGCCCCGCGGCGGGCCAGTTCCAGTGAAATGGCCCGCCCGATGCCGCGCGATCCGCCCGTGACCAGGGCTATCTTTCCCTTTAGTGGCAGCGGCAAGGGGGCGTCGTCGTGATCCGGCATGGTCTATTGCGTCCTGTTTTGGGGAGCCGTTAGATTCCCAGTCCGCCGTCTACGCGCAGTATCTCGCCGGTGATGTAACGGGCATCTTCGCTGGCGAGAAAGGCCACGGCCGCGGCCACCTCATCCGGCTGGCCGAACCGCCCCGCGAATATCCGAGCAAGGACCTGTTTCTTGACGGAGTCAGGCAGGAGGTTCACCGTGGCCGTTTCCACGTATCCCGGCGCCACGGCATTGACCGTGATCTCACGCTTGGCCAGTTCTTTGGCCAGCGACATGGTCATGAGATGGACCGCGGCCTTTGAAGCCGCGTAATTCGTCTGTCCCTGGTTGCCCCTGATACCAACGACGGATGAAACGCTGATAATTCGCCCCCAGTGGGCTTTTAACATGCCGTTTACGACCGCCCGGGTGCAGTAGTACGTGCCGAAGGTATTGGTCTGAAAGACTTTCTCGAACTGCTCGTCTCTCATACGGACAAACAGGCCATCATCGATGATGCCGGCGTTATTGATGAGAATCTCGATTGGCCCGAGCGCTTCTTCTGTCTGCTCTACCATCCGGGTCACATCTTCTTTGACGCCTACGTCTGCCTGGACCACGAATGCTGCACCGCCGTTCGATACGATCTGATCCCGCAATTCCTCGGCTTCGTCCTCATGCTTGCGGTAGTTGATCCCGACGCGGTGGCCGGCTGCTGCAAGACGCAGCGCTATGGCCTTGCCTATGCCGCGCGACGCGCCGGTAATGAGCGCTGTTCTGGGCTGATCAGCCAACGTGTGTGGTCCTCTGGTCCGAGGCCGCTATTTGGTGGTCCCGGACGGCTATTTGGTGGTCCGGAATGGTCATCCGGTCGTCATTCACTATTATTGCCCTGACTGGCCCTCAAAGCTTCCAACTCTCGCTCCGCGATTGCCACGAAATCCTTGTCAACCGCTTCTCTCGCCGTGTGCAGCGCCCTTGCGATCTCTGTTGCACGCGCCCTTCCGTGGCCGACGATGGCAACGCCTCTCACGCCCAGCAAGGGACCGCCGCCATAGGCGAGAACCGGGTTGGTCAGCTCCAGGATCTCGTCCGCCAGGGCGTTCCCATCGCCGTTTGGCGAGCGCTTCCGCACCAGATCGGAGAGCGCTACGCCAAGAGATTCTGTCAGTTTCATCACCACATTCCCAGTGAAGCCGTCGGCAACGACCACATCGGCCCTGTCGAACGGCAGATCGCTCGCCTCCACGTTCCCGATGAAATTCAGCGAAGACTGCTTCAGGATTTCGGTCGTTTCCTTTACGAGGCGATTGCCCTTGCCCTCCTCCGCTCCCACGCTGAGTATCGCGACTCTGGGATTCTCGATGTTCCGCAAGACCCTGGCCATCGTCGCGCCGAGCGCGGCGAAGTCGGCGACCTGGCTGGGCTTGCAATCCACGTTAACACCGACGTCGAAAATCATCGTGTTCGGGGACAGTCCGATGATCGGCCCGCCGAGCGATGCTCGCTCGATGCCGTCAAAGGTGCCGAACAGGAAACTGGCTGCCGCTATGGTTCCACCACTCGAGCCCATGCTCACCACGCCCTGGGCAAGTCCCCGCTTCACCCTGTTGGTGGCGACGAAGATAGAGGCGCGCGGCTTGGAGCGGAACGCCAGGGCGGGCGGTTCACCCTCTTCGACTACCCCGGTTGAGCCGTAGATCGTGATTGGCAGCTCATTCGCGCCTTCGTGCTTATCCAGTTCAGCGCGAATGATCTCTTCGTCTCCCACGAGGATGACCGCAAGGCCGCCTTCGCGGACGGCGCTGACCGCGCCCGCAACCGTCTCAACCGGCGCGTGGTCGCCGCCCATAGCGTCAAGGGATATCGTGATCAGCTTGTCGGAGTCCAAAGTTCTATCTCCGGTCCGTCTCTCGCGCCTTTACCAAGTCTTCATTATTCGCCCAGGGGAACAGTCGCCGTGCCGGAGATCGCTTCCGAGCCGTCAGGCCTGATGCAGGCGATAGAGCAGGTGGCGACTCTGCCCTCATCACTCTCCGTCACCTTCGTAATCTCACCCACTGTTCTCACGGTCTCTCCGGGGAATATGGGGGACTTGAAGCGCACCTTCAGTGTGCTTCCCGCCGCCCACCCGTCCGGGAATGCCGTACTCAACATCTCCGATATGAATCCCAGCCCTAGCATGCCGTGAGCGATTCTCTTACCGAACTGCGTACCGGCCGCAAACTGCTCGTCGAGATGTATCGGGTTCCAGTCCCGCGCCGCGTCAGCATACGCGTGAATCTGCTCCTGGGTAACGACTTTCTGTATCTCCGGCAGCCTGTCGCCCTCTTTAGTTGGTCTCTGGACTGACTCGGGGATTGACCCGGGTGATGGCGCGCCGGTCACTCTGGCACTATCACCAGACTGACGGACGACGCCACCCGCCGGCCGCCGGCCAGGAACTCCGTTTCGACGGTGGCGAAGCGGGAGCCGCGTCTAACGCTATTTCCCCGCAGGGTGGTCCGGGCAACTATCTTTTCTCCGGGCCTCACCGGACGGACGAAAATCACTTCCTGTGAGGCGTGGATAGTGCCGCCGCCCAGCTTGAGGGCCTCAATGACCCGTGACAGGCCGGCGGCGATGAGAAGCATTGGCGGAACCTTGCCGTCCGAGGCGCCTGGCGATGAGTCGCCAACGGCGTCCGCGTACGCCTTCGCCTCGGCCGCGGTGATTTCAAAAGCGTGGTCATCAAATACGTGGCCGGGCCGGTAATCTGCCAGAACCAATTCAGGCTCGCTCCGCTATATGGCCGCTATCGACGGGAGTTGGGATATCCGTGCGGTGTGGATTGTATTGCCGCGATCTTGTGAGGGCAATCGCCGCCCCTCCGCCCTGAAATAAAGGTGGCTACGCGTCTGAGCCTGAACCGCGCAGAGCCGCTGCTTCATCCAGCCAGTAACGAGCCACTTCGTAAGACACCGGATTACGGTAATCGAGCGTGGAAAGCGACAGGACCCTGTATAGCAGGCCGGTTGACGCGCGTGCCTCCACAGAGTTCCCCTCGGCAGGTATCTTCACGCCAAGTGCTTCCGCCATGGCGCCTGCCGCGGTCATCCCGCTCTTGTTCAGATAGACCCGGGTCAGCAGACGGTTGCCGTGGAGCAAGGACACGCCCGTTTTGGTCTGTCTCAGCGTCACCCGAAGGTGGGAGCGAGGTTGGGAGATCAACTCATAGCCGTAGTCGAGCGCTTTCGTCCGGCTGGTGCCCATCCGGTCCTCGTTATTTCGAGATCAGGGTCTCGGGATTAGGTGGCGCGGCAGTATAATCTGCAAACTCTTTCCCAAACTCTTTCAGGGATTGCCCCGCGTGTCCAACCGGGCTCGCCCCTGAATGTGCCAGGACGACTCGTGGCGGTTTCAAAAGGATAACAGCGTGACCTTAGACAATCAGGTAGCGATAGTCACCGGCGGCGCCACGGGCATAGGCAAGGCCATCGCGCTCGCGCTCGCCGCTGAAGGCGCTGACATAGTCGTGGCCGACCTGAACAAGGACATCGCGACGAAGACGGCGGCCGAGATAGAGGCGCTTGGCGTGCATTCCATAGCCGTGGTCTGTGACGTCACCAAGCCGTGGATGGTTGAGAAACTCGGCGCTACGACAGTCGAGAAACTCGGCCGTCTGGACATTCTCATCAACAACGCCGGTGTTGCGGGAGGGCCGGGCTGGTACGAGCATGCCCGCTCACGGGAAGAAGACTGGATCGCCTGCTACGAGGTGAACGTCAAAGGGATCTTCAACTGCATCGAGGCACTCGCGCCCATCATGAAGGAGCAGCGGAGCGGCAAGATAGTCAATCTGGCGTCTATCGCCGGTCGCGAAGGACGCCCTGCGTTGCCGCACTATTCCGCATCGAAGGCCGCGGTCATCAATTACACGCAGTCGCTGGCGGCCGACATGGCGCAATATGACATCAATGTGAACGCCGTCTGCCCGGGGCTGCTCTGGACACCGATGTGGGGGCAGGTAGGGCAGCGCTATGCGCAGCACAACCCTGAATACGCTGAGATGCCGGCCCGAGAGGTGTTCGACAAGATGGTCAAGGAGATCATTCCGCTGGGCCGGGAGCAGACCCCTGAGGACATCGGCGACTGCGTGGCGTTTCTTGTATCGGAGGACGCTCGGAACATCACCGGGCAGGCAATCAACGTGGATGGCGGGGCGTTCATGCGTTAGCGCCGAGCTTGCGGCCTATCGCGCCCATCATCTGGGAGAGATTTGTGGATAGTCAAAACGAACTCACCGGCAAAGTAGCGATCGTCACAGGCGGTGGCGACGGCATCGGCCGCGGCATCGTCAGGGTGCTGGCAGGGCGCGGCGCGGACGTTGTGATCGCAGACGTCAACGAAAAGGCTGCCGGCGAGGTCATTGCAGAGGTCCAGTCAATGGGCCGCCAGGGACTGGTCGTGGGGACCGATGTCGCCGATCAGAACGAGTGCGATGGGATGGTCTCAAGCGCGCTTTCGCTCTTCGGCCGTGTCGATATCCTCATCTGCAACGCCGGTGTGGCCGGAGGACCCGAGTGGTGGACGCGTGAGACCGCGAGCGAGCTGGACTGGGACGCCGTTTTCGCCGTCAACGTCCGTGGGACCATGCACTCCATTGAAGCAGTGGAGGGTTACATGATGGACCGCGGCGAAGGCAAGATCGTCGTGATCGCGTCGATAGCTGCAAGAGGCGGTGGGGCAGGCCCCATGGCGCACTACAGGGCGTCGAAGGGCGCAGAGTTGAACGTGGCACAGGCTTTTGCGATGCGGCTGGCCCCCTATAACATCAACGTCAACACTATCTGCCCGGGCCTTCTGTGGACCAACATGTGGGACCAGATCGCCAGGAAGCACATGAGTGACTCCGGGGACGAGGACCAGTCGCCGCGCGAGCGTTTCGAGAATGGGCTCGGCGCAGTGCCACTCGGGAGGGAGCAGACGCCGGAGGACATCGGGGTGGTTGCTGCGTTCCTGTGCTCGGATCGCGCCCGCAACATCACCGGGCAGGCCATCAACGTAGACGGCGGAATGCGGATGAACTAAGCGCCGGCCAGGGCGTGCGACGGCCGGCTACTTGCTGTCTGAAGAGCCGTCGTCGGATTCTGTAGCGGGCAGGTCCTCATCGTCGCCCCCCTCGGCCGCCGCATCCTCACTCGCTCCCTCGGCGCCAAGTGCCTGATCGAACAGCCCCCGACGCCGGCTGGCGTAATCTTCTTCTTCTATTCCGCCCTCATCGCGGCGCTGGTCCAGCGCCGCGATCTCAGCAACCAGTTCGTCACGAGTCATACCCCCCGCCGTCGCCGCTACTTTGCGGCGGTCTCTGACGAGGAAGACGTAAATCAACATCGCTCCCATCACCGCAACTGCTGTGAGCGGCAGGCCGAACGTGACCAGCGCGTTATCGCCGACGAAGTTTTGCAGCCTCTGCGTGAAGCCGGGCTCGGGAAGGCCCGTGAAAACGATGCGAATGCGGTCGCCGCGGGCGAACCCGCTGCCCTGCAGGACCCTGTAGTTGGTATCGCCGAGCTGCTGATCGTCTATCGCGGTGAACCTGGCGCCTTCTGCCTTGCCGAATATCGGGGGCATTAGCACGCGGTATTCATGCACGTCGAAGGGAAGCGAGCGGTCCAGGACGACCTCGGAGCCGTCGTATTCGATCACATAGCTGAAAAGCACGCGGAAGTCGCCCGGCGGTACGGCGTTCGAGAGGGCGAATCCGGTCTCGATCTCGAGCACGTTCCCGCTCGGCAGATCGGAGTCGACGGTGAGCTCGTCGAAGCCTTCCGGCAGGCTGAATCTGAGTAGCTGGGGTACTCCGCCGGGGGCAGGGTTCTGGAGATCTGCGATGAATGTCTTATCGCCGCCGTTGCTGATCTCCACCAGTTCTAGAATGCCCATCAACCGCGTTTTACCATCGACGCGCGGCACTATGGTCACGTGGGTCGTCGCGGCGATAGATTCCAGCTTCGAGGTAGTCTCAAACACTCGGAGCGTGATCGAGTCCGCATTCAACGCGTCCTCGATGTTGACGGTCTGCCGGAGGTTTCCGTAGAGGGTGGTCAGCCGGTACCGAAAGCCCTCGCCTTTCGGGAAGCCTGTGAACTCAAACGAGCCGTCAGCCGCGGTCTGAACCGTGGCGTCATCGATCGCCACGTCGTCTCCGTCAATCGTGATGAGCGTGACGTCAAGGTCTTCGGGTATCGAGCCGTCCTGCGTGCCCTGCGCGACGATGCCTGCGATTCGATCGGGAGTAGGGAGAGGCCCGACGATCTGGAAATTACTCGCGTCGAGCGACTGCTCAAGCGGCAGCGGTTCCTGGGCGGCGGCGTCAAGCGGCAGCCCGAGTAACGCCGCGCCTGCGATCGACAGGGCGGCGATTCCGATGACAAACGGGCGCAGTGCGGCTCCGGCCGTGTGGCTCATGTCGGCGTGTCCATGTTTCCCCTTTTATCCGGCTTATCGGGAGTTATTGGGTTTTCGGGATTTTCGGGGGCAGAAAGGCCCGGATTCCTGCCGCTGCGAGCCGCCTCGATCTCCAACTCCAACTGATCTTCGATCGTCATTTCAGCAGGCAGCCTATCTTGCGCCCGTAGCAATTCTGCCGCAGATATGCGCAACTCCCGAAGATGAGCAGAGTACTCATTCTCGCCGATGATGGCCGCATCGCGATCGGCCTCCAGTTGCCTGATCTGCTCATAGATATCTGCCCTGGCCAGTTTCAACCGCGCGGTATCAGACAGGCGCCCGTTACCAGGTTTCGGGCCGCTTTTGGTTTTGATAAAAGGCCACGTTATCGCGGCCATGACCACGATAGTCAGCGCAATGCCTATGATTATTCCCAAGCGGGCTCCGCGTCACTTTCCGTCAATGGCCACCAATGCCCAAAGGACGAATCAGGACCGCCGCAGCGCTCAGTCGCCTGCCTGAATGGCAGGGATGCCGGTGAGCCGCCGCTTCGATACCGGCGCCGTCCTCAATTCAACCGCGGGCTGCGGCCAGAGGGCGATCACTGTTCCGAGCAGGAAGATCGGTCCCGAAAACCACAGCCACCAGGCCAGCGGATTTATGCTGATCCGAAACACGGCGCGACTGACCTCCGCACCGCCGGCCAGTACGGCGCGGCCCTGGCTATCGAGGAAATCCGTGGGGATTATGTAGAGGTCTTCGACAGGCCCTGAATCGATTCCGGCTCTGACCGAAACCTGGTTGAAGCCCGGGTAAAAGGCGCTCCACGGCCGAAGCGCGCCAATGTATTTGCCGTCCTTGTAGATATCCAGATTGGCCCACTGCGCCAGACGGTCCGCGCGGAGTTCCGACCCGTGGCTAACGAACTCAATGCGATAGTTGTCGATCTCAACACTTTCCCCAATGTTCAGAACGGCATCCTGTCGCTGATCGTAAAACTGGGTTCCTATAACGCCGAACGCGAGCACCAGGATAGAGAGATGCACCACGTAGCCGCCGTGCCGCGGCCTGTTGCCGTTGATGAGTTTCCAGAAGCCGACCACGATGTTGTCGCCGCCTCTTCTGCGCGCCATCGCGCCCCGGTACCACTCCTGGAGGATGGACGCTGCCACGAACACCAGCACGCTGAACGCAAACAGGGCCACCGGCCTTTCCAGCCCGCTGAGCACCAGCCCGACGAACGCGAGAACGGCGAGAACCGCCGGCAACAGTAACCAGCGTTTGAGCGAGGCGGTGCTGGCCCTCCGCCAGGGCAGCACAGGGCCTACTCCCATGAGGAACACGAGGCCCAGCAGCAGTGGCCCGTTGATCTGGTTGAAGTAAGGCGCCGACACGGTCACCGTCGTATTCTGAGCGAACTCCGAAGCGAGTGGGAATAAGACGCCCCAGAGAGTGACGCCGACGATTCCCAGCAACAGGAAATTGTTGAGTAGGAACGATGCCTCGCGCGATAAAAACGACTCCAGGGGCCGGTCGCTCTTCAGATCGTTATATCGCCAGAAGAAGACGGCGAGGGCGAAGGCCATGCTGAGGAGCATGAAGGCCAGGAATATGACTCCCAGCGTTGAGGCGCCGAACGAGTGGACGGAGACGACCGGGCCCCCGCGGTTGATGAACATGCCGAACTGGGCAAGAACGAACGCAGCGCTTAGAAGGACGATGTTCCACATTCGGAACATGCCGCGGCGTTTCTGAACCATCACGGTGTGTATGAACGTGGTCAGCACCAGGAATGGCATGAAGGCCACGTTTTCGATCGGGTCCCAAGACCAGTAGCCGCCCCAGCCGAGAATCGTGTACGCCCACCAGGCGCCGATCAGCATTCCCGTTCCCAGGACCGCCCAGATAAGGATCGCAGAGACGCGCGCCATGTCCAGCCACTCGTCCTTCGTCTTGCCGGCTATCAGCGAACCCATGGCGAACGCGAACGGGATGCCGATGCCAACGAGCCCGGCCATCTGCAGGGGCGGGTGGATGAACATGCCGGGGTGAGTGAGCAACGGGTTGATCCCAAGGCCCTCCGTGGCGGCGAAGCCGAGCGATTCAAATGGGCTGGCGAAAAAGACGATCGTGAAGAAGAAAAACGCCAGGATGCCCGTGATGATCGCGATCGTGTAGGGCAGGGCGTCGGCAAAGCGGGCCGGCGTTAGATAGATAGCGATGCCGCCCATGGTGGCGAACGCGAGTGCGATGAAGAGGAGCGACCCCTCGTTGCCCGAGAAGAAGGCCACCCAGAGGAAGGCGGGGTTCATGACCGTGCTGCTGTGATCGTGAACGTATGCGATGGAGAAGTCGTTGGTCACGAACGCCGTTATCAAGGCGCCTGCAGCGGCGAAGCCAACGGGAATGATCAGGTAGGCGGCTCGCCGGGCGCTTACGACGAGCTCCGGCACCCCCCTGCGCACGCCCAGCACCGAGCCGATCGAGGAGTACACGGCCAGCGCCAGCGCCAGCATCAGTGTTATCTGTCCAAGCTGTGCCATTGATTAAGGTTTTATCCCGCCGCCACCCTTATCGTCGGACTCGCTCCGCGAGGTCAGCTCTCTCGGGTTTTGTGAAGACAAGGTATCGTTATCCGGATCTGGAACCGCTGCGCTCTGGCGCATCTCCCGATCCACCGCTTCGAGGTACGGTGCGAGGGTCTCATTGGCCGTATCCATGGCTGCATCCCCTCCGGCGATCGCGGGCACGGGCCCTCGCCTGCGCATCTCCCTCAAGATCAAATAGAGCGCGCCAAGCGCGCCGGCCAGCCCGACCGGCGGCACGATCCAGATCAATAAGTTGAATCCACTGGCGGGCGGGGAGGCCAGGACGGACACGCCGTAGCGCGCCACGAAGAAGTCTTTGATCTCCGCCTCGTCCTCGCCGTTGGCAAGCTTCTCCCGAACGATCTTTCGCATGTCCTTGGCAATCTGGACCTGAGCCTGGTCGATCGTTTCGCCGGGGCAGATCGGGCAGATGAGTTGCCTGTCCAGAGCGTTGCCGCGCTCCTCGATAGTACGTTCTTTCGAAGAGCATGCCGCGATTACCACGAATAACGCGAAAAGCACGCCGATCGCTATCAGCGGGCCGTGACGGCGTATCTTCGGCATGCCTGCTGCGGCAGCCATTCGCGATTGCTCCGTGACGCTTCATTTGCGCCTCTGAACGCCCGGTTGCCGCGCGGCCGGGATAGCGTGAGTAGAGCCGGGCTCCTCTATTGTGAACCCAGGCCGGTTTCCGTGTCGAATACGTAGTTGACGATGTCCCATCTATCCTCTTCGGACAGGAGGAGCTCGAAGCGCGGCATCACGTTGATACCGGACGACACGATACCGAAAAGAACGTCTCTCGCAAGCCGCTCCCGGCTTTTGTGGAGATCAGGGGGGGCGCCATACGCAACGCCATCCTTCGTCAGTTCCGGCGTCGTCAGGAAAATAGCAACGGGACCGTCGCCCCTCCCGCCAGCGCCATGGCATACGGAGCAGTTGACCGCGTACAGATCGCTTGCAACAGCCGGAACATACTCGCGTTCCTGGGTGAGCGTAAGCGCAAGGGTCTCTTCCGTGCCCAGGCCCACGAACACCTCGGCCCCGCGCACTGCGTCCAGCCGCGGCGGCTCCTGTGATCGGAACGCCTGCGAATAGTGCATCTCCGTGAAGATCTCGATCGGATACGTCCCAGTCTTCGGGAAGCAACCTGCCGCGGCGATTCCAAGTACGGCGATGACCGCGATCAGCCATGCCGGCCTGATAAGGCCGCCGCTCCTGATGCGAGCGTTGCCTTTCTGTGCGCCAGTATTTGAGACCGAGCTGTTCACGCGCGTTTGATATCCATGGCGCCGGCGCCTCGAAGGATGCCCTCGATCTCTTCCTCGCGGCCTGATTCGACCGCCACCACGACGCCGATCAGTCCCTCGGTGATGCGCGTGTCGTAAGCGCTCGTGCTGAAGTTGGGCAGGCGCGATTCGAACAGTATGCCAACGACAGTCATGATCACGGCGAAGAGCATGGTCAGCTCGTACGTGATGATCAGCATCGCGGGGATGGCGAGGATGGGCTTGCCGCCCGTGACGATCGGCCACGCCAGCTGTGTTCCGGCGGTGAAGAGGATGGCGAGAGTGAAGCCGATCATCGCACCGAACAACGGGAACCTGAAGAGCCGGTGCTGGGGCACATGCTCGCCAAAGGCGCCCTCGGGATAGGGCGTCCCGGTCAGGACATCGAAGTCGTTCGGATCCATTCCAGCGCTGTGCAGGCCGTCCATGGCCCGCGCGCCGTCCTCCGGATCTTCATACAGTCCAAGGATGCTAATTTTTGATGTCGCCATCTCTGACTACTCCTGCTCCCGCAATACGGCCGGAATCGTGGTCCTGCCGATCTTCATGTCTGTGGTGAACATCTGGCTTTCTTTGCTCTCGAAGAGGGGTATCAACGGGAAGAACCGCGCGAATAACAACATATTCATACCGACGAACGCGAGCGACCAGAACATCATCGCGAACTCAACCATGCTCGGATTGTATTCCCCGTATGTGTAAACGAACGGCGTCTTTCGGGAGAGGGCCGGAACGATGATCAGGAACCTCTCCAGCCACATTCCGATGTTCACCATGATGGATGTCCAGAACATCATCGGAATCGAGTTCCGAACGCTCTTGAATAACCACATGGGCACGGGGATGAAGAACGCGAGCATCATGAACGCGACGAAGAAGAATGCCCACGGCCACTGGAAGGCCTGCACATCCCTGAAGGCCAGCTCGGAGCCCTCCAGCGTGTAGAGGCTGAAGAGAATCTCCACAAGCGTGAAGCCGAACCACGCGGTGCCCACGACGATCAGGAGCCTGGCCAGCGCGTCAAAATGCTCGGGCCGGATGAAGTTGTCCCACTTCCACAGCCAGCGCATGAGCGCCATCATCGTCACAACGGCAGAGACCCCGGAATGGATCGCGCCGATCACGAAGTAGGGAGCGAAGATGGTTGAGTTCCAACCTTCCACGCCGGGCGTCACCGCAAAGTCCCAGGAAACTATGGAGTGGACGGACACGAAGATGGGCAGCATGAGGGCCGAGAGCAGGATCCCCGATACCGTTTGCAGCTTCCACTGCCTGGGATTGCCCCTCCAGCCCAGCGCGAGCATCGTGTAAAGCGCGTGCTTCCAGCCCACCGTCCGGTCCCTCAGTACCGCCAGGTCCGGCAACAGGGCCACGTAGAGGAAGAGGGTGCTTCCGGTCAGGTACGTGCCAATGGCGGCCGGGTCCCAGATCAGCGGCGACCTGACGTTTGGGAAGATGCCCCGCGCGAAGTCGTACGGGGCGATCCAGTAGATGATGCGCCACGGCCTGCCTGCGTGAATCAGTGGGAATGACAGAGCCGTCAGCAGCGAGAAGACGGTCAGAAGCTCCGCAGCCCGCGTTACCGGACGCCGCCACTCTGCCTGTGTCAGCCTGAGAATCGCCGAGATCATGATCCCGGCGTGGCTGATTCCAACCCAGAACACGAACGTGGTGATGTAGGCGCCCCAGAAAACCGGTCGGGACAGGCCCGTAATGCCCAGGCCGCGGTTCATCTGGAAGCCGAACACCACCAGGCCCATGATGACGATGCTGAGCAGCAAGAACACCGCCCACTTCCACCATGCGGGTGTGTCGAGGGCCCCGTTGAGGAGCTCCCTGTTTACCGTGATCTCGTTTAGCTGTCTGCGTTGCTGCATATAGCGCTAAGTTGCCTGCGTATCTCCGCCGGGCCTAGTCCGGCTTACCTACTATGAAAACGTTCCCGCGCATGAACTTCCCCGGTTTGCTTATGAGCCGAGATTGCTGGATCTCCCAGATAGAAAGAACCGGGAGAAATCGGGTTATCCCGATAAAGAGCAATGCCGCTCCGCTGAACATACCCAGGAACATGAAGATGTCCCACAGGTCGGGCCACACCGTGTTCGGCACGACCTGCAGGAACTTGTCGTTGATGCCCTCAGTAGACCATGCGCCCACGGAGAGGCGGATCCGATCAAGAAGGGTGCCGAAGAGGATAAATACGGCGATCAATGCCGGGCCGTTAATGCTGACCCTGATGAAGTTCCACATTAACGTCCACATCGGAAGGATGAAGATAAATGTCAGAGTGCCGAGGAACGCCCACAGGTAGGGCCCATGGTCGAACAGCTCGATGATCTTCTCCGTCTGCGGCGTCCTGCTGTACCAGAAGACGATGAAGGCGGAGAAGAAGAAATAGAACCAGAAGAGCGACAGCGCCAGTTCGAGCTTCGCCAGAGACCAGATCTGCTCAAGTCCAAGATATCGCTCGAGGTGTCCCCACCTGCGGATTGCCCACGTGGCAAGAATCACCGACGCCACGCCGGCCTGCAGCGATGTGAGGGCGTGGTACATAGGGAATATGGCATCTTTGTAACCGGCTACAAGCGCGTGGATGTAATCGGAGGCAAAAAGGATGTGCGTGAAGATGAGGAAGAGGAAGTAGAAAGCGCTCAGCACTCCCATCCGCATCCGAATGGAGTTCCACTGGCCGCTCGTGCCGATGAAGTGCGGCGCCAGCCGCCGTGCCCAGCGCTGCCGCCACCCGGTGCCGTTTTCCCTCATCGCCGCCAGGTCTGGGATTGAGCTTGCCCAGAGCAATGCGAGGCCGATAAACACAAGCCCGATTATGGCTATCGTGTCCCAGATATGCGGGGTGTAAGACGGCGAGCCGAACCAGATCGAACGGCGCCGAACGCCATCTTCCACGAGCGGCGGAAGGATGAAGATGAGCGGAATGGACATGATGGCCGTCAGGATTCCCACCACGGAGAACATCTGGGAGATGCGCATCACCGGCCGGACCCAGTTGGCCTTCGCCAGGATCGGGGCTATGGAGATCATTGGAGCGCCGCCCGCGGTCGTCAGCATGAACGAGACCATCGCAACGTAGTAGCCCCACGCCGAACGATCGTTCAGACCGACGTCGACGATCTTCATCACGAACCCTGCGATTCCCAGTATCAGGAGAGCGCCAAGCACCAGCGAAATGCGCGCGAGGGTGTTGCTGGTAGCGGCTGCCGGACGCGATACCAGATCGGCGGCCGTTTCCTGGAAGGTGGGCCGATCGTCGTGAGTTGCCGGTACGACCCTGCTAGCCATGGACCGCTTCCGCCTTCTCTTCGACCCGGGCGAGGTAGATCACGTTCGGGTCAGTGCCGATCTTTTCGTCCAGCAACTTGTAGTGGCGGCGGTCTTTCGACAGCCGCGACACCTTACTGTCCGGGTCCTTCAAATTGCCGAATGTAAGCGCGTTCGTGGGGCATGCCTGCGAACAAGCGGTCTGGATCTCGCCATCTGCGACGAGCCTGTTCTCACGGCGTCCCAGCCGCTCTGCGCGCCTGATTCGCTGAATGCAGAAGCTGCACTTCTCCATAATGCCGCGTGAGCGAATCGTGACATCCGGATTGAGCTGGTTCCGCAGGGCCTCCGGCCAGACCGGCTCCCAGTAGTTGAAGAATCGTACGTTGTACGGGCAGCCGATTGCGCAATACCTGGTGCCGACGCAGCGGTTGTAGACCTGGACGTTCAGGCCCTCGGTGTTGTGATACGTCGCGAATACCGGGCAAACCGGCTCGCAGGGCGCGTTTCCGCAATGCTGGCACATGATCGGGATGAACCGGGCTTTGACGTTCGGGAACTCGCCCTCCCAGTACCGCTCCACGCGAATCCAGGAGTAGGTGCGCTGCTCCTTGTACAGATTCTCAGTGTTCAAAGGAACGTTGTTCTCCGCCTGGCAGGCGATAACACACGCCTGGCAGCCGGTGCAGCGGTCTACATCGACCACCATGCCCCAGTCGTACGGACTGTCCTGCTGCGTCACCATCTAGTTGGCTTCCTCTCCCCGCCTATTCGTCATCGGGATCCCTGTACGGGTCGTGGCGCGCTTCCGCGTCGTGGATAGCATCTTCCGCCGACTCGCCGGGCCTGACGACCACAATCGGGAACTGCGGCTCCACCTGGAACGCGTCGACCGTGCCTTCGGCCCTGGCGATCTCATGGTTCAGGCCGGTTCGGATTACACGCACCTTCGTCGCGGCCCAGGCCAGCGCGCCGGTCACCGCATCCTTCTTGTCCACCAGAATTGACAATACGTTGGCGCCACGCCCTTCTGCCCATCGGCCTGAATTCTCGTGGCCCTGGCCGATAGGTATGCCGATGACATCCGGCGGAACCGCAAAGTGCGGGTATGCCAGCACTTCGATCTCGCCCGTGGTCGACTTGATGATCAGCTTGTCGCCCCGCGAGATTTTGAGCCGTTTCGCTGTAGAGATGTTGATCTCCGCCCAGGTCGTCCACGCGGCAGACGTGATCGGGTCGGGAGTTGACTGCGCCCATGGCGCTGACGCGAACCGGCCGTCGAGCAGCGCAATCGAAGAAAACGGCTGCAGGTAGAAGACCTCGCCCTCACCGGCCGCCGCCTCTGCGAACTCAGGAGTCGCGTGGGTGTTCGTCAGCGGAGGCGCGTCCTGAGGCCGGCTGGCGACTTTCCCCTCGCGGTCCCACCAGCCGCCGCGCTGAAGCGAGCCGCGCATGAACAGGCCGGAAGTGGGCGCAGTAATCGACGACGCGCTTCGGTCAAGATCAAACAGCGCGGTTGTAGCTTTCTCCACCAGATTCTTCATTGACGAAGCGCCAAGATCGCCATCGGCGACATCAAGCAGCACATCGCCGAACCCGCGCGCGTCTGAAAGCGCCCGCGAGCCGTCGCGTGTCCTTGCCGGGGTAACAACAGGCTGCTGGATTCCCACCGTCTGATAACCCGGCGCAGGCTCCGGAATTTCTGTGCCCCACGACTCCAGGAATGACGCCTCGGGCAACACCAGGTCGGCCAGAGCCGAGGTGTCGTCGAGAATATCGGTGAACGCCACTACATGCTCAACATTATCCAGCGCCTGCTGAACGTTCACCGACCGCGGCAGCCCGCGGATGATGTCGGCCCGCCGCAGAATGACGGTGTTCACGTTGCCTGCGCGCCACTGGGACAGCTCCCGCTCCCACTCCTCGAACGAGGCTCCGGTCGCTGACGATGGAACGCCATCCCACGGCGACTCCGGATTAAGGAAGATGCCGCCCTCCGCCCCGACGGAGCCTATAAGGATGTTCAAGGAATATATGGCGGCCAGGTTGAAACTGCCGTTGGTGTGCGCCCCGGCCGAGCCGCCGCCGATCACGAGCCCGGGACCATTCTCGGCAAGATCCTGCGCAAGGTCATGGATCGTGTCTTCGGGCACGCCGGTCCTGCCGGATACCGTGGCCAGATCGAACACCTCCAGCGCGCCATCCGGCAGGTTGGCGGTGTAGCGGGCAATGTTGCCGTCTGAAACGAGGTTGTCACCAACAATCACGTTGGCGATGGCCATCGCCATCTCGCCTTCCATTCCGGGGCGGATGGGAATCCAGTGATCAGCCGCCGCAGCGGTGATCGACATGCGCGATTCGATCTGGTAAAGCTTGCCGCGGTTCGATCTGTTTTCGCCCTGCCGGAACTCGCCGTACTTCACGGAGAAGTTGGTGGGGGAGATCCACGTGCCAAGGAAATCGGCTCCGAAGCTGACCAGTGTCTGGGTATTGGCGATATCGAATTCCGGCAGCCGGTCCGTGCCAAACACGCTCTTCATGGCGCCGTGAAGCACACCCTGCTCCAACGAGTCGAACTGGATATGCTGTCCGCCGAATTTGGCGGCGAAATCGGCGGCTACTTTGCCCAGGTGCCCCCGGAGCGGATTCGTGGCAACCGTGACGGAACCGCCGCCAACCCACCCCTTGAGCAATGCGCTGGCTTCGTCCCAGCTGATGGGGCTGAGGTCGGACCCCTTGGAGTGGCGGGCCAACGGCTGCGCGATTCGGTCAGGGTGGTAGAGCATCTGCAGCGCCGAGTCGCACCGCACGCTCTGCTTGCCCATGTTTACCGGAAAGTCAGGGTTTCCGGCGATCTTCTTTGCCCGGCCTTCCATGACCCGGACAATGAGTCCTTCCCCGCCGTCGCAAATGCCACAGGTTGTGGCGAACCAGTTATCGCGTCCCTTGACCAGATCTTCCGGCAGGTCGACAGGGGCCTGGACGATGAACTCTTCATCGGGAATGCCACTGCACGCGACGAACAGCACCGCTCCCGTGGTCGACGCTCCGACCAGGGAGAGGAAGTTTCTTCTGGATACTTTGTCTGCCATTCAGTGGGTTGTCTGGTTATCCGCTAGTTGCCGGGGAGTAGTTTTGGTGGTCATCGGGGGCTGTGAAGAGTCCTTCTGTGAAGCGGCGCATGGCTAGAAGTGACACGTGGAGCAGTCGACAGGTGCGTTGTTGTCTCGGTGGCAGTTGACGCACTGGCCCATCTTCAGGGGCTCCACCTGCTTTACCTTTTCCATGGTCGCGACGCTCCCATGGCAGGTTGAACAGACCTGCGCCGGCTGAGCGGAGGCTAGCCCGGTTATGGACGAGTCCGCGTTTCCGATCACGCCGGGGTTGTCGGTCAAAAATCGAATATGGGGGTCATGAACGAACCTGACAGAGTCCGGGAGCCGATGCACCCGCTGCCAGTTAATTGCCCCCACGAACGGCTCAAGCCCGGCCCCGCGCAGCTGCTCAAACTGGACGTTGCTCTCTGAGCCCACGACCCGGTGGCAGAAGGAGCACAGCTGCACCGCCGGAATTCCGGCCTGAGCCGACGTGGTAACAGTCCTGTGGCAGAAGGTGCAGTCAAGGCCGAGTCCGTGCAGTTCCTCGCCATTCGCGCCTACCCGCGCCGCGCCATTGATGTCGAGAAGAATATCCGTGCCGGCATGGACCGTATGGGGAAACGCGATGGGCTGCTCAGGCGGCTCGTCGAATCCGAATACCGGAAGCGGAAGATCGAGCCACGCCGTGATGACGAAGACGGTAATGGCCACCATGACGCCCGTGACGGCCAGTCCTCCGGTCGCGATGACCGGGACTAATACCTTTACCCAGGTTGGGATGCCGCTTTTGCCTGTGTCAGGCGGGTCAGTCTGAGATGTGCTCAATCGTCTTTTGTTTTCAGCGCCCGACCACCGATGCCTGGCCGGCCAAAACTCCTACCGATACCGGCGCCCAAATACGACTTCGATGTAATCGAGGAAATCGATGATGAGCACGACGTTTATTGCAACCGCGGCAACTGCGAGGAACCCAAGCGCGTAAAAGACCGGGCGCAGCTTGGAGAGCCGCTGTGGAAGGGTGCCCGTCGCTATCGCTGACGGAATGATCGCGTGAGCGGTAATGAATGACCCGCTGGCGATTAGAACAAAGGGGAGAGATAGCCAGAGAAGCTTGAGGGCGTTACCCCCGTCTCCCCACTGGTCAGCGGTCAGTGGGATGAGTTCCATCCGCTATTTGGGCCCCCGTAAAGGTCGAACTTAAGCCGTAAATTCAGGCACAGAACAGGGGCCTTGCGCCCCCATCGCAACCTTTGTGAAAACTATCATTTGCCATTTGCAGTGTCAAGGACGATTCAGTGGAAATATCAGCTGCATCCAGAGGCCGGATCCAGCCGATCGTGGCGGGGATCACGCGCCCGGCAGGCTACCCACCGGCCCGGCGCCGGGGTATCATCATCTGGTCCGATTCCCCAGAGGTAACCCGGGGGCGTGATCTACGGGCACGGAATTACCAGAATCAAGTAGTTGGTGGAGGCCCTGTGGCTGATAGCGAGTCGGTTGAAAACGCTGGCAATGCCGGCAAAGGCGGGATAAGCCGAAAGAAGTTCGTGACACTGGCGTCGTTCGGAGCGGTAGGCGCGGTGGCAGTGCTCGCCCTCCAGCGGGGCATTCCGAGGTTCTCCTCCGGGCGAAAGATAAAACGCGTGGTGGGGGACAACCTCCCGGGCGAAGGCTCAATATTCCAGCCCAAGAACCCGCCAAAGGCCTGAGCCCGTTTGCGGCGCGGATGCCCGCGGCCGATATCTTCGGCAAGGAACGCAAGCCGTCTTAACGGCTCGCTGCTTAGCGGCTCGGGGTGTCGACCTCGACGATCTCCACGTCCGGTGGCAACAGCAGATACGGCTCGCCCCGCTGGTCATCGCTTTCCAACGACCATTCATCCGCGTTTTCCGCATCACCCGCCGGGCGCATCCTGACGCCGAAATCGCCGCCAACGACAAGGATCGAAACGGCGGCCCCGGAATCCGTTACCGGAGCATAGGTGATATTGGCGGGCGTTCCCCCGCCCTCGCTCGACCATCCCACGATCTCATGAGGGCCTTCGCCGCCCGAGACCTCCGAAACGCGAATAGCCCGCGCGACTATCTCGGCGCCCTGCGTCTCGAAGACCCGCATCGGCAGGTACTCAGAGTTCGGGTTCTCCTCCACATCAACCCAGATCTGACCCAACTGGCATCTCCTTTATAAGAGGTAGACCCGATGGTACGATGCGACGGCTACCGAAGACACCCCGGTCACACACCGAAACGCCGCTCACAAGCGCCGAATTTGGGCTCCGGCCGGGACCGGTCTGAAATTTTCTCAACGCGTCAACAAGAGGTTTTGGTTAATGGCGATTCCCCAGGAAAAGCTGAGCTGGATGTACGAGACGATGTACCGCATCCGGCGTTTTGAAGAGCGGCTGCTCGAAGAGACCCAGAAGGGGAACGCGATGGGCGTCGCCCATACCTCGGACGGTGAAGAAGCAGGCCCCACCGGAATCTGCGCTCACCTGACCGATAACGACTGGATCGCCTCTACCCATCGCGGCCACGGCCACTGCATCGCCAAGGGACTCGAAACCAACCGGATGATGGCCGAGATATTCGGAAAAGTCGATGGGCTGTGCAAGGGTAAAGGCGGCTCGATGCACATCGCTGATTTCTCCAAGGGGATGCTCGGCGCAAACGCCATCGTCGGCGCCGGGATTCCGCTTGCCGTCGGCGCCGCGTTCAGCGCCAAATACAAGGAGACAGGCGGCGTCGCCGTCGCATTCTTCGGCGATGGCGCTTCCAACCAGGGCGTCTTCCACGAAAGCCTGAACCTCGCAGCCGTCTTCAAGCTTCCGGTCATATTTGCCTGCGAAAACAACCAGTACGCCCAGTCAACGCCCGTCGAGTACGCAGTCCCGATCACGGACATCGCTGACCGGGCGACAAGCTACGGAATGCCTGGAGTGGTAGTCGACGGCATGGATGTGACGGCCGTCTACGAGGCCGCCGGCGAGGCGATAGCCCGCGCCCGCGCCGGCGAAGGCCCCACTCTGCTGGAGATGAAGACCTACCGCTTTCACGGCCACTACCATGCCGATGTCCCGCGCACCTACCGCCTTGAGGAAGAGGAGATCGAATGGAAGGCGAAGGACCCGATTCCTGCCTTCGAGAAGAAACTGATGGAGCAGGGCGTGATGGATGCCTCGGAGCTGGAGTCGATTCGCAACACCATAGAAGCGGAGATCGAGGCCGCGGTAGAGTTCGCCCTGAACAGCCCGCTGCCGCCGATCGAAGAGCTGTACACGGACGTGTACGTAAGCTACCCGACATCCTTGAAAGGCCTTCGCTAATCCCCCCGAGAGTCGTGATTTTCAGGAGAACCAGATCGATATGACAACCATTGCGCAAAATCCGTTGGGCCCCGGCATTGACGTGCCCGGCCGCGAAGAGCGGTACCGCGACGCGTTCCAGCGGACGCTGCGCGACGAGCTGGAGCGCGACCCGGACGTGTTCATCATGGGTGAAGACGTCGCCGGAGGCCCGGGGCGGGAACATCTGGGAATCATCGACTCATGGGGCGGACCGTTTGCCGCCACAAAAGGCCTGATTCAGGACTTCGGTGCAAGGCGCATCGTTGACACGCCCATCTCAGAGGCCGGGTTCCTTGGCGCCGCGGTCGGCGCGGCCTTAACCGGCACCAGGCCCGTTGTGGACCTGATGTACTTCGACTTTATTGGAGTCGCGTTCGACCAGATTCTCTCAAACGCCTCTAAGAGCCGATACATGTTCGGAGGCCAGTCCAAGATTCCACTGACGATATTCGCCCGCTCGGGCGCCGGCACCGGCCATGCGGCCCAGCACTCGTCCAACTTCTACTCCATCCTGGCCCACCTGCCGGGCCTCAAAGTGATCGCCCCTTCCGACCCATACAGCGTGCGCGGGCTGCTTGCAGCGGCCATCCGGGACGATGACCCGGTGATCGTCTGCAACCACAAGCTCCTGATCAACCTCACCGGCTTCGTGCCCGACGAGTCGTACACCATAGAACTTGGCAAAGGCCGGCTACTCCGGGAAGGCTCGGACGTCACGCTGGTCGGCATGTCCTGGACCAGCGAGGTGTGCAAAAACGCAGCCGACAAGCTCGCCGAGGAAGGCATCTCCGCGGAGGTGGTGGACCTGCTCAGCCTCTCCCCACTGGACGAAGACATCTTTCTAAACTCCGTGGCCAAAACCAACAACGTGATCATCGTGGACGAGGACTCGCCGCGCGCCAGCATGGCCTCAGAAGTCTCGGCGGTCATCGCAGACAAGGCATTCGACAGCCTGGATGGGCCAATCAAGCGAGTCACCGCCCCGCACACCCCGGTGCCATACAGCAAGCCGCTGGAGCTGGCGTTCATGCCCAACGAGGACGACGTGATCGCCTCCACGAAGGCGCTGCTGGGAGCGTAACGGGCTAATTCCCGGCGAGCGCGTCCCCGCTCAGGCGGCGGCGTCAATCGCGACCGCCGTAAGTAACCGAACGCCGCCGTATTCCTGATGCCACGGAAGCATACGGGCAGCTTCCCGTTAGCGTTATGCGGCCGGGGGCGTGCCTGTCCGACGCTGCAACGCAGCGGCTACGAAACGACGGTGACTTCGTCGCCCAGCTTCACCTCGCCGCTGCCGAGAGGCGTCACGAACAGCCCTCGCTGGCCCTCTATCTTCTCGCGCAGGCCGGGCCGAATGTGGTCCATGTTCTCGCAGGGGTCGCACAGCTCGCCAATCTGGAACTCGAGGCTATCGCCCACCCTCAGCTTCTGCCCCTTCTCCAGGCCGAACAGCGAGAGGCCTTCGATCGTCATGTTCTCACGAAGCTGCCCGGGCTCCACTTCGAGCGCATCCATGATGGCGCGGTCCATGAGCAGGATCTGGCGGCTGCTTTTCCGCTTCGCATGGCGATCGCCAACAAGCCCCTCCCCGGCCTTCACCTCGGCGCGGTCCACAACGCTCATAGGCTCCCGGCTAGCGATGTTGAGGCGGATATCAACAATCTTGCCTGTCTCACTCATCTTGATCTCCTGATCGTGATCTTCCGGGCGGGTTGAATTACCGGGAGACTATCTCATAAACCCGCTCTGCCGGCAGGATAAACTCCGGGCGCGGCTACTCCGCCCGCGGGCGGGATGGTCTGCCCGAGGCGGACGGCGTCATCGCTCGATGTACCGGCAAACCGTGTCCGCCTGAGGCGGATTGAGGCTTGTTGGACGGCTGCCTTTGCCGTGACTATCCCGATGTTGTGTCGATACTCTGCGATGGGAGGTCGCGGAGCACGCGTATCTGGTTTGCGGGGCTTTGAGCTCCCCGCATCCGGGCTGTTTTCCGCCTGAGGCGGATGAGTAGTCCGGGCATTATGTTTGCGCCGGCCGGTCCGATCCCGACTTCGTCGAGGATGAACTCGGGTTTCTACCCTGGTTCAAGCGGACGTTTCGAGCGCCAATATGTGTAACGGGTACCAGAGCTCTCTATCTTCTTGAAACGCCCGGTGGGGCGTTCCCGCGCATCTGGTCGGTTTGCCGATGAGCCGTCCGCCGG
>JADFPB010000096.1 GCA_022562515.1 Chloroflexota bacterium | reverse complement strand
GTAGTCGACGGGGAACGTGTAGCGCCGCCCCGAGACGCGGCCTGTGAACGACAACAGCAGAAAGCGACTGCTGAGAGCGCGATGAAATGGAGATCGCAGGATGGCGGCCACCACGGGATTCACGATGGCGTTAAGAATCAATTGCCGGATCAACCGAACGCGGTCCATTCCCTTTTGGCCCGGGGCCAGAAATCCCCCGGGCAACACCACATGGCGGGTACTGGCTACAGCATTGGGATGACGCTCCGCCCCATAGGGGCGCGGAGAGCCGCTGTAAGTTGACCAATCGGCCTGCTATTGGCTATCTTTTAGGTACTGGCGGAAGTGGCTCAGTGGTAGAGCATCACCTTGCCAAGGTGAGGGTCGCGAGTTCGAATCTCGTCTTCCGCTCCATCGAAAAACAACGAAATCGGCTCGCCATCAGGCGGGTCGTTTCGCGCGCAGCGAATAGCATCGCCCGGCGAGCACAGCCGAGCCGCCGCATACCAGGCTTCGGCAACCGTTGCCGTTCCGTCTGAGGTTGACAGCTCCGTCCTTCGGTTTCCCTGGCTCTACGGCAAATCCAGGTCCAGTTCCAACTCGGCGCTGATCGACTGGAACCAATCGATGACTTCCCGGTGATAGGGAATTCCCTCGGCGAGGCGCAACTCGGCCTCCTCGTGTTCCGGCAGTCCGGGATAGAGCACCCGTTCGTGCCCGGGAGCGGGCGGCGTGTTCACCAGCCCCTCAAGGAACTTATCCATATCGTCCTTGAACTTCTCAACGTCGGTGAAGGCTGAGATCTTGTAGGCCATGAAGTGCTGACCCATCCTGCCCTGATTGTTGAAGCTGGCCCCGTTGCCTGAGAGAATCTGGCACAGGATCTCGACAACCGATGCGAAACCGTAGCCTTTGTGCGAGCCGTTCTCCCGCGTGCCGCCGAATGGCAGGACGTAGTACTGGCCCGGGTCCGGCATCGGCGTCTCGTGCATGATCGGCGCGCCGTCCAGCCCGGCGATCCAGCCCGGTTCCAGCATAGCGCCGACCCGCGCGGCCAGGCCCAGCTTGTTGCCGGCGACCTGGGAAGTGGCGATATCGAACACGAACGGCGGCATATCGCGGGCGGGAGCGGCCCAGGCGAGCGGATTGGTGCCGAAGCGCGGCACTGCCCCGAACGTGGGCAGCAGTGATAGGCGCACGCTTCCGGCCGACATGCACATGCCGATCATGTCGTGCTCCAGCGGCAGCATGGCGTGGTAGGACAGCATTCCCACGTGGCCGCCGTTCTGAACGCTCACACTGCCCATGCCGTGCCTCTCGGCCTTCTCGATCGCCAGCTGCATGGCCCGCGGCGCTGTCTGAATACCGAGCCCCGCATCGCCGTCGAGAGTCGCGGTGACGGCCGATTCCCGCAGCACCCGGATATTCGGGCGGGGGTTCAGAATCCCCTTCGAATACCAGTCGACGTATACCCGGAGCATGTTCGACACGCCGTGGGTCTCGACGCCGCGGAGATCGCTTTGAATCAGGACGTCTGCAGAAAGCTTCGCGTCGTCTTCGGACATACCCATCTTGAGGAGGAGCGTCTCCACGGCGGCGCGCATTCGCTCCTCTCGGACGTAGACACGGTCTTTCTCAGGGACTTTGAATCGTTCAAGCATCGGGATGAGACCTGGTCAGAATATGGACCGTCTGCAGTGGTCATCCGCAGACCGCTTGCTCAGACGCCATCGTGCCGGGCATGTTATGCGAAGCTGGGCGGGCGGCGTACTCCGGGCAGCTATTCACGCCTGCCTCTTGTCCGGATGTGGCCCGGGGAGAGCGTACGGTTGGTGTGCCAGATATCGCGGGCGGATTTGCCGACAGCCGCCCAGCCTCGCCGATACGGGTTGCCGGACCTTCCCTATTGTGGTCTACCGCCGTCCGAGGTGCTGAAGTGCGTGGGATTCTTGCATTCGTCTTGATGCTATCGCTGGTTGCCGTATCGTGTGGCGGCGGAAGTGATGGAGACGATTCTTCCACAACCCTATTCCCTACGGATGGCGATGCTGCGGCATTAGTTGTCTCGTCTGTGCCGGTGTCCGACTTCAGCGAGTCGGAATCAGAGTATGTGGATAACCGTGCAGCGGCACTGACTACGGACGATGCTGACAAGTGGTTTGCCGACTCGAGCGCTGGGGCCGGGTAGGCGGATTCACTCGTACATTTGAGACTGGTGATATTTTTGGTAGCGAGATCGATTCAAGCGCTAGCGTTTATCGTGACGTCACTGGCGCGCGCAATTCTTGGGATTCCGCTGCTAAATTTGTACGGGAAAATGCCCGCGATGTTTTCGAAGAGACTGGCCTTAATGTTCTTGAAGCATCGGAACTACCCGGCAGTTCACTAGGGGACGACACCCTTCGATTCAGAATCAGGGTCTCGACAGAGATTTTAGGCACTCCGGTGACGGTCGAGACTGTTATCGTATCTTTCCGGATCGCGAACGTGGTGGGCGCAGTGACATGGGTGTCGTTCAACGAGTCGATACTCTCTAGAGACCTCGATGATATAGCTCAAACTCAGATCAGGTTGATCAACAAGGCCATCGAGCGGTCAACGAAGCCCGCGGAGACTGGGGCATAACGCCGTTTCGCGGCAACACCTCACACGCTTGCACATCCCCATCTCCGTCCAGCCGAAGTCGGTCGCATCCCGTCCCCCGGCTGCTTCGATGCCGGGTCGCACGACTGCACGCGTAGGTGTGGTGCGCCACGTTCGCTGGCCAAGGCCTCCGGTCTGCCGCCGCGACCCGTACGCGGGCCGTTTCGCGTCCCGCATTTACAAATGGAACGGGCCCTGCCTTCTCCGGATAGAGCCGACAGGACCCGTTGCGCGAGTTGGGGAACATCCCCAAGTACTCAGTAGTTCGCTCGGGAGGGGATTTTAGATCACCGGTTTATTCACAACCGAATTCACGGCATCACCCGGCAGACCCATCCAACAGGCTTACCAGATGTCGCCGACCCGGCCCCTTTTCGGCAGGCCCAGCCGGTCCCAGTAACCATCGGGAAACCCCGCTACGATTTCGATGGACGTGACCCACTTGGCCCACTTGTAGCCGTATGTGCCGGGCACCGCCAGCCTGAGCGGAATGCCGAGTTCACGGATGTCCTCACCCGCGACCTCGTAGGCCAGGAACGCGTCATACTCTTCAAGATCACTCAGCCTATGCGTCGTGTAGTAGTCGTCCGCGCATCTGAACACCACCGATTCCGCGTCTTCGGAAATCCCTGCGCGATCGAAGATCTCCTTCAGCGGAACACCGCGCAGGGTCCATATGTTCCTGGCGCCGCCGACACAGTCCATGTGAGTCGTTCGCTCTACGCCGGGCAGTTCCCGGACGTCGCCGAGGGTCAGTGAGAGCGGGTTTTCGACGAGACCGGTGACCTCAAGCCTGTAGTTCGCGGCGTCTATCTCAGGAACGCCCCAGAACGACAGCACTTCCAGTTTCTTCAGGGGCGAGAGGCTGGTCCGGCGGTTGGTGCCGACAATCTTTTTCAAGCCGAGAATCGCCATTATGCCGAGTGACGTCAGGGGGCGGCGCAGGAAGTGTGGAAACGCTATCCATACGTAGTATGCCGGTCTTACCATGCGGGAGTTTTTCCCGCCCCGTTTTAGCCTCGGGTTGTTCGCCATCGCTTAGCCTCCGGCCTGTTGAATGCCTGCATTAGATGATTCCCTGCATCAGGCTGCGTCCCCACGCCTAACTAAGCGTGAGTGTAATCTCGATTGGATTTGGTGCAACGGTCGCGAGATTGATCTCGACCACGTAGCTGCCCGCCGCGAGTGGGCGATCCAGTGTCCCGGCAAATTCCAGAGCGGACCCGCCTGGTCGAATATCGGGTCAGCGGAAGCCGCTATCGTCCGGCACCATGCCAAGCTCACCATTGCGGCTCAGGTACAGCTTGAATTCGCCATCCGCACCCTGCAACGTCACGAAATTCTGGAACCCGCTCCCGAAGTTGATCGTCGCGCGACTCGAAATATCACCGCTCGAGCTGCTCAGATTGCGCAGCGCCACGGTGAAGGTCCGTCCCTGCGCGGCGCCAAGCGCAGGGGATTCCGCGACGTCGATCGTGGTTGCGACCTGGGTCCTGAAATCGTTGTGGACGAATCCCGCCTTGCCGAGTTCGACCTCACCTGCGGGCACTCCAGCCGTCTGCACGCCCACTATCGCCGTTGGTATTGCCGTTGGCCCGGTCTCAGGCGGCGCCGTTGCCCCTGTCACGACTGCCGTGGCGGGCGCGGCGGTCGCAGTGGAAACCGGCAGAGCTGTGGGAGAGTCGTCCGAGCCGCATGCGACGACGAGCGCAAAAATCCCGGCGACCGGCAACCCGAGCTTCAGGAACGGACGTTGCCTCCATCTCCTCAATCACCGACCTCCCGTTGACCTATGGCAGTTGACCTTCGGCGGTTGACCTCTGGCCATCGCAAATCCCGGCACCCGCTTTCCCGCATGTCCTGCCGACTTGGATGCGCCAGAGCGAGCGCCAGATAAAACGCCAAATAATGAGTGGGTTACGATTACCTGATTCCCACGGGCCTGAATCGCACTGGCAACCCTCGTCGTATCACGGGCCGTATCACGTCCATAGCACGCAAGAATGGCAACAATCCCAGGTTTCAGCACTCAATGACGCAGCGATCTGACGCCGCGGGCCACCTGTTGGATATCAGGGGCCTGGCAACGATTTTCGAGACCGAAGCCGGCATCATCAAAGCCGTTGACGACGTGTCGCTCTACATTGACGAGGGCGAGACACTGGGGCTGGTCGGCGAGTCAGGCTGCGGGAAAAGCGTGACGGCACTCTCCATCATGCGGCTGATCCAGAGCCCGCCGGGGAAAATCGTCAGCGGCGAAGTATGGTTTGAGGGCCAGGACCTCCTCGCGCTGAGCGAGTCCGGAATGAGGGGGGTCCGGGGCCGGGACATCGGCATGATCTTCCAGGAGCCGATGACCTCCCTGAACCCGGTGCTTACCATTGGCAGGCAGATTACGGAGACGCTCGAACTGCACCTGAGGATGTCACGCTCGGCAGCGGCGACGCGCGCGGGCGAGCTTCTGGAGATGGTGGGCATTCCCGACGCCGGAGAGCGACTGAGCGATCACCCGCACCAGATGAGCGGTGGGCAGCGCCAGCGCGTCATGATCGCCATTGCCCTCAGTTGCAACCCGAAGTTGCTCATAGCCGATGAGCCGACCACAGCGCTGGACGTAACAATCCAGGCGCAGGTGCTGGAACTGCTGCAGTCGCTGGCGAGTGAATCGGGAACGGCGCTTTTGATAATCACACATAATCTTGGCGTGGTCGCGCGTTATGCCGACAGAGTCAGCGTGATGTACGCGGGCAAGATCCGGGAGTCCGCGTCGGCCTTTGACCTGTACGCGAAGCCGCGCCATCCATACACCGTCGGCCTCCTCAAGTCGGTTCCGCGGCTCGATCACGACTCCGTGGACCGGCTTCAGCCGATCGAAGGCGAGATTCCGGATGGCACGTCTCTACCTTCCGGCTGCGCCTTCCGAAACCGCTGCCAGTGGGCGGTGGAGCGCTGCGCTGAAGAGAACCCGCCCCTGTTCGAAGTCGAGGCCGGCCACCAGTCGTGCTGCTGGGAGTGGGAGCGGGTCCACTCGGCCGCTGAGGCCCCGGCATCGTGACGGAGATGCCGCAAGGTTCGCCGACGGCTACGGTAGGCAGACGAGGCCAGACGTCGGATAACGGCGTCATACTGCAAGTCCGCGACCTGAAAGTTCACTTCCCCATCACCCGTGGCTTCCTCTTCCAACGCCGTGTCGGCGCGGTGAAAGCGGTTGACGGAGTCAGCTTCACAGTGAACAGAGGAGAGACTCTGGGCCTGGTTGGAGAGAGCGGCTCGGGCAAGACGACCATCGGCCGGGCGATCATGCATCTGGCGGAGACGACCGGTGGTGAAATCCTGTTCGAGGGCGCAGACCTGACGAAACTTCCCAGAAAAGAGATTCGGGCCGCCCGGCAGCGAATGGGCATCATCTTCCAGGACCCGTATGGTTCTCTGAACCCGCGAATGACGGCAGGGAATATCGTGGGCGAGCCCCTCATTGTCCATAAGCTCACCGACTCGAAGGCCGAGTATCGGAGCCGGGTCGAGGAGCTCCTCGTCACGGTCGGTTTGAACCCGTCAATGACGAACCGCTTTCCGCATGAGTTCAGCGGCGGTCAGCGCCAGCGCCTTGGCATCGCAAGGGCCCTCGCCGCCCGTCCCGCGTTCATTGTCTGCGACGAGCCGGTCTCCGCGCTGGACGTCTCCATCCAGGCGCAAGTGATCAACCTGCTCCAGGACCTGCAGGCCGAGATGGGCGTGGCGTACCTGTTCATCGCCCATGATCTCTCGGTTGTCCGGCACATCAGCGAGCGCGTCGCCGTCATGTACCTGGGCAAGATAGTGGAGATCGCCACCCGCGAGGAGATCTACGCCAACCCGAAGCATCCGTACACGCAGGCCCTCCTCTCAGCCGTGCCTGTTCCGGACCCGGTGATTGAGCGCCGGAGAGAGCGAATCGTGCTGCGCGGCGATATCCCGAGCCCCCTGAATCCACCCCCCGGCTGCGTCTTCTCGACCCGGTGTCCGATAGCAACCGAAGAGTGCAACCGCGCGATGCCCGATTTCACCGAAATGTCCGGGATACCCGGCGACCATCAGGTGGCCTGTTTCAAGGCGACGCCTTAGATGGAACTCGGAGTGGCTGCCGGTCACCGGCCATAGTTCCGGCCTCAGAAGAATCAGAGCGCAGTAAATGCTGAGCGAATTCGTAAAGAGCAGACCGGGATTCGCGGCGTTCCAGTACCGTGAATACCGGCTCTTCTGGATTGCCGCAGGCTTCTCGAACATCGGCATGTGGACCCTCGTCGCCGGCCGTCTCTGGCTCATGCACGAGCTCACCGATTCCGCCATCGCGCTGGGCCTCGTCACCCTGTCCAGCCTGGGCCCCATACTTCTGCTGTCCGTGTGGGGCGGTGTGTTGGCGGACCGCGTCAACCGGCTGCGGCTAGTCATGACCACCAGGGCAATGTTTGCCGCGCTTGCGTTCCTCACCGGCGTCCTGGTAGCAACCGGCGTCATCGAGCCGTGGCACCTCATCGCAATATCGCTCGCCACGGGCGTGCTGCTCTCATTCGACATCCCCTCGCGCCAGGCGATCATGCCGTCGCTGGTAGGCCGTAAGCACCTCGCGGGCGGCATCGCAATGTACTCCTTCGTCTCGACCGGCTCGGCGATAATCGGCCCCATATTCTTCGCTCCGCTCGTGAAGGTCATCGGCATCGAGGGCCTGTTCTTCATCATCGGCGGGTCATACGTCGCGACGGTGGCGATCATGGCGGCCATGAAGCCGCTGCGCCAGGCGACCGGGGGCCTGCACGAGAGCTTGCTGCACGATCTTCGCGAAGGGCTCGGATACGTGCGCAGAAACCGGGTCGTCGGGGGCCTGATAATCATGGGCATAGTCGTCGGACTCTCCGGGGCCTCCTACCAGACGCTCCTGCCAATCTATGCCGAGGACGTTTTGCATGGCGACATCGACGACTTCGGCGGCCTGCTGCTCGGTGGCGGCATAGGGGCGATGTTCGGGGCCATACTGCTCGCGACCTTCGGCACATCCGCCCGGACGCCGACGATCATGCTCCCGGCCGGCGTGGCGTTCGGGATTGCGCTCACCGTGCTGGCGCAGGTCACGTGGCTGCCCGCGGCAATCGTCGCAATGTTCTTTCTGGGTACCGCCGCCGCGCTCTACACCACATCCAACAGCACGATCGTGCAGACAACCGTTGACGACCGCTTTCGCGGCAGGGTAATGAGCATCCACCAGTGGACATGGGGGGCGTCGGCGTTCGGCGGGCTGCTCATGGGCGGCATCGCGAGCGCCGTAGACGTGCAGTTCGCCCTGACCGTCGGCGGGATCGTATCGGCGATTGCCGTGGCTGTGATCGCCTCGGCTGCGCTCGGCAGGCGGGTGATCCCGGGGCGGCCGGAGAGCGCGGTGGCGGCAGGCGGCGACCAGGATTTCTGAGGTCCGTAGGGGCGAGGCTTGCCTCGCCCGCAGGCCGGGCGGCACACCACGCTCGGGCCGGGCAAGCCCGGTCCCTACGTCACATCGGTGATACCGTCACCACATCCTGGGGACGGGACAGAATGGGAGGGTACGATGACAAAAGTCGTGATCGGCTCGGACCACCTTGGCAGGGAGTTCATAGACGAGCTTGAGGGGCTGCATCCCGAGGTCGAGTTCGTCGCTGCGTACGAAGAGCCGGAGCAGCAGGCCGCGGCCGCAGACGCCGATGTCTTCTTCGGCTGGCCGAGCCTGGCGTCGTTCCGGGCGGCCCGGCAGCTCAAGTGGATGGCCTGCCCCGGTACGGGCGTCGACAAGATCGTCGCGATCCCCGAAATCGTAGAGTCCGGCATCCCCCTTACCAACGCGCCGGGCGCGCACGTTGTGCCGATGGCCGAGCATGTGCTGGGCATGATGGTCTCGCTGGCCCACAACTACCGGCAGTTGTTCCGGGAACAGGACGAGAAGATATTCGACCAGGGCAGGTGGGAGAGCCGGATCATCGAGCTGCGCGGCCGCACGATGGGGATCTTCAGCCTCGGCGAGATCGGCAGGGCGGTGGCCCGGCGCGCATCCGCCTTCGAGATGCGCGTGCTCGCGGTCGACCCGCATCCGGCGGAAGTCCCCGACGCCGTAAGTGAATGCCGGGGGCTGGATGGGCTTGACGACCTGATGCGGGAGGCGGACTGGCTCGTCATCTCCGCGCCGCTCATACCGGCGACGAGGGGAATCATTGACGCACGCCGGCTGGCCCTCATGAAGCCGGGATCCTACGTAGTCATCATCTCCCGCGGCGGCATCGTCGAAGAGCAGGCGCTGGCCGACGCGCTGGCATCAGGCCATCTCGCGGGGGCGGGGATAGACGCAACCGAAGTCGAGCCGCTGCCGCAGGACAGCCCGCTATGGGATCTCGAAAACGTGATGCTCACGCAGCACGCATCTGCGCTTAGCCCGGAGCTTTACGAAGGGCGGCGGCAGGTATTCAAGGACAACCTGGCAAGGTTCCTGAACGGCGAGCCGCTACGGCATGTCTGCGACAAGAGCGCCGGGTATTGACGCGGCCCCACGCCTGCGGGGGCAATTCGCCATCAAATCCGGCCGCAACTGGCCCGATCCCTGAGAAGGTGGAGGCGTGCCTGCCTACGCCGCCTCCGTGTCCCGCCGCGTCTGCGCCGATAGCTTGTTGAAGGCGTCCAGCGCGGCGATCTTGTAGCACTCTGCCAGCGTCGGGTAGTTGAAGACGTTGTTTATCAAGACGTCCAGCGTGCCGCCCATCGCCATCACCATCTGGCCGATGTGAACGAGCTCTGTGGCGCCCTCGCCGATGATGTGCACGCCGAGCAGCTCGCGGCTCTCAGCGTGGACGAGCAGCTTCAGCCTGCCGACGTTGTCGCCCACGATCTGCCCGCGTGCGGTCTCGGCGTACTTCGCGATGCCCGCCTCGTACGGCACCGCATCGGCGGTCAGCTCCCGTTCGGTCTTGCCCACTATCGAGATCTCAGGGACCGTGTAGATGCCGTAGGGCAACAGGTCTTCCTGCCGGGTTACCGGCTCACCCAGCGCATGGCGCACGGCGATCCGGCCCTGCTCCATCGACGTTGCCGCAAGGGCGGGGAAGCCGATCACGTCTCCCGCGGCATATATGTGCGGGACCACCGTCTGGTAATCGTCGTTGACAAGAATCTGACCGCGCGGCGTCGGCTCGATGCCAATCACCTCAAGCTCCATTCCGGCGGTGGCGCCCTGGCGGCCGGCAGTGTAAAGCAGGGACTCGGTCACGATCGTCTTGTTGGACGCGGTGGTTGAGACGACGGAACCATCTGTTACCGAGACGTTGCATACGTCTTCACCCAGCCTGAACACGACCCCGCGATCGCGCATGTGATAGACGAGAGCGTCGATGATCTCGGGGTCTACAAACCCGAGCAGTTGGTCCTGTTTCTCGACTACTGTGACCCGCACCTCGAGGGCCGAGAACATGCCGGCGTATTCGATGCCGATCACGCCGCCGCCGACTATCGTCATAGTGCGCGGGATCTCACCCATCTGGAAGATATTGTCCGTGTCGAAGATGCGCTTGCCGTCGAAGGGAATCTGCGGCGGCCGGAACGGCTCGCTGCCGGCGCAGATCACGAAGACATCGGCCGTTATCCGCTCGGGCGGCTCATCGGCGCCTTTCGTCTCAATCGAGATGGTGTGCTCGTCAACGAACGACGCGTTGCCCCTCACGATGTCGACGTTGTTGCGCCGCAACTGCGACTCCACCACGGCGACCTGTTCTCGGATGACGTGATTTACGCGATAGACCAGATCGGTGATGGCGATGCGCTCTTTCACCTGGTAGCTGACGCCGTATAGCCCGCGCTGCCGGAAGCCGGTCAGGTACAGGACCGCCTCTCGCAGAGTCTTGCTCGGGATGGTGCCAGTCGATAACGCTCCGCCGCCAACGTCCGCGCTGCGCTCTATGGCGACGACGCTGCGGCCGAGTTTGGCGGCCTGAATGGACGCTTTCTGGCCGGCAGGTCCCGTGCCAATAACGGCGACATCGTAGTGGGGCATGGTTCCATACTGACTGCAATCGGGCGCCGGCATACCGGCAATAACCGTAATACGTGCTGCGTGACCGCACGGGAATTCGTGTTTTGCGCAGGCCCACCCGCTGGATGGCGGTTTCTTACCGCAGCAGGCCCGCGCGGCCCATCTCTTCTGCAGCGGCTGTCACCCGCCCACGCGCCGCGCCGCGGTCAGCCACTCGGCAGTTACGTCCTCGTACT